>JADLHC010000081.1 GCA_020849035.1 Planctomycetia bacterium
CTGGCGAAGGCGCTTGCCGTAGAGGCACTGCGTCAGGGCCCGGGCGATGTTGTTGGTGATGGTGCCGTCGTACTTGTGGCGGACGTAGAAGGGGCTGACCAGGTCGAATCCCTGCTGGAGGACCGGGGTGGCGAGGCTGCGGATCCAGTCCGGCGTAATGCTCCGCAGGTCGCTGTCGACCACGACGCAGCATTGCGCCTCGAGGAGGAGGGCTCCTTCGAAGATGGCGCGCAGGCTGGTGCCCTTGCCGGGGACCCCCCGGTAGATGGTGACGATCTTGTCCACGCCGCGGGCGATCTTCGTCTTCTGGGCGACCTCGCGCGTGTAGTCGGTGGACCCGCCGTCGGACACGATGAGCATGAGGGCCTTGCCCCGGAAGTGCTGGCTCATCCCCTCGGCGGCCGTCTTGATGACGTGGCCGATGGTCCTCTCGCAGTTGAACGCGGGAATCCCGACGACGAGGTCCGCCCATCCGATCTCGGTCAGCCGGTTGCGGGCCCACTCGCGAAGCGCGGTGTCGAGCGTCATTTGTTGTCCTCCTCGACCGCCGTCTGCAGCTTCTCCAGGATGTCCGGGATCGCGCTCGTGACGCGATTCCAGTTCGGGATGAGAGGGGTGCCCAGAGGGTCTTCGATCACGGCGCGCGCGGCGGCCTCGATCGACCGCGCAAACGTCTCGACCGCCAGCCCCTCCGTGTGCCGGTCGAACGCTAGGCCGTTGATCAGCGCGTCGTCGTTGTATGTCCGGAGTGCGTCCTGCGCTTCTCGCAGGTACATCGCCTTCACGCTCTTGAAGAACCCATCGGAGATCGTGACCCCCTCGCTGGCCAGCGTGCGGAAGAGGTGCTTTGCGATGTCGATGGCCATGCGGTTGAGCCCTGTCTCGGCGTTTTCGGGAGACAGCGCTTGGTGCTTGTGGTCGTAGGCGTCCGCCAGGTCCACCTCGCAGATGCGCCGGCTCGCGCAGCTCCGGAACACCTCCGACAGGATACCCACCTCGAGCCCCCAGTCGCTCGGGATACGCACTATTCTCGCCAGGTCGGTCGTCATCGCGAACTCGCCCGCCAACGGGTAGCGGAAACTGTCGAGGAACACCAGGAACGGGGGGTACGCCGTCATTTTCTGGAGCGTTCGCACGAGCGGCGTCACCAGGAGCCTCGTCACACGGCCGTTGAAGCGGTCGGTCACACGCGCGTAGTAGCCCTTCGCGAACTCGTACGACATGCTCGTGTTCGATACGGCGTAGCAGAGGCGCGCGAGCAACTCGCGAGAATAGGTGAGGATGTCGCAGTCATGAAGGGCGATGGCGTAGCTGCGCTCATCGGAGAGGATGTACCCCATGCCCAGCCACACGGAGCGTCCTTTTCCCCGCTCGCCGGTGTGAATCTGGTTCTGTTCGAGGAGGGAATACAGGCCTGCGATCCGGGGGCCGTCGTTCCAGATGATGCGGACGGGTACCGGGAATTCGGCGAAAAACGCCCGCGCCCGCCGGAACTGGTCCTCGTCGGCTCGGTCGAGAACCAGGACAATCTGCCGGAGGTACTTGACCTGCTTGAGCTGCTCCACGATCCGAGGCATCGCAGGGCCCTCGAACTCGGACCAGAGGCTCGGAAGGAGCAGTGTCACCGGCTGCTGGCGGGAAAAGCGCTTGATCTCCGCTTCCATCTTCTCCAGTTTCGTTCCTGGGAACCGGTGGAGCGTGCTGATGACGCCGGTCTGGTAGAAGTCGCTCATGAGTCGTCCTCTGATTGCGACAGCGCCTCGGGGGGATGGAGTAATTCGGGGTTCATGGTCCTGACCTTACGCGCGCGGGAGAGGAAGTCAATGCGGATGATCCTGCTTGCCTGCCCGTGGAGACATGGATAGGTTGGGCCGGGAGAGACGGGCGGATCGGGCGGATCGAAAGGAGGCCTGGATGCGCGCGTGGATCGGAACGATCGCCGTTTCAGCCGTCCTGGCCCTGCTGCCCGGCTGCGGCAAGGACTCCGGCGGCACCGTCATCCGCTTCGTCGTCCAGCCCGACGCGGGCGGCGGCTTCAGGGAAATCGTGGATCGCTTCCACAATGCCCATCCTGAAATCCGGGTGGAGATGGTCGAGGGGCCGGCATCGACGGATTCGCGGGAAGAGATGTACATCGGCGCGTTCATGGCGGGGGATTCCCCGTACGACGTCGTGCTGATGGACGTGGTGTGGGTGCCGAAGTTCGCGTCGCAGGGTTGGCTGGCACCGCTGGACGACCGCTTCCCAGAGCCGGCGCGCGCTGCGTTCCTGCCTGGCGACGTCAAGGCGGGGATCTGGGAGGGGAAGTGCTACCGGGTGCCGCTTCGGTCGGACGCCGGGATGCTGTACTGGCGGACGGACCTGGCGGGGAAGCCGCCGGAGACGTTTGAGGAGCTCGCGGCGAAGGCTCGTGAGCTGAAGACGGCGGACCGGGGCGGGTTCGTGTTCCAGGGGCGGCAGTACGAGGGGCTGGTGTGCGCGTTCCTCGAGGTGCTATGGGGGCACGGGGGCGACGTGCTGGACGGGCAGGGCAACGTGGTGCTCGACCGGCCGGAGGGCGTAGAGGCCCTTCGGTGGCTGGCGGGGCTCGTCGGGGACGGCGCGCCGGCGGGCGTGACGACTTACCAGGAGGAAGAGGCTCGCGCGGCGTTCCAGGAGGGGCGCGCGGCGTTCATGCGGAACTGGCCGTACGCGTGGACGAAGATGCAGGAGGATGGATCGCCGGTGAAAGGGAAGGTGGGGATCGTGCCGATGGTGCACGCGCCGGGGAAGGCTTCCGCGGCGACGCTGGGCGGCTGGGGATTCGGGATTTCGAAGACGGCGAAGCACCCGGACGCGGCGTGGACGTTCGTCGAGTTCGCGACGGCGCCCGAGCAGCAGAAGCTCCTCAACGCGAAGAACGGCGCGATTCCGACGCGGCGGGCGCTGTTCGAGGACGCGGAGATCCTGGCGGCGAATCCGCACTATCCCGATCTCCTGAAGGTGCTGCTGGCCGCGCGCCCGCGACCGGTGCACGCGAGGTACTCGCAGATCTCGCAGGCCCTTCAGCGCCACCTGAGCGCGGCGCTCGTGAAGAAAGAAACACCCGAAGAGGCGATCCGGCAGGCTTCTAGTGAAATCCGGGGAATCGTTGGGAAATAGTTCGCGATATCTCTGGCTCCTGCCCGCAGTCGCGTTGCTGGGTCTCGTGCTGGCGGTGCCGCTGGCGGTTGGGCTGGCGGCTGGAGTCGGAGGGGTCGGCGACGTGCTGCGCGACCGGGGCATGGGGCGTGCCGCGTGGAACACGCTGGTGTTTGCCGGGCTTTCCGTGACTCTCGAAATGGGCCTCGGCCTCGCATTCGCCCTGCTCCTCAATCGCGAGTTTCGTGGCCGGGGGCTCGCACGCGCAATGGCGATCCTGCCGTGGGCGCTGCCGACGGCCGTCATGGCCATGTCCTGGCGGTGGATCTTCAGCGACTCCTGGGGGATCGCCAACGACCTGCCACGCACTCTCGGACTCATGAATGAGCCCGTCGCCTGGCTCGGCCGACCCGCGACGGCCATGGCCGCGCTCATCGCGGCGGATGTGTGGAAGACGACTCCGTTCGTAACGCTCATCCTGCTTGCCGGCCTGCAGGGCGTGCCGCGCGACCTGCACGAGGCCATGAGCCTCGACGGCGCGGGACCCGTCCGGCGCTTCCTGTGGGTCACCCTGCCGCTCCTCCGGCCGGCCATCGCCCTCGCGCTCGTCTTCCGCCTCATTCAGGCGCTCGGAATTTTCGACCTCGTCTGGGTCCTCACCGGCGGCGGCCCGGCCGACGCCACGCGCACCGTGTCGCTCGAAGCCTACGACAGCGTCTTCCGCCACCTCGAGCCCGCGCGCGGTGCCGCCATCACGCTCGTATCGGGCGCCTTCATCTTCGCCGTTGCGCTGGCGCTCGGCGCCCTCGCGCGCGGGAGACATGCGGAATGAGGCGCCTCCTCCCCGTCGCCGTCGCCGCGCTCGCGCTTTTCAGCGCCGGTCCGTTCCTGTGGTCCGTCCTGACCTCGCTCAAGCCCGCCGGCGAATTGTTCCGCGTGCCGCCGACCTGGATCCCGCGCTCTCCCTCGCTCGACAATTACCGCGACGTGTTCGAGCAGCGCCCGTTCGCCCGCTACTTGCTCAACAGCCTGCTGGTCGCCGCCGTCTCCACGCTGATCACCCTCGCGGCCGCCGCCCCCGCCGCGTACGCGCTCGCCCGCCTCCGCCTCCGCGGCGCGGCCCTCGCCGAAAAGGCCATCCTCGCCTTCGCCCTCTTCCCGCCCGCCGTCCTCCTCGTTCCCCTTTTCGTCGCGGCGCGCGAAGCCGGCGCCCTGAACAGCCGGCTCGGCGTCGCACTCGTCCACGCCGCGCTCAACCTGCCCTTCGCCGTCTGGAGCCTCGCCTCCTTCTTCCGCGCCTTCCCCGCCGAGCTCGAGGACGCCGCGCGCGTCGACGGCTTCTCGCGGGCCGGCGTCCTCCTGCGCGTCGTCCTCCCCGTCTCCGCCCCCGCACTGGCCGCCACCGCAATCCTCGTCTTCATCTTCTCCTGGAACGAGTTCGTCATCTCGCTGACCTTCCTCACCCGAGACGAACTCCGCACCGTCCCCGTCGGCGTCGCCATGCTCTCCGGCGTCACCGTCTACGAGATCCCCTGGGGCCAGATCTCCGCCGCCGTCGTCATCACCACCCTTCCCGTCGTCGCCGCCGTGCTCGCCTTCCAGCGCGGCATCGTGCGCGGGTTGAGCGCGGGGGCGGTGAAGGGCTGATGGCCACCCTCACGCTGAGCGCCGTATCGAAGAGCTGGGGGCGAGGTGCCCCGGTGGTGCGCAACGTTTCGCTGGAAGTCGCGGATGGCGAGGTCGTCACCGTGCTCGGCCCGTCAGGGTGCGGGAAGTCCACGCTTCTCCGGCTCGTTGCGGGCCTCGAACAGCCCGACGCGGGCTCGATCAAGATCGGCGGCCGCCCCATGGCGGGCGTCGAACCGAAGGACCGTGACATCGCCATGGTCTTCCAGAGCTACGCCCTCTACCCCCACATGACCGTTCTCGAAAACATCGCCACCCCTCTCCGCCTCCGCGGCGCTTCGAAGGCCGAGGCAGCCCGTAAAGCCACCGAGACCGCCGAACGCCTCGGCCTGTCCCCGCTTCTTTCACGCCGCCCCCGCGAGCTTTCCGGAGGAGAGCGCCAGCGGACCGCCCTCGCACGCGCCCTGGTTCGCAACCCCAGGGTCTTCCTCCTCGACGAACCCCTCTCCAACCTCGACGCCCTCCTCCGCGAGAGCGCCCGCTCCGAACTCAAGTCCCTCTTCCGCTCCCTGAAGGCGACCGTCGTCTACGTCACGCACGACCAGACCGAGGCCATGTCCCTCTCCGACCGCGTCGCCGTCATGCGCGCCGGCGCCGTCGAGCAGGTCGCGCCCCCCGCGGAGGTCTATCGCGCCCCCGCGACGGCCTTCGTCGCGAGTTTCATCGGGAGCCCGCGCATGAACCTCCTTGCGGGAAGCATCCTGGGCGACGCGGCCGCCACGGTCGGAATCCGCCCGGAAGACGTGGCCGTCGGGGTCGGCGACCGCGACGCCGACGTCACGCTCGTCGAGCCGCTCGGCGCCCAGCAGCTCGTCACCCTCCGCGCGGGCGCCCTGGAACTCCGCGCGCTCCTTCCCTCGGCCGCCCCGGTTGCAGCGCGCACGCGCTTCCGCATCGATCCCGCCCTCCTGCACCGGTTCGACGCCGAGGGAAGACGGATGGCGTGACCGGCCCGCGGACGTCATGAGGCGCGCGGCGGCGGGGGGCGCGACACCGGCCGCAGCTGCAGACCGCGCGGAGCCCTCCTCGCCCGTCAGGCCGCCACTTCGACCCGGTTGCGCCCCGCCTGCTTCGCCGCGTACAGGGCCCTGTCGGCGCACGCCAGGAGCCCCGCGAGTGAGTCCTGGCCGGGGCTGAGGGAGGCGACGCCGATGCTGACCGTGACCTGCAGGGCCCCCGAGCGCGTCGGCACCGGCGTGCCGGCGATGGCGACCCGGATACGCTGCGCGATCTCGACCGCTTCCGCCTCTTCGCTCTCCGGCAGCAGCACCGCGAACTCCTCGCCGCCGTAGCGCCCCACGTCGTCGTGCTCCCGGATGCTCTCCAGGAGCCGCTTGCCGACCTCCACCAGCACGTCGTCCCCCGCGGCGTGTCCCCACGTGTCGTTGACGGACTTGAAGCGGTCGATGTCGACCATCAGGGCGACGAGGGGACGCCCGAACCGGACGCAGCGGGAGAGTTCGCGCGCTGCGTCGGCGAGGAACCTGCCGCGGGAGGCGACGCCGGTCAGGGCGTCGGTGCTTGCGGCATGTAGGACGGACGTGAAGAGCCGGAGGACGAGGCGCTCGCCGAAGGCGGCGGCGACGAGGGCGGCCAGCACGGTGACGAGGGCGAGGACGGCCAGGTTGCGGCGTTCGAGGCGGCGGGCGGCGGCGTAGGCGACGTCCGCGGGCACGCCGATCGAGAGCGTGACCTCTTCGTGGGGGCGGAAGCGGACGATGCGCCGGAACGCGTAGAGGCGGGGGATTCCGTCCAGCCCCGGGGTCTCGGATGTTCCCTCGCCCGGCGTGTTCCGGATGGCCTCGTAGATCCCGGACGCGGCGCCCGGGCGGCCGGTCCACAGGTGAGTGTCGGGGTGCCGGAGAAGCACGGTTCCGCGGGAATCCCAGAGGGTGAGTTCCGATCCGTCGGGGAGATCGGCGGCGGAGGGCAGGTCCGCGAGCCAGCTCAGGTCGAGCGTGGCGAAGAGGACGGCGACCGGGGTGTCGCCTTCGAGAAGGGGCAGGGCGAACCCGAGCCCGGGCTTGCCGGTCACCGGGCCGAGATGGTACTCGCCGACGGCGAAGGTTCCGGAGTCCAGCGCCTTGCGGAAGTAGGCCCGGCTGGAGAAGTCCTCGTCCCCGGCGGTCGCGGCGCCGCACGCCAGGAGGCGGCCGTCCGTGGAGAGGAGGCCCACGTTCGCGTACTCGGGGTTCTCGCGGACGATGCGGGTGAGGAACGTCCGCCGCTCCGCAACGGTCCCGGACTTGATCACCGGAACCGAGGAGAGGATGGAGAGGAGCTGGCGCGGCCCGTCGACGACCTTCTCGAACTCGTCCGCCACGAGGAGGGCGAGCCGCCGTACCTGCAGGCGGGCGTCCTCCGACGCCCGGCTCCGGTCCTCCATCCCCGCGTGAAGCGTCAGGAGGAACAGCGGGGACATCGCCACGATCGACAGGGCGATGAGGCGGAGCCGGACGCGGGGGATCCGCAGGCTTGCGAACGCGGGATCCGGGGAGGGCAGTGAGGGACGGCGGGCCACGGGCCCATTCTAAGTCCCGCCCGGGAGGACTCCCGACGATTAGTTTGAGTTCAAACTCATTCCGCTTGACACTCCGCGCGGGGGCCGTAGGGTGGTCCTGCCCGCGGACGGCGCGCAGCCCCCGGGCGGCACCATGCCCCGCCGAGCAGACATCGTTGCCTGGGCCTCAAGGCCCTTCCTCGGGAACCCGACCTGGGCCTGGTGCGCCGCCGCGCTCGCCGCGCTGCTCGCCTTCGCCGTCCTCCTGCTCGCGCGGCGCCTGCTCGTCCGGCGCGCGGGGGCCCCCGCGGGCACCGCCCCCGCCCTCGCGAACCTGTTCGTCCGCACCCACCCGCTGTTCCTGCTCGCCGTCTCCGTGTTCCTCGCGTCCCTCCTGCTCAGGCTCGGGCCCGCCGGCGAAACCCTGCGGCGCGTCCTCACCGCGGTCGCCCTGGTCCAGTCGGGAGTCTGGGGCAACGTCCTCATCCGCGTCGTGCTGGTGAGGTGGTCCGAAAGGCGCGGGGAGAGCGGCATCGTACCGCCGACCCTCGCGATCGCGGGTGTGCTGGCCCGCATCGCAGTCTGGACGGTCGTGCTCCTGCTCGCCCTCGACAACCTCGGCGTCCGCATCACGGCCCTGCTCGCGGGCGTCGGCATCGGCGGCATCGCGGTCGCCCTCGCCCTCCAGAACATCCTGGGCGACGTCTTCGCGTCGGTGTCCATCCTGCTCGACCGACCCTTCGAGGTGGGGGACTTCCTCGTGACCGGCGACGTCCTCGGCACCGTCGAGAGAATCGGCCTGAAGACGACGCGGATCCGCAGCCTCTCCGGCGAACAGGTCGTGGTCGCGAACGCCGACCTCCTGGCGAGCAGGATCCGGAACTTCAAGCGCATGTCGGAGCGCCGCGTCGTCTTCTCCGTAGGGATCACCTACGGGACTCCCCCGGAGCGGGTCGAGGAGGTGCCCGCCATTCTCCGCGGGATCGTCGAACGCGCCGCCCCCGGCCGCTTGCGCTTCGACCGCGCGCACTTCCAGAAATTCGGCGACTTTGCGCTCGTTTACGAGGTCGTCTACCACGTGCTGAGCCCGGACTACAACGCGTACATGGACATCCAGCAGGCAATCAACCTGGGGGTCTATCGGGAGTTCGCCGAGAAGAGGATCGAGTTTGCGTACCCGACCCAGACGATCGTGCTCGCGGGCGCGGCCGCCGGGGCGCGAGGAAATTGACCCTGCTTCCCCGAATTCCTAGGATTCTGCCCGCCATGCCCCCCTCCCGGACGCGACGTTCCCCCGATTCCGGCGCCGGACGGACCGGCAGAGCCGGCCTCATCCAGGAGTGTGTCGAGACCCTCAACGAGATCTTCCGCGAGGTGGACGTCTTCTCGAAGCGCTCGCTTCGGATGCACGGCGTATCCGGTCCGCAGCTCTGGGCGATGCGTACGATCCGGAGGGCGGGGTCGGTTTCGATGGGGCAGCTGGCGGCGCGCATGCACCTGCACGTGAGCACGGTGACGGGGATCATCGACCGGCTGCAGGAAGCGGGACTGGTGACGCGAACGAGGTCCTCGGAGGACCGGCGCATCCTGCATGTCGCCATCACGGAGAAGGGAAGGAAAGTGGTCGCCCGGGCGCCGGAGCCGCCGCGGAGCGTGATCGCCCGCGGGCTCGAGAAGATCGGTCGGCGGGACCTCGCTTCCATCCGGCGGAGCCTGGCGCAACTCTCGCGGATGATGGGGGTGGCCGGGGTCTCGTCCGGTGACCGCGGGTGATTTCACACGGCCTGCCGGCGCCCCCGGGTCGCCGGCCCGGGAGTCGTTCCGGGAGATGACCGCTGCAGGGGTCGGGGCTGGGCCGGGTGCGCGGGAACGCGATTTGCTCCCGAATGGACCATGATCTGGCTCGAATTTCTCGCGGCCTCGATGGTGATTCTCGTCGCCGGGACGTTCCTGACCCGGTACGGGGACGTCATTGCCGACAAATCGGGCCTGGGCCGCACGTGGACCGGCCTGATCCTCGTCGCGGGAGTCACGTCCCTCCCCGAGCTTGTTACCGGCATCTCCTCCGTCGCGCATGATCTCCCTGAGATCGCAGTCGGGGACATCGTCGGAAGCTGCGCGTTCAATCTGCTCATCATCGCGCTGATGGACGCGCTCGGGGGACGCACGCCGCTCTCGGCCCGCGTGCGCGCCGACCACATCCTCCCGCTGGCCCTGGGGGCCGCCCTGCTCTCGATCCTCGGGATGTCCGTCGTGGCCGGGCCCCGGATGCCGGCCGTCGGCTGGGTCGGTGCCGGGACCCTTGTTGCCGGGCTGTGCTACGTTGTCGCGGTCCGGGCGGTTTACATCCAGCAGAGTGCCCGCCGGGACGTCGGCATCGCCGCGGAGGAGCCGGCGCCGGGCACGAAGCGGATCGGCCTGCGACAGGCCGTTCTCCTGTACGCCCTCAACGCGGCGATCGTGGTTGCGGCGGCTTCGAGCCTCCCGACGCTCGCGAGCCGCATCGCTGCCACGACGGGCCTCGGCCAGACCCTTACGGGAAATCTCATCGTCGCCGCGACCACGTCGCTGCCGGAGGTCGTCGTCTCGATCGCGGCCGTGCGGCTCCGCGCCGACGACCTGGCGTTCAGCAACATCACCGGGAGCACTCTGTTCAACGTGCTCATCCTCTTCATCGACGATCTCGCCTGGACGCGGGGTGCCATTCTCCAGTCCGTGAGCCCGGGTCATGCCATCACGGTCTTCGCCGCCATTCTCATGAATCTCGTGCTCATCGCGGCGCTGTCGCTGCGGATTGCGCGAAAGCGCGGGCCGCTGGCGTGGGATTCGGCCGCGATCGTGGCGATCTGGGCGGCGGCGACGGCGCTCCTGTACTCCTCGCGCGGTCTCTCGAGGTGAGGTCCGTGCCCTTGTCTGGTTCAATCGCCGCATGAAACCGCTGCTCGCCGTCCTCCTTGTTCTCCCGCTGTCCGCCGGCGCCCAGCCCGCGGAGACCTACACGAACGCCGCGCAGGGGTTCCGGATCAGGAAACCGGAGCCGCCCTTCACGTTGACCGACGCGACTCCGGCGCCGGAGACGACGTTCACGCTGAAGATTGCGCGGGTGGAGGGGGCGACGGAGACGAGCCTGACGGTGTACGTCGTGGACAAGGGCGCGATCGCGGACGCGGCGGGGGCATGCGGGGCGGCGGAGGGGCGGCGGAAGGCGGACGCGAAGGTGTCGGGGCTGGAGCGCGGGGAGGGGCCGCTGGCGGGGCAGCGGGCGCCGTGGCTGCGGTTCCGCTACGCCGCGAACGTCCCGTACGTGGTGCGGCAGAGTTTCCTCGTGCATCACGGCGCGATCTTTGTCGTGCAGGTCGCGGCGCCGGCGGACGCGTTCGAGGCGGCGGAGAAGGAGCTGAAGCCGCTTCTCGAGAGCTTCGCGTTCGTCCCCGTGGCGGATGCGGAGGAGCGGAAGGACGCGGAGCTGCTGCGGCGGCTGGCGGCGCGGTGCGGGGCGGAGGTGCGGTGGGCGGCGACGTGGGGGGAGGCGGCGGCGCGGGCGAAGGAGGAGGACCGGCTGGTGCTGGTGGTGGTGGAGCAGTACCGGGGGCTGGCGATCGAGCGGTATGCGCCGTCGACGCTGTTCATGGACACGGACTTCGTGGGGCTGGTGCAGGAGCGGTTCGTGCCGTTCGTGTGGCACGACCGGTGCGGGGCGCCGTTCGAGGCGCCCGAGGTGTACGGGCTGGGGCCGTTCACGTTCGGCCAGGGGCTGCTGTTCGCGGACGCGGAGGGGCGCATCGTGGCGGAGGGGACGTCGCTGGACCCGTTCGCGGGCTGGGACGCGGCGCTGGCGGCGCTGAAGGCGCGGCCGGGGCGCGCGGCGCCGGAGGGGGCGGGCGCGGACCTGCTGCTGCGCCGCGGGGAGCTGGCTGCCGCCGAGAAGTTCATCGCGGCGGACGACTGGAAACGCAAGGCGGATCTCCTGCGGCGCCGCCGCAGGGGGGACGAGGCGCTGCGCGCTCTGGCGGCGGGCGGAACGGGACTCGAGCTGGAGCAGGCGGTCCTCAAAATCCGGATGGGGTTGTTCGGCGAGGCGGAGCGGCTGCTGCAGGGGAAGGAAGAGCCGGAGGCGGTGTTCTGGAGGCTCCTGGCGCGGGGAATGCGCGAGGGCCTGGAGCCGCTGCGCGCGGAGACCGTCGCGCTGGCGAAGGCGCACCCGGACGACCGCTGGGCGTGGCGCGCGGCGGCGATGCAGTGCGGGCTCGGGATGGCGTCGGGGATCGACCGCGCGGCGTGGCACGACGAGGCGCGCCTCGCCGGGTGTCTCCCGCCGCCGTACGAGCCCGTGCACGACGCGGCGCGCGCCGAGCGCGACGCGATCGCGTTCCTCCTGCGGACCCAGCTGAAGGACGGCTCCTGGCCCTCGCCGCACGCGCTCTCCGAGCCGCAGGGCGGCCTCGGCGTCGCCGTCGCCGCGATCGCCGGCCGCGGCCTGCTGCCGTACGCCGCGCGCGAGGACTGCGCCGCCGCCGCGCGGCGCGCCCTCGACTTCGTCCTCGCCAACCCGCCCGCGTCCCGCCCCGGCCGCCTGTTCGACTACGCCGTCTGGGGCCAGATCTTCAGCCTCCGCTTCCTCGCCTCCTGCGCCGCCGCGAAATTCGGCGACAAGGAGGACATCGCCGACGCCATGAACGCCCTCGTCTCCTCCCTCCGCCGCGACCGCTTCCCCGACGGCGGCTGGGCGTACTTCCGGCAGGAAGGCTCCCCCGGCGCCGCCATCGGCTTCGTCACCGCGGCCGCTCTGTGCGCGCTTCTGGAAGCGAAATCCGCGGGTGCCGAGGTGCCTGCGGAGATGACGGAGGGGGCGGCGAAGGTCGTGGCCTCGATGAAGCAGGCGCGGGGTGCGTTCGGGTATTTCGCGGCGGGCGGGGCGGATCCGAAGGGGCGGGAAGCGGAGGCGGCGTTCCGGAGCCCGCTGTATGCGCTGGCGCTGAAGCGTGCGGGGAAAGGGGACGTGGAGGGGATCCGGGAGTCGCTGGCGCTGTACCGGGAGTTCCGGGAGCACGACCGGAAGGAGCGGGGGAAGTCGCTGTGCCACACGTCGCCGGAGGGGCTGGCATCGTACTACCTGCTGTTCGGGCTGGCGTTCGCGATGGAGGCCGTCGAGGAACTGTCGGAGAAGGAGCGCGCGGCCCTGCGGGCGGCGATCGTGGAGGACGTCCTCACGATGCGCACGGCTCACGGCGGGTTCTGCGACAACCCGGCCGTGGGGCGTCACTACGGCGCGGGGATGGCGCTGGACGTGCTGCGGCGGGCCGTGAAGTAACGGCTACTTCGGTTTCGGCCCGGGGCCCGGCCCCGGCGGAGGCGGCTTCGGCCCCGGTCCCGGCGGGGGAGGCTTCGGTCCCGGCCCGGGCTGGGGCGGCTTGTCCGGCCCCGGCTGCGGCGGCTTGTCGGGCGGCTTCTCCTGCATCACTTCCGGCTCCGCCACCGCGCGCCACCGGAAGCTCGTCACGTGCGCGGTTGTCCCGTCGACCTTGATCTTCGCGCAGCCCGACGTCATCGGGCTCCATTTCTGCATCGCCAGCGGCCGCCCGTCCACGTGCGCCTCGACCCGGTCGCCCTGGTTCCGCATCCAGAGCTTGTGCCGCCCGGGGCCGACCTCGTCCTTCGCGAACCAGGACCCGCGCAGCCCCGCGCTCACCGGCCCGGCCTGGTCCATCAGGAACTCGACCTCGAACTCGGCGCTCTTCCAGCTCTTCGACGTCAGCAGTTCTCCCTGCTCGACCAGGATCGCGCCTTCCGCGATCGCGACCGAGACCTTGTCCTTCTTGATGAAGTTGTTCAGCGTCCGTCCGTCGAACAGCTCGGTCCAGCCCTCCGGCGTCGGCGGCCGCGCCGGGCCCGCCACCGGCTTCGCCTCGATCCACGGCGGCGGGGGCTCGTCGCCGGTCGCGACGCCGCCCAGCGGCTGCACCCGGAAGTTGCGGAAGGAGACGTCGCCGTCGAGGACGCCGAGGGCGAAGCGCCCGTCGGCGGAGGAGGGGGCGGTCACCGGGCGGACGAGGAGGAGGCCGTCGATCCGCAGCCACACGAACCCCTCAGCCGCGATCGCCTCGGCTTTTCGCCACTCGCCGGGCCGGTCGGCCGGGAGGAGCCAGTCGAGCCCGGCGTCGCCCGTGGCGCGCGTTCGGAGGCGGATGGCGCGGCCGGCGTGGGCGCAGTACTCGAATGCGAAGCGGAAGTTGCGGTGGCCGGAGGTGCGGGCTTCGGTGCCGGTGCCCTTTGATGTCGCACGAAGGCCGCGCGGGATCGGCTGCCACGCCGCATCGCGCTCCCAGGCGGAGAGCCTGTCCGGCGCCGAGCCGTCGAAGGGCGGCGCCGTTCCGCGCCGCACGTCGAGCGCCTGCGGGTAGGCGCGGTATGCCTGCCAGCGCTCGGCGGACCCGGCGTCCGGACGCCCGGTGATCTCGATCCGCGCGACCTCCAGCACCGCGTCGCGCGCGGACGCGACGCCCGTCAACCCCGTCGCGAACTCCGGCCCGCGGTCCGCCGTCACCGGCGCCTGCCCGTTGACCACCACCGCGAAATTCCGGTCCAGCAGCCTCAAGTCCACCGTGAACGGCTGGCCCGCCTGCAGCGGCGAAATCCGCGCCGTCTTCATCTCGCGCCCGTCCGGCGCCTTCAGCGCCACGTCCACTCCCCCGCGGATCTCGCAGCAGTACCCGTCCAGCCAGACCTGCACGAGCCGGTCCGCCGGGCGCACCGAGGCAAACTGGACCACCAGCGACGCCGGCGTCTCCAGCATCGCCGGGAACCCCAGCGTCGCGTTCACCACGCGCAGCCGCCCGCCCTCCGCCCGCGCCCCCCAGCCCTCCGTCCCGTCCTCGGGCCGCGCGGGGAACGCCACCCAGTCGCGCATCTGCCCCGCGTCGGCGAAGTCGTAAGTCCATTTCTGGGAAGCGCCGGCGCCCGTCGTCTCGACCGCGAACGGCCGCGAGAGGTCCTCGACCGGTCCCATCTCCGCCTCGGCGGCAACCAGCGCCTCGATCAGTGCCGAAACCCGCGCCACGCCGAGCGCCGACGCCGTCTTACGGTTCCGCGCCCGCGCCTCCCCCTTCTCCGCCGCCGTCCGGCCCATGCGCGGCGAATCCCAGAAGCACCAGAAGAGCGCGATCGACTCCGTCGCGACCTTCGCCTCCGTCGCCACGCGCGCCAGCTCCTCGGCCTTCACGTCCGCGAAGTCCACGAGCGAGAGCGCGCCGCTGTCCTTCGTCACCCGCAGCCCCTTCTCCGACACCCCCGTCACCGTCACCGGCGTCTCCGACGTCCACACCGAGACCTTCATCCCCTTCGGGTCCGCGAACGCCCTGCGGATCGCGTCGTGGAAGGCCTGCGTCCCGGCGCGCGCCCACTCGAGCTCGGCGC
This sequence comes from Planctomycetia bacterium, assembly GCA_020849035.1. Classification (GTDB taxonomy): domain Bacteria; phylum Planctomycetota; class MHYJ01; order WSZJ01; family WSZJ01; genus WSZJ01. The sequence goes on from JADLHC010000081.1 coordinate 14,720, forward strand.
GCTCCGCGTCGGGGACGGCGCCGGCGGCCGATTCGAGCAGCGCGCGGGCGCCGTCGAAGTCGCGCGCGCGCAGCCGCGCCGCGACGGCCGTGCGCAGCCAGGCGACCGCGGGGGGGAGCCCCGGCGGGGGAGCGGCCGCAATCGCCGCCTCGACCCGGGCCCGCGAGTCCCGCGCCTTCGCCGCCAGCTCGGGCACGCCGATCCGCTCGAGCGCCCGCCACGCGTCCGCCGCTTCCTTCAGCTTCCCGCCCGACTCCAGCGCCGCCGCGTCCTTCGCCTTCGCCTCGAAGTGCCGCGCCGCCGATTCGCGCAGCTCCTTCAGCTTCGCCGCCTTCTTCTCCGCGTCGCCCGGCTCGCTCCAGCTCTCCACCGCCGCGATCGCCCCCGCGAAGTCGAATCCCGCGGCCAACCCGGAGGCGCGCTTCGCGACGCCCTCCCAGCCCGAGCCCGTGGTCCCGGTCGTCAGGCTCGCCAGCTCCCGCCGGATCCGCTCCTGTTCCTCCGGCGAGCTCGCCTTCGCAAGCTGCGCCTCGAGGTCCGCGATCTTCGACTGCGCGGCCCTCCGGTCGCGCTCGAGTTGCTCCTCGAACTCCTGCGCCTTCCGCTGCGCCGCCTTCCGCTCCGCGTCGCGCTGCTCCTGCAGAAGCCGCTCGTTCGCGGCCGAGTTCCTCACGATCATCACGATGACCAGGAGCGCCAGGATCCCCGCGCCGCCGCCGATCGCCACCGCCGGCCGGCGCTTCAGCCAGTTCACCCCGTGCTCGATCGCCCCCGAGCGCCGCGCCGCGATCGCCTCGCCTCGCAGCCACCGCTCGATGTCGTCGGCCATCGCGGCGCCGGTCTGGTACCGCCGGTCCGGCTGCTTCGCCAGCGCCTTGAGGCAGATCGTCTCCACGTCCGCGGGGACGTTGCCGTTCACATTCGACGGCGGCACCGGGTCCGTGTTCACGATCGCGCCGAGAAGCGCGATCAGGTCCATCCCGTCGAACGGCGGCCGCCCCGTCAGCCCCTCGTACAGCACCGCCCCCAGCGAGTAGATGTCCGTCCGCGAGTCCACCGCGGCGCCCCCAGTCGCCTGCTCCGGCGACATGTACGCGGGCGTCCCCATGATCGACCCGCTCACCGTCAGCCGCGTGTTCGACTCCACCTCGCGCGCCAGTCCGAAATCCGTCAGGTACGGCACCCCCTGCGGCGTCACCAGCACGTTCTGCGGCTTCACGTCCCGGTGCACCATGCCCTGCCCGTGCGCGTAGTCCAGCGCCCGCGCCACCGTCGCCACGATCCCCATCAGCTCCCGCACGCCAAGCCCCGCCTTCATCCGCCCCTCGAGCGAGCCGCCCTCGATGAAGTCCATCGTGAAGTACGCCTTGCCGTCCTGCTCCCCGAACTCGTGCACCGCCACGATGTTCGGGTGCCGCAGCTTCGACACCAGGCGGGCTTCGCGGAGGAAGCGCTGGCGCAGCTTGTCGTCGCCGGGCGCGAGCAGCACCTTGAGCGCAAGCGTGCGGCGCAGCCCCTCGTCGCGGCCGAGGTACACGATCCCCATGCCGCCGCGGCCGAGTTCCTTCACGAGCTGGATCTTCCCGAGCCTCATGCCGCCGGCCGCCTTCGCCGCCGGCTTCGCAGGCGCGGGGCGGACCGGCGCCGCCGCGCGCTCGCCCGGCTCGCCGACCTCGAGGTCCCCCAGGTCGATCGAGGAGATCTCCTTCGGCGGCGCAAACGTGCCCGCGACCGAAATCGGCAGCACCTCGCCGCCGCACTTCGCGCACCGCGTCTTCTTCCCGGCCGCGCCGAGCTGGACGCGCGTGCCGCAGCCATCGCATTCGCCGACGACGGGGACGGGCGGCTGACCCTGGGGCATGGGACCTCGTGGCCGTTGTGAACCCGGTGTGTGCCGCCGCAGCCGGCCCGCGGCGGGTCGTTCCCCCGGGAGGATAACGGGTGCGGCGCCCCGGTATTGCCTCAAAACCAATCCTCTCGCCCTCGGTCGCGACCGGCCGTTCGCTAGAATGTCCCGTGCCCACTCTGCAACCCGGCAAGCAGGGCCCCTCCATGACCTCGCCCGCCACCCCCGACCCTCTCCGCGACTCCCGCGAAATCCCTCCCGCCGTTCCCCTCCCCGCGGCCGCCGCTCCTTCGCGCCCCCTCGACTCCTCCGCGCCCCTCTCCCCGCCCCCCGCCGCCGTCCCACCGCCCGGCCACATCCACGCCGGCTACGAGATCCTCGATCCCATCGGCGCCGGCGGCTTCTCCCTCGTCGTCCTCGCCCGCCGGCTCGACTCCGGCCAGCTCGTCGCCCTCAAGATGCCACGCGTCCCCGCTTTCCTCTCCCACCTCCAGCGCGAAGCCCTCATGGCCGCCCGCTTCGCCGATTCCCAGGTCGTCCCCATCCTCGACGTCCGCCTCGACGCCGACCCGCCCTTCCTCGCCATGCCCTTCGTCGCCGGCTCCAACCTCCAGCTCCCCCTGCAGCCGCCGGAGCCGAAGGAAATCCTGGGGGCGCTTCTGCAGGCCCGGCGGATCGTCGAAGTCGTCGCGCGCCTCCACGCCGCGCACATCGCGCACGGCGACCTCAAGCCGGGCAACATCCGCGTCGCGCCCGACGGCACCGTCCACATCCTCGACCTCGGCATCGCGCGCCAGCAGGTCGCCGCGCGCCAGCTCTCCACCCTCCGCGCCTCCGTCCAGAGCGTCACCGGCGAGAAGATCGCCGGCACCCTCGACTTCATGGCCCCCGAGGTCATGGCGGGCGGCCCGCTGTCTCCCGCCGCCGACGTCTACGCCCTCGGCGTCATCCTCCACCACCTCCTCTGCGGCAGCCCTCCGGCCTTCGGCGTCAGCCCCGAGGCGCTCAATCCGTTCCTCCCGCCGCGCTGCACCGACTTCCTCCGCCAGATCCTCCACCGCGACCCGGCGCTCCGCCCGCCCGACGCCGGCGCCCTCCTCGCCCCCCTCGACCATTTCATCGCCGCCGAGCGCCGCTGCCTCCGCCGCCGCAACGGCCACGCCCGCCGCCGCGTCTTCGTCGAACGCATGCGCACCCTCCAGCGCGGCCTCCGCGCCCTCCTCGCCGGCGCCGCCGTCCTCGCCTTCGTCGGCGCCGGCGTCCTTCTCACGACCGTCGCCGCCCTCCCCGCCCTCCCGAGGTCCGCCTCCGACATCGTCGCCCCGCTGCTCTTCATTGCCGCCTTCCCGTTCGCCCTCCTCTGCATGCTCCTCGCCATGACCACCCTCAACGCCTGGATCGCCGGCGTCCCCGAACGACTCTACAAGCACCGCAGCGGCCACCCCTGGTGGTCCTTCATGATGCAATGAGCGACATCCACACCGGCACCCTCGAACCGCGCGTCACCCTCGCCGAGCGCGTCTCCCTCACCCAACTCTCCGAGGTGTGGCGGGGGAAGCGCCTTCCCAGCGGCGAGGACGTCGCCGTGAAATTCGCGGCGTCGCCGGGGTCCGCCGCGGCGCTCCTTCCCGAGGCCGAGACCGTCGCCGCGCTCCTCGCGAGCGGCGTCCCCGGCGTCGTTCCGGCCGAGTACTCGGATCGCCCGATTCCGCACCTGGTGCTTCCCTGGAAGGGCCCGCGCACGTTCCGCGCCGTCCTCGACGCGGCCCGCACGGGCGACGAGCGCGCCGCGGCCGTCGGGATCCTCGTCGAGGTCGTGAAGACCGTCGCCGCCGTTCACCACGAGGGCTTCATGCACGGCGACCTCAAGCCCGAGAACATCCTCGTGGACGAGACCGGCCGCCCCTGGCTCATCGACTTCGGCATGGCCCGCGCCATCCACGCCGCGCGCCTCGACAGCCGCGTCAGCCAGTCCATGGACGGCGGCGACGCGGGCTGGGGAGGCACGCTCCACTACATGCCCCCCGAGGGGCTCCAGGGCGACGCTCCCGCGGCCTCCTGGGACGTCTACGCCCTCGGCGTCATGCTCCACGAGGCCCTCCTCGGCACCCGCCCCGACCGCGCCGCCACCCCCGACGCCCTCCGCGCCCTCCTCCCGGCCGCCGTCGCCGACCTCCTCCTCGACGCCCTCGCCTACGCCCCCGCCGACCGCAGCCCCACCGCCGGCGCCCTCCTTTACCACCTCGACTCCGTCGCCTCCGACCTCACCCGGACCGGCCTCTCCCGCCTCTTCTACCGCGCCCGCCGCCTCGCCGTCGCCGGCCTCGCCGCCTTCTTCGTCGCCCTCCGCTACGCCTCCGTCGCCGCCCTTCTCTCCCTCTACGTCTTCTTCCTCTTCGCCATGCGCAAGGAACCCGTCGCCTTCCTCGCGTTCGTCCCGTTCGCCATTTTCCACGTCGTCGTCCGCTGGGAGGGGCCGGAGACGCCCGAGGAAGCGCAGATCCGGAAGCAGGGCGGCGTGGTCTGGAGGTAGGCGTCGCCGCACCCGATCTCCCTCGTCATTGCGCCATCGCGCCTTATACTTAAGCGCATGAACAAAATCCTCGCCTCCGTCGCCGTCGCCCTGCTGGCCGCCGGCTGCAGCGCCCCGAGCGATCCCGCCCCGAAGCCGTCCGAAAGTTCCGGCGGCGCCCGCAGTGGAGCCCCGTCCGGATCGCAGGGAGGGGAAGCGGTGGCGAAGGCCGACCCGGCCCCGCCGCCGAAGACCGACGGCGCGCAACCGCCGAAGACCGATGCCGACCCGCCGCCGAAGACTGACGGCGACAAGCCCCCGAAGACCGACCCCGATCCGGCGCCGAAGACCGACGGCGACAAGCCCCCGAAGACCGACTCCAAGGACCCCTGCGGCAACTGCTCCTGCTGCACCGACAAGTAGCCTCACGCCCCCGCCATCTCGCCGTCCTCGTCGTCGCCGTCGTCGGACTTCGTCCCCAGGCTTTCGTAGAACGCCCGTTCCTGGTACTTCATCGCGAGCTTCCACGCCCCTTCGGACTCCAGGGCCGCCGCCGCCCCTTCCAGCTCCGCCGCGTCCGGGTTCGGCCCGAGCACCTTGTCCAGCGCCGCCCCCGCCTGATCGTCCCGCTGCTCGCGTGCCAGCGTCATCGCGATCCGTGCCGTCAACGCCTCCGCGGGCCCCCCGAGCGCCTTCGCCTTCTCGTACGCCTCCACCGCCGCGTCCACCCGCCCCTCGTTCCGCCGGCAGTCCCCGATCCGCACCCAGAACAGCGGCTCCTTCGGCTCCGCCGCCGCCCGCCGGAGAAACAGCTCCTCCGCCTCCTTCGCACGGTCCAGCTCGACCAGCGCCATCGCCCGGTTGTACTCCGCCGTCGACCTCCCCGGCCACGCCTCCACGGCCCGCCCGAACGCGACTTCCGCCGCTTCCCACTCCTCCCGCCCCGCCGCCTCGAACCCCTCCGCCATCGCCGCGTCGTGCCGCTCCTGCGCGGGGCCTGAAGCCGCCCAGAAGGCATCGAAGCGCGGGCCGGCGCGGAAGACGCGCTGGCGGGCGCCCGTGAGGGCGGCGAGGAGGTACGGCGGCTCGATCCAGGAGTTCTCGGCGTAGTCGTCCATGAAGCGCCGGACGAAGCGGACGAGGGCGATGCGCATGCGGGCGCGGCCGGCGGCCCAGGCGTGGCCGCGGAGCGCGACGTTGGGCTGGTCGATGTAGAGGAGGCCGAAGAGGTCCGAGATCTCGGGATGGAGGGAGATCGCGTCGGCGTGCGAGAGGAACCAGCCGGGGCCGACCTTCGCCTCGCGCGCGTCCTCGAGCACCCGCGCGAGAGCCGCGAACTCGATGAGGAGGGCGTCGTCGGACCTGCGGGCGACGAGGAGCGCGGCCTCGTGGCACTGCGCCTCCAGGAGGCGCGAGACGAGCCACGCCGCCTGCCTCCCGCCCGTGCACCGCGGGCGCGCCGCTTCCCACCACGTCCGGAACTGCAGGTCCGCGTTCCGCGAGAACACCTGGTCCGACAGGCGCTCCATCAGCGGCTCCAGCTCCTCCGCCATCGCCGGCCGGTCCTGCGACTCGTCCTCGAACAGCGCGTCGATCAGCCGCGTCCGCTCGTCCACCAGCCCCAGCGGGTCCCCCGACTGCGTTTCCCGCGCCACCACCGCCCTCGCGACCACGCCCGGCGTGTACGACGCGTCGAACACCAGGCGCCGCAGGGTCCCCTCGCGCCTCGCGGCGTCCATCGCCAGCACCTGCCGGAACAGGTCCGCGCTCCGGGACGCCGGCAGCTTCGCCGCCAGCCCTTCCGCCCCCGCGCCGTCCCCCGCCGCCCGCGCCCGCCGCGCTTCCCGGAACGTCCTCCACGCCTCCCGGTCGAGGTCGGCCGGCCGCGGCGCGAACCAGGCGTTGATCCGCCGCCGGACGCGCTCCTCGACGAAGACGTAGGCGACCACGCCGGCGACGATCACGCCGATCGCCCCCCACGCCGGGACCCCGAGCATCGCGAGCCCGATCGCGCCGCCGATCGTCACGACGATCGTCCCGCCGAAGACGATCGCGCTCGTCCGGTCGAGGCGCACGCCCCCCGACTCCTGGAAGAGCTTCTTCGTGGAGGGCGAGAGGAGGTACCACGCCCACCAGGCCATGGCGAGCGCCATGGCGGCGCTCGATCCCTTGAAGCCCGACCGGAGCATGACGAGCAGGCGGAAGAGCGCCATCAGCGCGAACAGCCCCGCCGTCGCCCAGCGCGCCCAGTTGTGAAGCCGGTAAAGCGCGCCCGTCAGCAGCAGGAGCACGCCCCCCAGGCTGAGGAGCACGACGCGCGCGGTCGCCTTCGCGTGATACCCGAGGAACAGGAACGCCGCCGCCGTGACGGCGCACCAGAGAAGGATCCACGCGAGGTCGCTGGGCAGACGGGTCCTGCGATCCATGGCGCACACTCTAACGGCTGACCCGGCTCCGTCCAAAGTGCGGACGGGCGGGGCGGGCAACCGGCGCGCCGCACCTACCCCCGCCTGATATGAAACGACCCCCTCGTCAAGCGGAAAGCCCGGGCCGTTTGCTTTTCCCTTTAGCTGCTCGCCTTTCTTCGTCGTCGCCGGCGGCGTCGGACGGCCGGAGCGACGGATGAACAC
>JADLHC010000082.1 GCA_020849035.1 Planctomycetia bacterium
CCGAACGCGATCTTCAAGGACTCGCCGGCACGTGGGTTGTTTCCTTCATCGATCAGGCTGATTTCAAGGTCAGATGGCCGCGGAAGTCGGATCTTCCACTCGAGCGCATCTCCGGCCTTCAGCCCCATCTCGCGCGTGTCGTGGAACCACCACAAACCCGCGGTCGGATCGAGCTTTGCTACATAGATTTCCGCTCTCCCATGAATCGCCCTGGAGAGCCTTGTTTCCGCATGACCATCGGACTCGGTGGTCATGAATGTTGGTTCGGCCGAGGGCAGGGAAACGCCGAGCTTCGCGTCAGGAATCGGATCGCCGTTGTCGTTCAAGACGACGATTCGCACTCGAGTCGTGCTGCCGTGAGACCCTTCCGCGACCGGGGAGTGCTCGTCAACTTCTCCGTCCGTCCGTCTTTCGTCCTGCCTCTCGACCTCGGTCGCGTGGGGCTGATCGGCTACGGGCGAAGGGCGGAACATCGAATGTAGAGTGACGCCAGCGACGGCCAAGAAGGCTATCGCTGAACTAAGAATCGCGGCGGTACGCGGCCGTGGCATGTGCTTCGAATCCTCCCGACCTGCATGCGATTGAGGCGGGCGGGAGTGTGCACCTGTGCATCGCACACCCCCGCCGCTTCATCTGCGAGCCTTACTTCTTGGTGTCCGTTTCTGAAGTTGCGCCTGCTGCGCCGTTCGTGTCATTCGTCGGGCCCTTTCCGCCCTTGCTCTCGGCCTTCGCGGGGTGACCCTTGGCATCAGCCGTACCCCCGTCGCCGCCGTGGGCGGTCCCTTGCCCACCTTCCGATGTCGCGGTTGCCCCTTTGTCTCCCGTGGACTCTGCCTTGGTGTTCCCTCCCATGCCACCCGTCACGCCGCCCCCTCCCTTGCTGGAGGCACTTGCTTTTCCAGATCCTTTCGCTTCCGCCGGACCGCCTGGGCCACCTTGGTTGCCTGGCCCGCCCTCTCCGCCTTTCGCGTCTGCATCCCCGTTCGCTGACTCTGCTTTTGATGCTCCACCCTCCCCACCAGTCCCGGTGCCCTTCGTACCGCCATTCCCACCCTTCGCAGTGGCCGTACCTTCCGACGTTTTCGCGTCAGCCGCGCCTCCATTCCCTCCCCCCAAACCGCCGGTCCCTCCGTTGGCGGTCGCGTCTCCCTTGTTCGCCGTGGCCTTCCCCGCGCCACCGTTGCCCCCAGCCGCCCCTCCCTGCCCGCCTTTTGCGGTTGCATTTCCCTTGTCCGTCGATGTCGCCGTTCCATCCCCTCCACCGCCAGTCCCGTCTCCTTTGCCTCCCTCAGCATCGGCATCGCCGGTAGCTGTTGCGTTCGCGTTTCCGCCCTTGCCGTTTGTGTTCCCGTGACCTCCGCAGGCATGGGCCGTACTCTTGTCGCCTGTCGCCGTCGCTGTCGCATCTGCTCCGCCTCTCGATCCGCCACCTGCGTATGAGCCACATCCTGCCTGCGTGCTGCTCGCGCCGGCCGGTGTTCCGTCGTGACTCGTGCCGATCGCAATTTCTCCCGGGTTCTGCGTGGCGGCGTTGTTCTTTCCCCAGCGGATCGTGACGCCATGGCAGTTGAGAGTGGCCTGCTGGCACTGCTGCTGCTGGCCCATCGCATCTGCGAGGCACCGCAGCGCCTCGCAGAGGCCGCCCTTGTTCTTCGTCGTCAGGATAGGCGGAGTTCCAGGCTTGCAGTCGAGCTTGCAGTCGGCGAAGGCCTTCTCGAGAGCCTGGTCACAGGGATTCTGCGCCTCGGTGTTACTCGGCATGATGAGCACGAGACATGCGGCCACGAAGCTCATGGCCAAGGCACGACTCCACAAGTTCATGTTCCCTCCTGACGAGAATTGAGTGAGTTCCCCCCGCGAGGCGCCAAAACGGCGCGAGTGGGAAACTCTACTCCTCGGGCCGGGTCTGCCCCAAGCCCGAATCGATCGGTGAAAGGAAACCGCCCCGGCGGGTTCGCCGGGGCGGGGAAGGGCATCGTCAGCCCGTCGTACGCCTACCGATGGCGGTGTCCGAAGGGCCAGTTGAGGTAGTACTGTTCCTTTTTGGCTGATGCGGTTTTTTCATGCCGGTGCCGATGGGTGGGCGCGATTCCAGGCCTCGATCACCTCGTCCAGGGTCGCGTTCCTGAAGCCGGAGGCGAATTCGAGGTATTTCCACAGGAGGCGCGACCTCCTCGAGTTCCATTCGAGGGAGTAGCGTTCGATCCAGAGGCTGTCGGCGCTCTCGGGACGAGCCGGTATCCAGTGCTCGTCGAAGTCGTCGTAGAAAAACATCCGCGTGTCTGGCGTCGAGTACTCGTCCTCGCCCAGGACGGTTTCACTGGCAAGCTGCCGGGCGATCGTGAGGCCGCGCTCCGAAAACAGCTCGGGCTCGGCCGTCGAGAGCAAGTAGATCAGGTCGTCGGTTCGCCACCAGATGTCCTTGCCGCGGAGGCGATAGATCGTGCTGCACGCGGATTCTCCGAGGATCAGCGCGTCGCGCCAGGCGTCCCGCTGTCCCTTGTGAAACTCTTTGCCGTCGCACTCGAAAGCGACGCGGCGTTCTTGTGCGTCCTCGGCGACGAAATCGAGGCGGAAACTGCCCCAGTTCGTGCTGCACCAGACCTGCTTGTGGAGGGTGACATCGTCGCGGAGGACCTTGCACGCCTTCCAGGCGAATTCCTCCTCGATGCGACTCTTGTACCTGGCGGCTGAAGTGGGTGGATCACGGCTGGAAATCCCCTGACAGCTCCGACGGCCTCGAGTAACGAACCAGTCCGTACTTCTTGAGAGTCTCCTTTGCCGCGATCCACCACGCTGAGGTTCGCGACACCTTGGTGTCCGGCCTGGCGAGCAGGTCTCTCCTGAACTTCACGGCGTCCTCGAAGAAGGCGTCGCGGTCGACGTGGGCGCGTTCCCGGGAATGATACTCCTTTCGTCGGGTGGTTCCGTTGAGGATCGCGTCGTCGGCGGTGGCGTCGAGTTCGTGGAAGCAGAAGTCGAGTTCCGCCTCGTACTCGTCGTCGGTCCAGAGCTCCGAGTTTCCGAAGAGGTTGATGGACTGTCGGACATCTTTGTTGGCGCGCTCCTGTTTTCCGTTGGTGCCGGGGCTTGCGGGCGGGCCGGGGAGAGGGACGACCTTGAAGGACTGGAGCAGGCGCAGGAACTCGGGCGTGGCGAACTCGCGGTCGAATTTGAAGACGAGGGGGAGCTTTCCGGCCTTGAGATGGGCGTGCACGAACTCGCCTCCGACGAGCGCTCCTTTCCTGCGAGTGATCTCCTTGCGCAGGGTGCATCGCGTGCAATCGTCCAGGATGCGAATCGAGTACCGGCGGGCGCCGGACTGGACGTCGCGGGAGAGGGTGACGAAGTCGATGGAGTGGGCGACATCGGGATGCGTGAACTCGTAGCGATGGAGTCCGGCGCGGCGCTCGCGGATGACCTCGGCGCGGATCTGTTTGGCGAGCTTCCTGAACTCGTCGCGGGTGATACGGCCGCGATATCTGTTCCAGAGAGGGGCGAGGCCGAAGGTGACGGAACGGCGGTGGCCCAGGGCCCGGAGCTCGGCGCAGAGGAGGATCCGGAACGCGATGTCCTCCTCGGTCGGCGGGCGGGGCGGCGCAGGGACGAGACGTCCCTCCCTGGCCTCCTGGACCCAGCGTCCGAAGGAGGTCGGTGGCACGCCGACGACGCGCAGGTACTCGGTCAGGTCGCTGCCGGTGTCCTGGACCTGGCGGGCGGTTTCAACGATCACGCGTTTCTCCTCGGCGCCGAGCCGCTCGCGCGGCGTTTCGCCTTTTTTTTTCGTCGTCGCCCCGGATCCCGGCGAGGCGCTGAAGGACGCGGATGTAGAGCCAGAGCCGGTCCTTCTCCTTCCGGAGCTGGTCGATCTCCCGGGCAAGATCCACCGTCGGGTCTCGCGGTTTGGGGGGACGACCCGCCGGTTTCGGCGCGAGCTCGCGGAGGTAACCCGCGATCGCACGGTCCTCGAGCTCGTAGAACCGCTGCCGCGAAATGTCGAGCTTCCTGCAGGCATCCGACACCGACAGCTCGCCGACGCTGACGGCCAGGAAGATCCGTGCGCGCTCGGTCAGGTCCGGCCTGGTCCAGATGTCTCGCATCGTGTCCTCGAACGTGGGGGAAGGAGCCCCGCCTCACGCGAGGCGGGGCTCCCGACCTTCTACTCTTTAGGTGCCGCCGCCGTCGCGGGAACGATCGCGGGGGCCGCTGTCCTGGGCGGCCTTCCCCTCCTCGGGCCGGGCTTCCTCCGCTGTCCCGTGATCTTGAACAGCTTTCTGCTCAGGCGGAGCATCGCCTGCGACCGGAGCACCTCCTGCCGGAGCCGGCGGTTGCGCTCCTCCAGGTCCTTCGACTCGAGGAGCGGGTTGCGCCGGCGTCCCTTGACGAGGCTCGCCTCCGCAGCCATCACCATCCCCTTGAGAAGGTGCCCCTCCAACTTGTAGTACTGGATCATCTGCAGGCCGGTCTCCCGGCAGATCTCCGCGACGGACTTCTCCCCCGACAACGCCTGCAGGACCGCCAGCACCCGCGCTTTCACCTCCGGGTTTTCCACCTGCAGCGTCTCCGACGGGCTTCGCCTTCTCCGCATGGCCTTCCTCCAAGAGACGGAGCTTCTCCAGCTCCTTTTCGCCGACGTTGACGACGACCTCCGTGCCCTCCTGCCGGATCACGACGGACTGGTCCCCCATGCGGCCCGCGAGGAAGAAGGGCTTCACCGGCTCCTTCCCGAGAGCGAGCCGCTCCGCGTTTTCACGGACGCCCTTCTCGATCTCCTTCTTCACTGTGTCGGCGACCTTGAAGTAACGGTCCGCCGGCGCCGCGCCGCCGATACCCTGGTGCGGGCGCTGGAAGTTGTAGTAGCTCTCGATCCAGAGCTTCATCCGCTCGCGAAGGTCGTTGATCGATCCCGAGACGACGCGGTCGAGGAACTCCTCCTTGAGGTGCTTCCAGAACGCCTCGATCTTCCCGAGCGTCTGCGGGTGGTGCGTCCGCGAGACCACGTGCTCGATGCCCTCTTTGACCAGCACCCGCTGGAACGGGCTTTTTCCACGCCACGCGAAGTACTGCCGCCCCTGATCCGAGAGGATCTCCCGCGGCGCTCCGTACTGACCAATCGCGTTGCGCAACACCTCGAGCACCTGCGCGCTTCCTTGCGACGCGAACAACCCCCAGCCCACGATGTAGCGCGAGTGGTCGTCCATGAACCCGATCAGGTACACCTTCTGCCCACGGGCGACGGTCCACATTGTGATGTCCGTCTGCCAGAGCTGGTTGGGCTCCGCACGCTCGAAGAAGCGGACGGCCTCCTTGCGCTTTCTCTTCCGGGGCTTCTTCGGAACCAGCTCCGCCTGCTTCAGAGTCTTCCTGACCCGGTGCTCCGTCACCGGAAGATGTTTCGTCCGGCGGAGCCACTGCGCGATGCGCGGGATGCCGAACCAGCCGAACTTCTTCTTCGTCTCGAGGATCTCCGGCGCAAGTGTTTCCGCGACCGGGTCAGGCTTGCGCCCGACCTCGGAGCGAGACGTTTCCGCAAGCCCCGCCAGACCATCCTTCCGATAGCGCGCCACCCACCCGTAGACCGTGCTCTCGATCGCACCGAAGGCCTTTGCCGCCTCCGGCACGCTCGCCCCACCCTCCACGCAAGAGCGAGCGATTTCCAGCTTCACTTCCAGGGGCCAGGGCTTCCTGTCCTTCCGTTTCTCCAGATCCTTTCCTCTTCCCACGGATCCGCCTCCTTCCTGGGTCTCGTCGACCCGGTTGTGAGGCGCCGGAGTGTCAAGGGATTATCCCGGCCGGATCACCCATTTCGCCGCCAGAGGAACAAGGATAGGATTCTCGGTGTCCTGGAAGATCTCATGGGAGCCTCCGGGCGAAACGGTCACGAGTCTCGCGCCGCAATCTGAGGAAGCCCCGATGAAGAGCCTTGAGAAGGTCACCCAGGAAGTCCTCGACGTGTGCGTCCATGCGCTCCCGCGCCGCGCCGGCGACGCTCACCATGCCCTTGTCCTCGCCCGGCTCGTCGTCGCAGAAACCGTCGATGGCATCCCGCTTGGGTTCCACGCGCAAGCCGCCGAGGGACGTTCAGCAGGGAAGCAGGCGGACGCCGACGACCCGAAGTCGCTCCCGGAGCGCGTGATGTCCACCGCGCAGACGGTGCTCCAGGACACCGCCAGCAAAGCGAAGATGGTTGAGAATTCCCTTGGTGCCCACGCGTACAAGATCCACGCCGCCGGCCACGGCCAGGAGGCCGCCGACGCCGCGCGCGCGGTCGTCGCCCAGCTCATCGAAGCTTACGCCGTCGTCCAGGAGATCGAGGCCCTCGCCATCAAGGCCGGCGACCGGCAGAAGATCGAGACGTGCGCGCGCGCCTACCGGCCCGCCATCCGCGAAGGCCTCATGGCTGCGCGGGCCGTCGTGGAGTGGTTTGCGAAGAATCACCCCATCCCGAGAGGCAAAACGGGGCGTTCATGAATGTCCAGCTCCAGCCTTACTCACGGAGGACAAAATGACGTGTCTTCAGCATTCTCCCGGAACGATGCTCTTTCTCGTGTGGTTGCTGGGCTGTGCGCCTGCGGTTCGCACTCAATCTCCGCCCGAGAAGGATCCTGATCCAGCAGAAGAGAGGGATGCCAATCAGACGCGCCGCACATACGACAAGCACATTCGCGCGGCGTGTTGGCTCCCAAATTCAGATCGAATTGCCGTCATGCTGCAGGACGGAAGCCTCGAAATCTTGGATCTCGCCATCAACAACTCGAAGATGTTCCCAGTTCGAAAGACTGAGGGTCGAGATCCCGCGACGAATCCAATCACAGCGTTTGCGGCATCTACTGACTCGATAGCAATGGTCAATCAACGCTCAGGAAGCATCGAGCTAAGATCGCTGGACGCAGATTTACAAATCGCCGAATTTTCCGGACTGCCTTCCCCGAGAATCTCCGCGCTGCAGTTCTCACCAGAAGCCACAAAGCTGATCGGGGCATACGCCGATGGAACTGTCGTGACATGGGACTTGGGCAGCGGGCGCTTCGCGGCTAGCTCCAAACTAAGCAGTGCAAATGTCGAAGCGGTCTCGATCAGCCGAGACGCGTCCATGGTTGCGCGCATAACCAGTTTCAGATTCCTTTCCGTGTTGACGACTGAGGACGAAGCGGTCGTCTCGCGAGACCTTGGAATCTCAAACGTGATGAATGCGACGTTTGCAGGGGATGGGAAGTCGATCCTGTTGATGAGGAACAATGCTGCAGCGGTCCTCTTGAATTCGCGCTCGCTGAAGTCGATTCATGAAGTCGCAGTAAAGAGTGTCACTGCCGCCACGTTCAACGCTGAGGGTACCTTCCTAGTGCTCGGTGACGCATTCGGTTCGATCCACATCTTCTCCCTGACGGAAAGGCGCGTCATGGCGCGCTGGAAGGCCCATACGGGGAAGATTGTTACCTTGGAATTCAATCGCACAGGTGATCGGATTCTGTCAGCTGGTGCGGATAAGGTCTTGAACACGTGGAGGTTCAATTCAGCTACACCTGAATCCCCCGCACAAGGTGATCCGCAGAAGTGAAGCAGTGAGCCTCGGGACGAAATTTGTTCGATGCGGGCGGGCTGGGAAAAGTTCTCATCTAAGTCCGAGCCTCTTACGTCTTGCGGCCCGAGCGCGTTTCTTCGCTTCGACGCAGTCGCGGAAGTCTCGCCACAGTTTTCCAGCCACCCTTGTATACGTAGCGGCATCCATGAAGCCACCTTGACGATCTTGCGTAGCCTCCTTCAGATCGATCAAAGACTGGCGACAGTGGTTTGCCATCGGAATGGCGGCGTCGAGTGCTTTGATTTTCGCGGCGATCACATCCGCCTTGGTGAAGTCGTCGGTGTAGGCAAGATCCCGAATCAGCTTCCTGAGCTCCGCCAGTTCCTCGTCGCTGATCTGGAGCACATCAAGTATCTCCTCCAGCGCCGCACGAATTTCAGGGTCCTCACCCGGTTCTCCAGTGGTGGGGTTTCCTTTGTCGGCGATGACTCGCTCGCCCAGCTGGCTGACGAGGTCAGGGCAGAGCTCCAGCAAGTCCAGAAGCTCTTCCCGTGCGGCTGCCCTTGCCGCCGGATCGACGCTACCCAGTCTTTCGATTACGGCCATGATGTGTGCAGGCTGGCATGGCCAATCCCCGAGCAGGAGGGGCCAAAAGGGAGCGGCGAGAGGTGCAGAGACATTGATAATCCCGCTCTGGCTCAAACTGCGAGAGCAAATGTCGAGGACGCCTTGGGACACCGGTCCGCCTTCAAAATGCAATGAACCCTGGCCCAAAAGGAACCCCGCATCGTTGGATCTCGGGGTGACACTGGGCATCTGCTCCGGGATCGCAAGTCCAATCAAGCTTGATGGCTGACGGAAACTGGGTGCGAGTTGAGAGGATGTCGTTCGGCTGTTGAACGAGGCATCTTGTGCACAGTTCACGCAGCCAGCATGCCCCCCAGCCGCCCCTTGGGTCATGGCGATGTCGTTCATGAAGGCGCTTCGTTGGGCAGCGCTGAGAGTGCTCACGTTTGAGATACTCTGAGGCGAAGGCAGTTGCGCGCGTGATGCCAAGGCGGAGTCGCTAGATGCGAGCTGACGCGGGATTTCTTGAGGCATCTGAGTGCTCCTAGAGCGGTTGCACGAGGACGTTCGAAATCACAGCGATGTCCGTGACTGCCGGGACGGAAATCGCCACAGGGAAGACCACGTCATATCGAGTGCCGGAGCCCTGAGAAAGCGTCGACCGCACCTTAAACATGCTCCGCGTCCCGCTGCTTGCCGGAACGATCCCATGGATGTGTCTGCGGCCGAGCTTCACGAACCAGATCTTGGTCACGGTCGATCCCTGGAACTGTTCGATCGGCACGAAGTCAGTCCAGCTCACCAGCCAGCCGTTGACGTGCATCATCGAGATGGTCTTGAGACCGCCGTTGCCGTCAGGGACAGCGACAGAGACTTCCTGTGGAAGAGTCCCGCTCGCGAGGAATGCCTGGCGAATCTCGATGTAGCCTTGAGCGCTCGTCCAGATCATGCCCTCGAAGTTGTCCCCGGCCTTGATGCGCCGCTGGGCGCGGTCGAGCAGTCTCGTCGTCAGCGCGAGGCCGAGCGCGTCGACGATTTGGCCGGCGAAGGGTGCTCCCGTGATGATGTTGTCGAATCCGATGAACTCGCCCGGGTTCGCAGGATTTCCGACAAAGAGAAGCCTGAAGAATCCGTACAGGACCTGGCGAGTTGCCATCTCGATCTGGACGGCGGCTTGGTCGTTGACGTTCGACTGCAAGTCCTGCGTCCCGTAGCACACGACCCGAGACGTGGCGACCTCACCGAAGGAGTAGCTTCGGGCCGCCGGCACGGTCGTCTGATCGGCGATCGGGCCGCAGAAGGGAAGCGGGCTGGCAGGCGGGATCGCCACCGTGGTGGACCAGCGTTCCGAATCGCCCGATACCTCGAAGAACGGCAGGAAATGCGCGGGCTGGATGACGAAGGGGGAGTCCTCGATAAATCTGCCAACGAGGAAGTCGTTCGACAAAAGCAGACCTTGCGCTGGTGAAAGAGGCATGCGCTCCCTCTCCTCAATGTTTTCTTTTCGGAACTGCCAGTTCGCCACCCCGAGGCGAGTCGTGAATGTAGTCCTCCGGGATATGACGGTTCAAGCGGAAACCGATCCGTTGCATCAGGACTCACCCTGAAGCGACGAACTCCTGGTGCCGCAGCTTTCGGCTGCGGCGTGCGGCTTCCCGTTCTCGCGCGGGCGCCGGCGCGCTTCCGCCTGCGCGCGCGCGGCCGTCTCGGTTCGCTTCGCCTCGCCTCCGCGCCTTCGGCGCTCCGGCGAGGCTTGCTCTGGCGGGGAAGCGACCTCGAGCGCCGCGCGCGCTCCGGCGGACCCTCCGGGACACGCGCCGGCGCTCGTCCCGGCCGATGTTTTTCTTTTAGCCGCAGCTTTCGCCGCCGCTCCCTGCGTCCGGCCGGGCGGGCGGGGCGGGCAACCGTCGCGACGCGACCTCCCCCGCCTGATATGAAACGACCCCCTCGTCAAGCGGAAAGCCCGGGCCGTTTGCTTTTCCCTTTAGCTGCTCGCCTTTCTTCGTCGTCGCCGGCGGCGTCGGACGGCCGGAGCGACGGATGAACAC
>JADLHC010000083.1 GCA_020849035.1 Planctomycetia bacterium
GATCGAGTCCGGGCAGGACGTCGTCGTGGGGCGGAGCCGGTCCAGCGAGATCTCGCTCAAGGCCTGCCGCGCCTACTCGATGATGGAGCCCGAGGCCCGCGACAAGGACGAGGGGCTGCTCACGGTGTCGCGCAAGCACCTTCGCATCCGTTTCGTGAAGCCCGACGGCGTCGAGCTCGAGGACCTGAGCTCCAACGGGACGTTCGTCGACGGCAAGAAGGTCGAGAAGGTCACGATCACCGACCTCGCGAAGAAGCCCTGCGAGCTTCGGCTCGGGCGCCGCGAAACCTTACGGATGGAGCTGGCGGGCGCCTGACCGGGCGGGGGATTCCCCCCGCGGGTCCCCCGGAACTACACTTCCGTTCCCATGTCGCGCCTCCCACGGCTTCTCATCACGCTCGGCGACCCGCTCGGGATCGGCCCGGAGATCGCGGTCGCCGCGAAGAAGGCGGTGCCCCACGCCCGAACGGTCGGCCCGCGCGCCCTGGGCGCGGACATCGCGACGGACTGCGAACGGCTCCCGAAACGCCGCGGGCCCTGCGCGGAGGGCGGCGCCGCGGCGATGGCGGCCCTTCGCCGCGCCGTGGAACTGTGCCTCGCGGGCGAGGCCGACGCCATCGTCACCGCCCCGATCAGCAAGGAGGCGCTGAAGCTCGCCGGCGAGCCCTTCCCAGGCCACACCGAGTTCCTCGCGAAGGCCTGCGCCGTGAAACGGCCCGTGATGGCGTTCAGCGCCGGGGACCTGTTCGTGAGCCTCGCGACGATCCACGTCGCGCTGCGGCGCGTGCCGCTCGCGGTCACGCGCGAGGCGGTGCTCACGGCGATCGAGAGGACGGACGCCGCGCTGCGCGACTGGTTCGGGAAGGCGCGGCCGCGCGTCGCGGTCTGCGGGCTGAATCCGCACGCCGGCGAGAACGGGCTGTTCGGCCGGGAGGAGATCCGCACGATCGGGCCGGCGATCGAGGAGGCGCGGAAGAAGGGGATCGACGCGACGGGGCCGCACCCGGCGGACTCGCTTTTCGCAACGCGGGATTTCGACGGGGCGGTCGCGATGTACCACGACCAGGGGCTCGTCGCCGTGAAGGCGCTGGCGTGGAAGACGGCGGTGAACCTGACCCTGGGGCTGCCGTTCGTGCGCACCTCGCCCGACCACGGGACGGCGTTCGACATCGCGGGGCGCGGCGCCGCCGATCCATCGAGCATGATCGAGGCGGCGCGGCTGGCGGACCGGATCGTGAAGCGGAAGGGCTCGGGCCGGCTGTTCTAGGGAACGTTCATGTCCAGTTCCTGCCTCTTCCCGCCCCGCACCACGGCGATCTTCAGCTTCTGGCCCGGCAGGTACTTCTGGCGGATCATCGCGACGAAGTCCGTCTCCCTCTCGGGGACGGCTTGACCGTTTACCGTCGTCAGGATGTCCCCCGGCTGGAAGCCGGCCATCCCCGCGGGACCCTTCGGCCAGGCCGCCTTGACCTTGATGCCCCCCGACTTCAGCCCCGCGGCCTTCCGCTCGTCGTCCGCGAGCGGCTCGAGCTGCATCCCGATGCGGATGTCGCCGGTGGACGAGCGCCACGAGAAGTCCGCGTCCCTGCGCCAGCCGGCAGGAAGGGCAAGCGTCATCGCCTTCTTCTCGCTTCCGCGGCGCACCTCGATCCTGAGGGGACCCTGGTCCGGAGCGTTCTGCAGCGCGAACTGGAAATCGGCGATCGACACCAGCGGCGCGCCGCCGACGGTCGCCACGACGTCGTCGGCCTGCACGCCGGCTTTCGCGGCCGGCGACCCCGCCGCGACTGCGCTCACGCGCGCCCCGTCCGCCGGGTCGATCGTCAGTCCGACCGTGTCCGGCATCGGGTAGACCCAGAGGAGACTGTCGGGAAGCGGCTTCTTCGCGGCCATCACCGACCGGCGGATGCCCTTCCAGACGTGGTGGCAGTGAATGCAGCCCTTGGGGATGTCCGGAGTCTGGAACATGCCCTTGAGTCCCGGCATGTTCTCGGGCTCCTTCGCCGGCACGGGAGCCTTTACGTTCTTCGAGGCAAGCGAGGGCTTGTTCGCCGGGTAGCCTTTGTGGATCTCGAGCGCCCGCGCCAGCGCTTCCTTGAGCCCCGCCGTCGAGAACTGGGAATCGCCCTGGTCGCGGCGGGAACCGTAGCGCCCGTAGACGGTCATGTCCGCGTTCATGAAGAACCCGGCCCACGACAGGTCGAAATCGAAGTTGAACACCGAGGTGTCCACGCCGCGCATCTGGATGATGCGCACGCAGACGAAGTCCTTCGTCGCCTCGTCGAGCCCGTCTGCAAGACGCGCCACCTGCGCGTCGAACTTGTTACAGCTGACTCAGGGCACTCACCTGAAGACGGCGAGGATCGGTTTGTTCTCGCGTTTCGCGCGGGCGACCGCGGCGGGGAGGTCGTCGTAGATCCACGTCGCGGCGATTTCGGTGCGGTCGTTGATTTTGTCGCGCTTCTCCTGGGGCGAGTCGCCGGCGGGGAGGCGGAGGGCGCTGACGGCGAGCAGGAGGGCGAGGGAGGAGAAGGCGATGGGGCGGAGGTGGTGTGTGCTGGGCATGCTGGAAGGACGGGGGAGGGGCAGGGGCGTTACAGCGGGGGCGAAGGGCGGGGGCGAACGGCAGGGAGATCATTTGGGATACCTGCCCCGGCCTCACGCCCCGGCCGTTCCCCCCAGCTCTTCCAGATGCGCCAGCACACATTCCGGCAGCGCCTCCAGGTCGTACCCCCCCTCCAGCACCGAGGCGATCGGCCGCCCAAGACCCTTCACAATCCTCGTCAATTCCGCGAAGTCCTCGACCTCGAGGTTCAGTCCGCCGATCGGGTCGTCCCGCCAGGCGTCGAAGCCGGCCGAGACGAGGACGAGCTCCGGGCCGAACCGGCGCGCCGGGCCGTCGATCACGGCGGCGAACTCCGCCTTGAACGTGTCGCGGCTCGTGTTCCAGGGAAACGGGCGGTTGATCGTCGCGCCGAGGCCGGGGCCGGTGCCGGTCTCGTCGCGCGCGCCGGTGCCGGGGTAGAACGGCCAGCGATGCGTGGAGAAGTAGAACACGTCCGGGTCGTCGTAGAAGATGTCCTGCGTCCCGTTGCCGTGGTGCACGTCCCAGTCGACGATCAGGACGCGTTTCGCCTGGCGCGCGGCGAGGGCGACGTTATTGAAGAGGCAGAAGCCCATGGCGCGGTCGCGGGTGGCGTGGTGGCCGGGGGGGCGCGCGAGGGCGGCGGCGGGTTTTCCTGCGAGGGCGGCGCGGGCGGCGTCGCGCGCGGCGCCGGCGGCGAGGAGGGCGGCGCGGCCGGAGCCGGGCGACACGCAGGTGTCGGCGTCGAGGTCGGCGCCGGCCGCGATCGCCGCGAAGACGCGCTCCACGTGGGCCGTCGTGTGCACCGCGGCCAGCTCCGCCCGCGTCGCGGCCCGCGGCGCCTGCCAATCCCACCCCGGCCGTCGCCTCCGGATCGCCTTCACGATCCCCGACAGCCGCTCCGGGCATTCCGGGTGCCCCTCGGGGGTGCGGTGGTCGTTGCAGTCCTCGTGGGAGAAGAGCAGCATGGGGCCATGGTACGGAACGCGCACGGTCCCGTCGTCCTCTGCGCCCCGAACGCGTTCAAGGGGACGCTGACGGCGCCGGAGGCGGCGCGGGCGATGGCGCGGGGGGTGAGGCGCGCGGGCGGCCGGCCGCTGGTTCTGCCGGTGGCCGACGGCGGGGACGGCACGGCGGCGGTGCTGGGCGGGCGGCGCGTGCGGATGACGGCGACGGGGCCGTACGGCGAGAGGCTGCGGGTGGAGTACAGGCGGAGGGGAAGGGGCGCGGTGGTGGAAGTCGCGCAGGTCGGGCTGGCGCGGACGAAGAAGCGCGATCCGCGGAGGGCGACGTCGCTGGGCGTGGCGGAGATGATCGCGCACGCGGCGGCGCGCGGGACGCGGCGGGTGCTGGTCGCCCTCGGGGGCTCGGCCACGGTGGACGCCGGCCTGCCGCTGCTGGCGCTCGACCGCGCGCCGGCGCTGGTCGGCCTCTGCGACGTCCGCACGCGCTTCGTCGATGCGCCGCGGAGATTCGGGCCGCAGAAAGGCGCTTCGCCGGCGGATGTGCGTGCGCTGGAGCGGGCGTTCCGTCGGCTGGCGCGGGCGGACGGGCGGGCGGCGCGGATTCCGGGGTCCGGGGCGGCGGGGGGGATCGGGTGGGCGATCGCGGCGCGGGGAGGGGAGCTCGTGGCGGGGGCGGAGTTCGTTCTGGACGCGCTGCGCTTCGATGACGCACTGCGTCAATCTGACCTGGCGCTGACGGGGGAGGGAGCGTGGGACGCGACGACGGCCGCGGGGAAGGCGCCGTGGGCCGTGATGCGGCGGGCGCGGCGTGCCGGCGTGCCCTGCGCGGCGCTCTGCGGGCGCGTCGCGCGGACGGCCCCGGGCGTGAGGGCGATCGCGCCGTCGGCGGCGGAGGCGATGCGGAGGCCCGCCCGGTGGCTGGAGGAAGCGGCGTTCCGCGCCGTCAGGGCCTGGCGGCCTCCGGCCAGTCCGGCATCGCGTGATTCCGGCAGCAGGCCGGCACCTCCTCGCGGATCGCGTCCACGGCGCACCTCAGCTTCCCCATGAAGTCGCTCGTCGCCGGGATCTCGACCAGCCGCGGGTGCCCGGCCCAGGCCTGCGCGATGCGCGCGTCGATCGCCGCGGCCTCGTGCGCTGGCTCGATGCGAAGCGGGTTCGAGAAGCCGTAGCCCTGGCCGTCGGCGGGGACGCGCAGGTGGATCGCCGCCGCGTACCGCGCGAGCTCGGCCTCGCGCGTCGTCCCCAGGTCGCGCCAGAATTCCGCCGGGTCCCCGGGCCAGTACGCGAGCCCGTCCAGCGTCCCGCGGTCGCACAGCACCAGCGCCGCACGGTCGTTCTCCAGCGCCAGCCGCTCCAGCTCGCGCTGCACCCGCGCGATCGCCCGCTGCGCCGCACGCCGCGCCGAGGGCGCCTCGTGGCGCGGAAAGCCGCCCCCGAACAGGATGCTCGCCGACTCGGGAAGCACCACCACGTGCTCGCAGAAGTTCCGCCGGATAACCTCCAGCACCGCCGTCTTCCCCGCACCCGGCCCCCCTGTCAGCACCACCAGCCTCGGCACGTGCGACGTCCCCGGACAGCCGCACTGGGGGCCGCCGCTTCCCGGAAGCACCGCATTCCGACTCGCCATGGCGGAATCGTCGCGCAAACCGCGGGCCACGTGAAGTGGCGAATCGCGGAGGGCCTTCAGCCCGCGCCCCCCGCGTGCCGAAATGGGAGGAGCATGCGCCTGTTCGACTTCCTGCTCGTCACCCTGATCACGGCCACGCTCGCCGCGGTCATCGTGGTTTTCCGCGACGACGCGATTCCCTACCCGGTGGACCGCCCCGCCGCGCTGAGTTCCGCGTCGCGCACCCCCCGCCCCTGGGCCGGCATCCTCGTCCACTCCACCGGCGCCCCCCGCGGCAGCCTCCGATCCCTCGAGACCGCCTACGCCGGCCGCGGCGGCGCCCCGTTCCACTTCGTCATCGGCAACGGCACCGAGACTGCCGACGGCCTGGTCGAGGAGGGCCCCCGCTGGGCCCTCCAGTCCCGCGCCCTCAACGCCGACATGATCGAAATCTGCCTCGTCGGCGCCCTCGACCGCGAAAAACCGACGCGAAAGCAGCAGGCGGCGCTCGAGGCCCTCTGCGCGCGGCTCTGCCGGGAAAAGCTGATCCCGGCGAGCGAGGTTTACGGGGAGGGCGAGAAGAAAAAGGGCGTGCCGTGCCCCGGCCGGTTCTGGGACGCGCAGGGGACGCGCGCCGCCGTGAGGAGCATCCTCGCGCGCTAGGGCGGACGCGCCGGTTTCGGCATTCCGCCCATGGCCACGATCTGCAGCACGGCGACGGCCAGCGCCACGATGAACAGCAGGATCGGGAGCACCGCCACCAGCTTGTTCAGCGCGTGAACTGCGTCCTCGTGGTGCCGCTGGGAGAGCTTCGCCAGCGCGCGGTCAGTGCTTCCCGCCTCCTCTCCCGCGCGCAGCATCTCGAGGCTGAGCGCGGGCAGGACCCCGTCGAGCATCTCGACGAGCGGGCGGTTGACGTCTCCCGCGGCGGCGGCGCGCGCGCGGCGGCCGAGGGGCCCGCCCGCGGCGTCCGCGGCGAGTTCGAGCGCCCGCCGGGCGGGGATCGCCGCGTCGAGCGCGCCCGCGAGGGTGTCGCAGAAGCGCGAGAGCGCGATCTGCGCCCGGATCGGCCCGGCGACGGGGAGAAGGTCCGAGAACCGGCTTCGCAGCAGGCCCCGCACGGCGAAGAAGACGACCCAGATGACCGCGAGGTCCGCGCCCAGCTCCGCCCACGAAGCCGACGCGAACATCCAGCGGATCGCCCAGGGCGCCACGATCACGCCGTGCACCACGAACATCGGGTAGATCACGATCGCCTTGATCCGGCGGCGCAGGATCTCCGCTTCTCGCGCCCGCCGCGCCAGCGCCTTGAACGCTTCCTCCAGCCGCCCCGAGGCCTCCGCCGCGCGCACCGTCGCCACGTCGAGCGCCGGGAAACCGCCCGCCTGCAGGATGTCCGCCAGCGGGCGCCCGTCCGCCAGCGGCGCCAGGTCGGGCCGCCCGGCGGAGGAGAGCGACTTCGAAAGCGGAAGCGCCGTCCCGGTGAGGGACGCGAGCGAGGTGTAGAAGACGTCGAGCGGGATCCGCATGCGCAGGTTCGATGAAGGTTACCCGCGAACCGTCACGCCGGACACGGCGCCGCGTGACTCCCGCGGCCGGCCGGCATCCCACCCGTGAACCCGGAGGAGCCTGGACAGAACGGGGAAGTCGCCGCCCGCTGCGCGTGATTGCCCGCCCCGCGCCGCGCTGCTAACCTTCCCCCACCTTTCCACCCGGAGCCGCCGCCCTTGCCTGATCGCCGCTCGTTCCAGTTCCCGAAGATGCGGACGCTCCTCCGCCGCCTCCTCATCGTCGCCCTCTTCGTCGTCGGCGACCCCACCCCGCACTCGCTCCTCGCCGGCACCATCCTCATCTTCTTCGGCCAGCTCCTTCACTTCGTCGCCGCGGGCACCCTCGTCAAAACCGAGGTTCTCACCATCGCCGGTCCCTACCGCTGGGTCCGTAACCCGTTCTACGTCTCCAACCTCCTCACCGACGCCGGGTTCTGCGTCATCGCGTGGAACCCCTGGGTCCCCATCGCCTGGTTCGTCGGCTTCTACGGGTTCGTCCTCTACCCGCGCACCCTCTCCGAGGAGGCCGAGCTCCTCCGCATCCACGGCCGGGCCTACCAGGACTACCTCGACAAGGTCCCGCGCTACATCCCCTCGATCTTCCCGAGATACCCCCACGTCCGCGGCGGCCTCAACCGGGACGCCCTCGTCCGCAACCGCGAAATCCCGCGCCAGCTCCGCCACTGGGCCTTCATCCTCCTCTTCGTCACCAAGGACCTCATCATCGCCGCCCAGGGCGGCGACCGCTGGTCCCTCCGCGCCTTCCCCGACGTCGCCCTCCACGGCCTCGGCGCCGCCTGCTTCTGGACCGGCGTCGCCATGGTCCTCGCCCCCTGGTTCGCACGCGTCGTGCGCAAGCTCTTCTTCCCGAAGCCGAAGAAGGCGGCCCCGGCGCCCCCCGCCGCCGCGCCGCAGCCGGAGAAGACGGCGCCGTGAGCCGCCTCTGGACCTGGACGATCGTCGCTTTCTGGGCCCTCGCCATGGGCCTCGTCTTCCGCGACAAGGTCCTCCCCGGCATGCTCCAGACCTACTACCCGACCTACCCCGAGGGCCTCCGGAACCTCGAGGAAGGCGAGACCCAGATGGGGATCTACCAGGAGGGACAGAAGGGCGAGCGGCGCATCGGGACGAGCCGGACCTCCGTTTCCCCGTGGCAGGCGACGCGCCCCGAGGACACCGCGTTCTCCATCCAGAACGAGACGTCGCTCGACCTCTCAGCCCTCGCCCAGCCCATCGGCTCCGAGATCACCATCCGCACGACGATGCTCCTCGACACCCGCTACCACGTGAAGTCGTACGACGCCGTCATCCGCACCGGCATCGGCGACTTCACCGTCAACGGGGTCGTCCGCGACGAAACTCACCTCGCTCTCCAGGTCCGCACGCCCTTCCGCCCCGAGCCCGAGGAGAAAACGCTCTACTTCGACTCCGCAATGGCCCTCGCCACCGGCCTCTCGCCGTTCCGCCCGCCCGCCCGCCTCCGCATCGGCCAGGAATGGACGGTCCACTCCATCGATCCCACCTCCATCATCTACGGCTCCGACGTCGCCACCAAGCCCCTCCGCGCCCGCGTGGAGCGCATGGACCGCCTCGAGATCGCCGGCGAGAAGCTCACGACCTTCGTCGTCTCCCTCCGCGGCGACCGCTACGAGGCGGAAATGTGGATCACCGAGGAAGGCCGCACCGTCCAGGAGCGCGTCCCCTTCGGCTCCGGCATGCGACTCCTCATGCGCCGCGAACCCGCGGCGGAAGACCACCGATGATCGAGTTCCGCGGAACCTGCCGACGCTTCGGCCCCAAGGTCGCCCTTCACCCCCTCGACCTCGTCATCCCGAAGGGCGAGTTCTTCGCCTTCCTCGGCCCCAACGGCGCGGGGAAGACCACGACGCTCACGATGGCGGCCGGCCTGCTGCGGCCGAGCGAGGGAAGCGTGCTGGTGGGCGGCGTGGACATGGACAGGGACCCGATCGGGGCCAAGAAGGCCCTCGCATACGTCCCCGACCAGCCCTACCTCTACGACAAGCTCAGCGGCCGCGAGTTCCTCCGGTTCGTCGCGGGCCTCTACGCCATCGAGGCCGCCGCGGCCCGCGCGGACATCGACCGCTACGTCGCCGTCTTCGACATGGCGGACTGGATCGACGAGCTCACCGAAACCTACTCGCACGGCATGAAGCAGCGCGTCGCGCTCGCCGCAACGCTGCTCCACCGCCCCCAGGTCGTCCTCCTCGACGAGCCCCTCGTCGGCCTCGACCCGCAGACGGGGAGGCTGGTGAAGCGCATCCTGCGCGAGCAGGCGAACGCGGGCACGACGATCTTCATGTCCACGCACGTCCTCTCCGTCGCCGAGCAGACCGCGGACCGGATCGGCATCCTCCACCACGGCCGCCTCGTCGCGCTCGGCACCATGGACGAGCTGCGCGCGAAGGCCGGCGCGCCCGAGAACCTGGAGGAGATCTTCTTCCGCATCGTCGAGGCCGAGGAAGCGAGGAAGCCTTGAGCGCGGCCGTTCCCGGCGGAGCCCGCATGCTCCTCTGGCTCCGCCTCACCGACCTCCGCAACCGCCTCACCCGGGGCGAGCGCTCGTGGTTCAAGATCGCGGTCGTCACCGCGTTCGGCGTCGCCTTCTGGCTCGGGCTCTACCGCCTGTTCGAGGAGGCCTTCGGCTTCCTCTCCGCCCAGCCCGACCTCGCCCGCGACCTGACCCAGTTCCTCCTCGCGATCTTCTTCTTCTTCCTCGGCCTCATGCTCGTCTTCTCCAACGCCATCATCTCGTGGACCTCGCTCTTCAGGTCCTCCGAGACCGCCTTCCTCATGTCGTCCCCCGTCCGCGAGGAGCACCTCTTCCTCTACAAGTTCGTCGAAACACTCTGGTTCTCCTCCTGGGCCTTCCTCTTCCTCGGCACCCCCCTCATGGCCGCCTACGGCCGCACCCTCGGGCTCGGCCTCGCGTTCTACGCCGGCTCCGCCCTCCTGATCGGCCTGTTCATCTTCATTCCGGCCGCCCTGGGAAACCTCGCCGCCCTCCTCATCGCACGCTTCGTGCCCCGCCTGCGCCGCCGCATCCTCGTCGTCGCCGGCGGCGGCCTCCTCGGCATCGCCCTGTTCCTCATCTACCAGGTCCTGACGCTCAAGGGATACGCGTCCCCCCTCTCGCAGCAGTGGATGCGCGCCGTCCTCTCCAACCTGCAGCTCGCCCAGAGCCCCCTCTGCCCGTCCTACTGGGTCGCGGGCGGCATCTCCGCCCTTGCCCAGGCCTCCCGCCCCTCGGAACTCGTCCCGGGCGCCAACCTCGCCGCCGCAGCCGCGGAGGCCCGGTGGAATTTCGTCCTCTACGCCCTCGCCATTTTCGCCAACGCCCTTCTCTTCACCCGCGTCGGCTACGTCCTCGCCCGCCGCTGGTTCTTCGAGTCCTGGTGCGCCGCCCAGGCCTCCGACCGCAGGCGCCGCTTCCTTGAATCCCCCGCCCGCCAGGCCGCCTGGGACGCCGCCCTCGCCTTCGTCCCCGCCCGCCTCCGCCTCCTCATGCTCAAGGACCTCCGCTCCTTCGTCCGCGACCCCGTCCAGTGGTCCCAGTTCCTCATCTTCTTCGGCCTCCTCGCCGTCTACTTCCTCAACCTCCGCGGCTTCGCCTACCACCTCAAGTTCGCCACCTGGAAGGCCCTCATCGCCCTCCTCAACCTCTGCGCGACCTCCCTCACGCTCTCCACCTTCACCACGCGGTTCGTCTTCCCGCAGCTCTCGCTGGAGGGGAAGCGCTTCTGGCTTCTCGGCGTCGCTCCCGCGAGCCGGGGGACGGTCGTTGCGGGCAAGTTCCTGTTCTGCTTCGTCGGCGCCGTCGTGGTGAGCGAGGCGCTGATCCTGACGTCCTCGGCGATGCTGCAGGTGCCGCCGGCCACGACTGCGCTGCAGGCGGTCGCGACGGTGGCGATCTGTTTCGGCCTGAGCGGCCTCTCCGTCGGCCTCGGCGCCGTTTTCCCGGACTTCCGCGAGGACAACCCCTCCAAGATCGTCTCGGGATTCGGCGGCACGCTGAACCTGATCCTCTCGCTGGGATTCGTCTCCACGATGATCGCGCTCACCGCGTGGTTCGGGCGCGGGCTGGTGACGGAGGGGGGCGAAGCGGGGGAGTGGGGGGCGCGGCTGGCGGCGGGGATCGGGACGCTGCTGGCGGTGGCGCTGGTGGCAGGCGGCGCGCCGCTCGCGATGGGGCTGCGATCGATCAGGCGGCTCGAGCTCTAGGCGGGCAGGGGAACTGCGTTCCGGCCCATCCGCGGATTCTCCGCCGCCTGGCGGCGTCGTCGACCCTCCGTTCCGGGTCGATTCCGGTCTCCTCCCTGCGCGACGGCGGATTCTCCCGTGGCCGGGTGGGACGTCATCTTCCGGAAGCCGCCTGGTAAAAAAAAACCGGGCCACGAGGGCCCGGTCCGGAGTCGCGCGCGAATGCTAGTCCCTGAAGAACTCGTCCACCTTGCTGCGCGCCGCGTCGGCGTACCCGTCCGCCACCTTCGGCGCCTGAGCCGTCTTCTTCCCCGCCTCGTTGAACACCGTCACCATCTTCTTCGTCACCTCGTTCGAGTAGAGGCGCACCATGCCGACGGTCGTCTTGTCGTCGAAGATGATCGTAAGCAGCGTCCGGTTCCCGACGAGGGTCAGGTGGATGTTGTCCTTCTTCCCCTGGTGGAACAGCACGCTGAACTCCTCCTCGCCCAGGATGCGCGCCATCTCCTTCGTCGCCGCGAACGAACCCGCCACGAGGGCCGCAATCGTGTCCGTGTCGTAGCTCGAGCTGCCGCCCTGCTTCGTCACCAGGTGCCCGTCCTTGTCGATCAGCAGCGCGCACTTCGCCTTCGACAAGCGCAGCATCTCTTCCAGCATCTTGTCGATCTTGTCGATGTCTTCCTTGTAGAAGACAAGGCGTGAGTCTCTGAGTTTTTCGTCAGCTTCACGCATGGACGGCTCCAATCGTCAGGGTGGGTGAGGGGGACGACGGTGAGTTTATCATTTTAACGTTTCGATTCCCGGCTATTTCCAGGCCCCGGTGACCGCCGCCGCGAGGCAGGCCGCCGCCGCGAGCGCCGTCGTCGCCGCAACCAGGATCATCCCGCCGCATCCACCCTTCTTTTCCGCCGCCGGCGGCGGCGGGGGAGGAGGCGGGGGCGGAGGAGGCGGCGGCGCGGGCCGGTGCGCCGGCGTGAACTGCGGCTGCGGACGCGGCGGCGGCGGGGCCGCCGGCTGCGGCGGACGCGCCACGGGCTGGGCCGGCGGCGCAGCCGGGCGAGCAGGGGGCGGCGCGGCCGGCGCTGCAGGCGCGCCCGCCGCGGGCGCCTTCACCGCCGGCGCCGTCGACGCCGTCGCGCTCTTCACGTAGTCCTTGTTCAACCGCTCCAGCACCAGCTTCGAGATCCCCTTCAACGTCGCCAGCACGCCCTCGCCCTTCACGGCCACCGCCTCGAAAATCGGCAGCCCCCACTTGTTCATCTTCTGGTTCATCTCGTCGACCGTCATCGCCCCGGGCAGGTCGCGCTTGTTGTACTGCAGCACGAAAGGCGTCTCGCCCGGCACCATCCCGTGCGCGTGCATGTTCTCGACGAGGTTGTTCAGCGACTCCAGGTTCTCGGCCATCTTCGTGGGGTTCGAGTCCGCCACGAACACCACCCCGTCCGCCCCCTGCAGCACCAGCTTGCGCGTCGAGTTGTAGTACACCTGCCCCGGCACCGTGTAGAGCTGGAACTTCGTGCGCATCCCGGCGACTTCGCCGAGGTCGAGGGGGAGGAAGTCGAAGAAGAGCGTGCGGTCGCCCTCGGTGGCGATCGACGTCATCTTGCCCTTGGACCCGGTCGGCGCCTTCTGGTGGACGATCTCGAGGTTCGTGGTCTTTCCCGAGATCCCGGGGCCGTAGTAGACGATCTTGCAGTTGACTTCCCGTCGGGCGAAGTTGATCTGGACCATGGTGAGCGGGGGGTCTCCTACGCCCTGATCTGTCCCATCTGGCGGATGCGGTAGGCGGCCGCCGAGATGGCGATGAGCGTCACGTCCATGTTGATCCGCTGGTCGAGCAGCACGACCAGGTAGGCGATTCCGATGTCGATGAACACGATTTTCCCGAAGCCCGCCTCCAGCACGAACTTCGACAGGTTCGGCTGGCCCAGCTTGTGCAGGTTTACGTTGATGGACTGGATCGCACCCGAGGCCACCGCGGCCACGACCTCCGCCGACAGGCCGGGCCCGAGCTCCGACGCCACCACGATGCCGTCCTGGGTGACGACCATCGAGCCCTTCACCCCGACTTCCTGGTTCAGCTCGCTGAGGATCTCGTTCATGTCGCCTCGTGGATCGGTGTGCGCGGGAGTCTAGCACGTCACCGCCGCGGAATCACGCCGAATGTCTCTTCCCGTCTGGCTTTACGCCTTGAGCACGCCGTCGATGTACGAGTTCAGCGCCGTCCTCACGATCTCGTCCCGCGTCTGCTTCGAGGTCACCAGCGCAATCAGGTGCCCGCCGGCCTCCACGAGATGAAGCCGGATCCCGGGGGCCTCGAGGATCCCGCGCTTGAACGAGCCGATGTCCATCCGCCGGGCGGCGTCCTCGCTGCCCGTGTAGATGTTCCACACCATCTCCGCCAGCTCCGCGCTCGATCCGCTCGCCGCGAAGCTGCCCACGACCTTGCCAGTCTCGTCCATCACCATCGCCGCCTTCGCGCCCTCGACCCGCTTGAAGTCGTCGATGTGCTTCGCCGCAAGCGTCGCGTCGAGCTTCGCAGGCGCGGCCTGCCCCTTGTTGTACTCGACGGGGAAGATCTCCGCGAGGGCGCGCGCCTCCTCGTTGGCGCCGCCGAGCTGCACGTTCTTGAACAGCTCCTCCAGGTCCGTGCCCGCGGGGGAAATTCCGTGCAGCTTGTCCAGCAGCCGCCGGGCCGGACCGTCGTCCGGCGCGAATCGCAGGATGTTGTTCAGCTGCGTCGCCGCCCGATCGTAAGCCCCCACCTCCGTGAACATCCGCGCCAGCATCGCGCACGCCTTGGAGTTCATCGGGTTCGCCCGCGACGCCGCCTCGAGGTGCTCGATGCACTTCAGCCCGTCCTGCGACAGCCGGTCCGCCTGGTACCTCACGAACCGGATCAGCCCCGTGATCAGGTGCAGGTCCTCGTTCTCCGGGAACTTCTCCAGCCCGTCGTTCGCCAGCTCCAGCGCACGGTTCAGGTCGTTCATGTCCCGGTAGTACAGGTCCGCCAGCCGCGCGTACGTCTCCGCCTTCGGCCGCGTCTCGATCTCCTTCTGAAGCTTCGCCAGCGTCTGCTGGTTGTGAAGCCGCATGATCTGCGCGTGCACCTCCTTGACCTTCGGGGAGTCGGGGAAGCGCTCAATGGCGCGGCGCACGCACTCCACGGCGTTGTTGAACTCGCCGCTCTGGTAGTACTTCTCGGCGAGCACGGTCAGGGTCGCCGGGGAGGTGTTCCGGCGGGCCTCCGCCTCGAGCTTCTCGAGATCCCTTCGCTTGTTCCACGGCAGCCAGGAAAACCAGCCCATGGTCAGCGCTCCAGTGCGTAAACGTACTTGTCGGAGGATCCGACGATGATGAGGGCGCGTCCGCCCGAGTCCTGGGCGAAGGCGGGGGAACCGAAAATGGGTCCCTCGGTGGCGTGCTTCCACCGGAGGTTGCCGGTCTTGCGGTCGACCGCGTAACGGCAGCCGTCTTCAGCGCCGAAGGACACCGTTTCGTCCCCCACGATCGGCGGTCCCCGGATCACCTTGTCCTTTGTGGTCAGCAGGAAGGGCGAGTCCCAGGCTTCCTTGCGCTGGCGCAGGTCGACGGCGAAGAGGGAGGAGGAGGCGCCGAAGAAGGCGACGTCGCCGCTGACGCATGCCCCTCCCTCTATCTTCTTGGCACAGTTGTACTTCCATTCGAGGTCGCCGTCAAGGCTGAGGACGTATAGCGAGCCATCCTCCGAGCCGGCCACGATGAATCCGTTCCACGTCGCCAGTCCGCCGGTCACCGGGCCGTTCGCCGGGTAGCTCCACCGCTCCTTGCCGTCCTTCAGGTCCACGGCCCGGATCCGCCCGTCGTCGCCCCCGAACACCGCCCGGTCCTTCAGGCACAGCGGGCGGCTCCGCACCGGCTTCCCGCCCGCCTGCGCCGTCCACGCCACGTTCCCCCCCACCATCGCCATCGCCCACAGCGTCCCGTCGTTCGACCCTACCAGCACCAGCCCGCCGTCCTCCGTCACCGCCGGCGACCCTTTCACGGGCCCCCCCGTCGATTGCTTCCAGAACAGCTTCCCCGACTTCTCGTCGAGGCAGTACAGGTTCCCGTCGTTCGAGCCGAAAAGAACCCGCCCGTCCGCGACAACCGGCGAGGACTGGATCTGCCCGTTCGCCCCCGCCGCGAACGGCGGCCACGGCGACGTCCCCGGATTCGAGGCGTCGATCGCGTACAGCTTCCGGTCCATCGCGCCCACCACCACCTGCCCGTGCTGGACCGACGGCGTCGTCTCCACCGCCCCCTCCAGCAGGTTCCGCCACAGCCGCTGCTTCTCCAGCTCCACGTGCACTTTCCATGTCCCCGGCACCAGCGTCTGCGTCGCCTCCGTGAACGTCCGCAGGCGCACCTGCACGTCCACCGGACCGTCCGGCGCCACCTGCACTACCACCGGCGTCACCCCCAGCACCTGCCCGCCCGCCATCACCTCCGCCCCGGACGGCGTCGAACTGATCTCGTACGGCAGCCGCGCCGCCATCGCCTGCGGCGACTGCGGCGCCTTCTGCACCAGCTCCCTCACCAGCGCGTGCGCCGCGTCCACCCGCCCCGCCTTCATCATCTCCTCAACCTGCTTCTGCAGCTCCGCACCCCGCGACAGCAACTCCTCCACCCGCTTCGCCGCGGCACCCGCCTCGTCCGCCATCGCCCGGTTCCCGTGCTCCTCCGCCCACGTCTGCGCCGACCGGTACATCTCCAGAGCCTTCGGCAGATCCGGCGCAGGCCCCTCCGTCAGCTTCCGCGCGTCGTCGATCTTCTTCCGCTGCTCCTTCTCCGCCTCCCTCTCCCGCGCCCGTCGCGCCTCCTCCGCCCGCTTCCCCTCCTCCTCCACCGCCGCACGGATCTTGTCCAGCTCCGCCACCTTCCCCTCCGACTCGCCCGCAATCAGGCTCCACGGGAAGCGCTTCCGGATCTCCAGGTACTTCTCGCGCGCCTGGTCCCACTTGCGCTCGACGAGGAACGCATCCGCTTCGCGCTGGATGTCGCTCCAGGCGGAACGTGCCTGGGACTCGTACCAGAGGAAGGCGACGACCAGGAGGAGCACGAGTCCGCCTGCGGACATGGCGGCGACGCGGATCGCGCGCTGCTTGCGGGCCTTGCGGCGTTCCGAGAAGAGGCGTTCGACCTTGAAGCGGATGTCGGTGCGGGTGGGGAGGACGGAGAGGACCTTGCGGGCGAGGGCGTCGATATCGGAGTGTTCGGGGGGAAGGTGCTCAATGGCGGCGGAGAGGTGGCGGCCGCAGGCCTCGGCGTCGCCGAGGTCCTGGCAGAGGGCGGCGAGGCGGAGGCGGAGGTCGACGTCGCCGGGCTTCCAGTTGACGAGGGTCTCGCCGACGTCGCGGGCGGCCTCGCGGTCGCCGGAGGAGATGAGGGTCGGGAGGATCTTCTCGCCGAGCTTGGCGGCCTCGCCGGCGGCCTTGAGCTGGTTGAGGAGCTTGAAGATGGAGAAGGAGACCTGGGGGTCGGAGGGGCGGCACTCGGCGGCCTGGCGGTAGCACTGAAGCGCCTCCTGCGGGCGTTCGCGGGCTTCCCAGATGCGGCCCATTTCGGCGTAGTAGACGAACGCCTCCTCGTCGAGGCCGGCCTGGCGGAGGACGAGGGCGAGCTCCTGCTGGGGGACGAGGTTCTCGTGGTCGACGTCGACGGCGCAGGTGAGGATCTTGATGGCGCGCTCGCGCTGGTTCTGGGCGGCGAGTTTCTTTCCCATGGCGACCAGCTCTTCCTGCGAGACCTGGCGGATGCCTTTCCTGGTGAGCAGTTCGTAGAGGGCCTTGCAGGCGGCGAAGCGGGAGAGGCCGGAGTCCTCGACGATCTGGTCGACGGTGCGGCTGGCGTCGGTGAGGCGGGCGATGGTGCGGATGGAGGGTTCTTCGGCGGAGTGGGCGAGCTGCTGGCCGGCGGGGGTGAGGGCGAAGATGGTGTTGGCGCTGGGGATGGCCTGGTGGATGAGGGTCCACTCGTCGATGCGGCGGCTGGCCTCGAACAGGAGGGAGTTGACGTCGAACTTGAGGCTGGTGACGGGCTTGTCCGCGTCGGTGAGCTCGGGGGAGGGAGGGCCGTCGATGAATTCGAAGGAGGCCTTCTTCCACGAGAAGAGGTCGAAGATCTCGTCCTCGATCTGCGTGCGGATGACGCCGGAGATTTCCTCCTCGGTGGCGATCCCGCGATGGACGACGAGTTCGCCGAGTTTCTTGCCGGAGCCCTTCTGCGCCGCGAGAAGTTCCTTGAGCTGGTCGGGGGAGATCTTGCCGGCCTTCATGAGCAGGTCGCCCAGGCGGAGGCCCTTTCGCGAGCCGAGAGAGAGGAGGGAGAGGCCTTCCTTGCCGAAGTAGATGCACTTCCGGCTCTCGCCGTCGCCGACGACGAGGGTTCCCTCCTTCTGGGACTTAGAGAGGGTCTGGAAGATGTCGGCGAGGCCGAGTGTCGAGAGGTCGCCTCTGAAGCCGCCCACTCAGTCCCCCTGAAGATGGCCGCGTGGCGCAGGCCGTGAGATCGGGAAGGAATTGACCTAAGTCTTGATTCTATCGGAATCTATGTCTCGCGTCAAGCGACGCCATTGAATCCCGCCGGCAGGTTCTGGTAAATTCCGCACCGACCGGTCCAAACCCCTCTTGACTGCCGGCACGGCGGCAGCACCCCTGATTCGGCGACCCTGGCCATGAGCATGTCCGACTCCCAGAAGATCCCGTACCTCGTCCGGGACGGAGTCCTGCGAATCTCCGGGCAGCTCAAGTACCAGGACCGCGAACTGCGGCTTGCCACCATGATGCTCCTCAGCGGGCCCCAGAAGTCCGTCTGCATCGACGTGAGCAAGGTCCCGACCCTCTGCAGCCCCGAGATCCAGTTCCTCGCGAAAATGGCCGAGAGCGCGAAGGGCCGGGGGAAGGAACTCCGCGTCCGGCTTTCGAAGGGGACGCGGGAGATGTTCAAGCAGCTGGAGCTCGACGGGCTCGTGACGATCGAGGAGTCCGATACCCAGGTCATGCGGCCGCCCGCGCCGACTCCCGCTCCCGCGCCGGGCTCGGAGATCATCCGGCTTTTCCGCCGCTCCGCTCCGTCCACCCCGCCTCCCAAACCGCCCGGCTCCTCGCCGGGTCGCTGACATTCGCCGAAGTTTGCCGCTCCGTCCGCGGTCTGCTAGGGTGGACGCGTGGCCGACACCAGCCGCATCCAGTATGTCATCCTGAACGGGGTGCTGAAGCTCTCCGGGCAGGTGCGCTACCAGGACCGCGACCTGAGGCTCGCTCTGATGAAGCTGATCCAGGTGCCGCAGCACCAGGTCTGCCTCGACCTCGTCGAGATCCCGTCGCTCTGCAGCCCCGAGATGCAGTTCGTCACGAAGATGGCGCAGCTCGCGCGCGACCACGGGAAGTTCTTCCGCGTCCGCCTTTCGAAGACCCTTCGCGCGATGTTCAAGGATCTCGAGCTCGAGGGCCTCGTCGAGATCGAGGAGGTGGAGGCGCGGAAGAGCCGTGTCCCCGGCGTGCGCAGGTCGCGTCCACCCGCCGTGCCGAAGTAGCCCCGAACACCAGGAGCCGAACCATGGACGAAGGCCGTTTCGCCACACGCTGCATCCACGCCGGGCAGAAGCCCGACCCGACGACCGGCGCGATCATGACGCCGATCTACGCGACCTCGACGTACGTGCAGGAGAAGCCGGGGGTCCACAAGGGGTTCGACTACTCGAGGACGAACAACCCGACGCGCGCGGCGCTGGAGGCGAACCTCGCGGCGCTGGAGGGAGCGGCGCACGGGCTGGCGTTCTCGAGCGGCTGCGGCGCGGGGGACACGCTGCTGGGCGGGCTGCTGGCGAAGGGCGACCACGTCGTGAGCGGCAACGACGTCTACGGCGGGACGTACCGGCTGTTCAAGCGCGTGTTCGAGAAGTTCGGCGTCGAGTTCACGCTCGTGGACACGAGCACGCCGGGCGCCGTCGAGAAGGCGTGGAGGAAGAACACGAAGCTGCTCTGGGTGGAGACGCCGAGCAACCCGCTCCTGCGGATCACCGACTTGAAAGCGGTCTGCGGCTTCGCGAAACGCAACGGCGCGATCTCCGTCGTGGACAACACGTTCGCGACGCCGGCGCTGCAGAACCCGCTCGAGCAGGGAGCGACCGTCGTGCTGCACTCGACCACGAAGTACCTCGGCGGCCACAGCGATACCGTCGGCGGCGCGCTCGTCATGAACGACGACGCCCTCTGGGAGAAGCTCAAGTACTTCCAGAACGCCATCGGCGCCACCCCCGGCCCTTTCGACGCCTGGCTCGTCCTCCGCGGCACCAAGACCCTCCACGTCCGCGTCCAGCGCCACTGCGAGAACGCGCGGCGCATCGCGGAATGGCTGTCGAAGCGGAAGGACGTCACCGAGATCCACTACCCGGGCCTCAAGTCCGACCCCGGCCACGCCGTCGCGAAGAAGCAGATGAAGGACTTCGGCGGCATGATCTCGTTCGTGCTCAAGGGCTCGCTGGAGCGCAGCGTGAAGTTCATCAGTTCGACGAAGCTGTTCGCGCTCGCGGAGTCGCTCGGCGGCGTCGAGAGCCTCATCGAACATCCCGCGTCCATGACCCACGGCTCGATCCCGCGCGCCGAACGGATCGCCGCCGGCCTGCAGGACGGGCTCATCCGCCTGTCCGTCGGCATCGAGGACGTGGACGACCTCATCGGCGACCTCGAGCAGGCACTCGCCGCGAGATAATCCGTGGCCAACACCCGCCCCCCTTCGGTCCTCCGCCCCGTCCTCGTCGTCCAGCACGACGACGACGTGCGCGCCGCCTGGGTCGCCGCGCTCAAGTCCGCAGGCTTCGCCGCCACCGCTGTCAAGTCCGTCGACAACCTCTGGGAGCCCCTTCGCCAGAAACGCGGCTGGCAGGCCATGGTCGTGGACCTCGGGTTCCTCGACTGGACCGAGACCGAGTTCCTCGACCAGGTCCGGAAGGAAAAGCTGGTCCTCCCGGCCCTCGTCACCGCGTGGGACCCCAACCTCGCCAACGCCCGCGCCTGCCTCGCTTACCCCGGCCTCGTCTTCCGCCGCGCCCCGCTTCACCCGCGCGACCTCGTCAACGCCGTCCGCGCCTTCTTCCCAGCGGCCCCCGGCACTTCCCGCAAGACGAAGGCCCCCGCCGTCCGCCCGCCCAGCCCCGAGGCCCTCTTCGAGCTCGAGCTCAAGCAGGCCCGCGCGATCCAGGCGCGCCTCCTGCCGGAGAAGATGCCTAACCCCGAGGGATACGAGATCGCCGCGCGCTACCTCCCGGCGTCGCACGTCGGCGGGGACTACTACGACGCGATCACGCTCGCGGACGGCCGCGTCGCGATCCTGGTGGCGGACGTGGCGGGGAAGGGGATTGCGGCGGCGATGGTGATGGCGATCGTGCGGACGGTGTTCCATTCCGTCGCGCCGCACGTGAAGGACGCGAGGGGGCTGGTGCTGGAGGCGGCGGAGCGGATCTCGGAGGTGCTGCCGCCGGGGATCTTCGTGTCGCTCGCCGGCGCGGTGCTGAACCCGAAGACCGACGAGATCAACGTCGTGAACGCCGGCCACCTGCCGCCCAAGCACTGGGCCGTCATGGACGGCCTCCCGATCGTCTCCGACCTCGACGTGTCGGGAGGGGCGATCGGGCTGGTGAAGGGCGCGAGCCTTGAGAAGTCGCTGAAGGACTTCACGCTGACGCTCCAGCAGGACGAGCAGCTCGTCTTCTACACGGACGGGGTGAACGAGGCGATGGACGAGCAGGAGGAGGAATTCGGGGACAAGAACCTGCGCGTCGCGGTCAAGAGGCACGGCGGGCAGTCCGCTGAGCAGATGGCGCATGGGATCCTGGACAGCGTGCTGGTCCATCGCGGGATGGCTCCGGCGAGCGACGACATCACGATCCTTGCGGTGCGGAGAATCTGCTGACGGGTATCATCCGTCCACCCACGATTCCCGGGAGACCGCCATGAAAGCCGCCACGAAAGCCGCGCCGAAGAAGGCCGCGGCCCGCCTGACGCTCGCGGAGACGATGAAGCTGCTCGAGAAGGCCGGCTCGGCGCAGACCCGCAAGACCTACCTGCGGCACGGCGCGCAGGAGCCGCTGTTCGGCGTGAGCTTCGCGACGCTGAAGGTGCTGGTGAAGAAGATCGGCGTGGACCACGAGCTGGCGCGGCAGCTCTGGGAGACGAAGAACAGCGACGCGCGGACGCTCGCGGTGAAGATCGCCGACCCGGCACAGGTCACGCCCGGCGAGCTCGACCGGTGGACGAAGGAGATGCGCATGGGGATGTGCTTCAGCTACCTCGCGGCGCTCGCCGCGGAGAGCCCGCACGGCCCCGCGAAGGCGAAGGAGTGGCTTGCGTCGCCCGAGGAGAGCCTCCGCTCCGCCGCCTGGACGCTCGCCGGCTTCCTCTCGAACCTCGACGAGTCCACGCCCGACAGCTGGTTCCTCGACCGCCTGTCGCACATCGAGAAGCACATCCACGCCGCCCCGAACGCCGAGCGCGCCGCGATGAACATGGCCGTCATCACAATCGGCGGCCGCAATCCCGCTCTCCGCAAGGCCGCCACCGCGGCCGCAAGGCGGATCGGCAAGGTCGAGGTGGACCACGGCGACACCGCCTGCAAGACCCCCGACGCCATCCCCTACATCGAAAAGATGTGGGCCCACGCCGCGTCGAAGAAGTTCTCCTCGCCCGCCGCGCAGGAGCGCGCGCGCGAGCCGATGCGGACCCGCTGCTGATCCTGCCCCACCCCCCCGCCCTTCAGATCTTCGCCTCCTGCGCGACGGTGTAGAGCAGGTCGTACCGCGTGATGATCCCGTACCCGCCGCCCGACTGCTTCACGAGCACGGCCGGCATCTCGCGCGTCACGGTGCCCGCGATCTGGTCGAGCGGGGTGTCGGGCATGACGACGGGGAACGGCGGACCCATCACCTCGCGGACGAGCAGCTTCTTCAGGTCCTTTCCCATCATGAGCAGGTCCAGCACCTTGTCCTCGACGATCGAGCCGACGACCTTCTGCTCCTCCATCACCGGCACCTGGCCGCACTCGGTCTCCTTCATGCGGTGCACCGCGTCGAGCATGGACTCGTTCGGGCTTGCGCTGACCATCGCGCGGGCGCCGATCTTCTTGGTGACGATCTCGCGGGCCGTCAGGCGGACCGGCGGGTCGAGGAAGCGGTTCTCGCGCATCCACTCGTCGTTGTAGACCTTTCCGAGGTTTCGCGTTCCGGTGTCGGGGAGCAGGACGACGACCACCGACTCCTTCGGCAGGTCCTTCGCGTAGGTCAGCGCCGCGTACACCGCGCTTCCCGAGCTGCCGCCGGCGAAGATGCCCTCTTCGCGGGTCAGGCGGCGAGCCGTGAGGAACGCCTCCTTGTCGGGACACTGGACGACGTCGTCCA
Organism: Planctomycetia bacterium; assembly: GCA_020849035.1. GTDB lineage: Bacteria > Planctomycetota > MHYJ01 > WSZJ01 > WSZJ01 > WSZJ01. The sequence continues at coordinate 22,337 of JADLHC010000083.1, forward strand.
CGACGCTGAAATCCATGTTGGCGGGGAAGATGTCCTCGCCGATTCCCTCGGTCTTGTAGGTGTGCGCGGTGCCGACGGTGCCGGTCTTGAAGTACTGGTAGTAGAGCGACCCGATCGGGTCCGCCCCGACGACCTTCACCGACTTCTTCTTCTCCTTCAGGTACTTGCCGATCCCGCTGATCGTGCCGCCGGTCCCCATTCCCGCCACGAACACGTCCACCTTGCCGTCCGTGTCGCGCCAGATCTCCGGGCCCGTCGTCTGGTAGTGCGTCTTCGTGTTCTCGAGGTTGTCGTACTGGTTCGGGTAGTAGCTGTTCGGGATCTCCTGCGACAGGCGCTTCGCCACCGAGTAGTAGCTGCGCGGGTCGTCCGGGGCCACCGCCGTCGGGCAGACGATCACCTCCGCCCCGAACGCCTTGAGCAGGTCGATCTTCTCGCGCGACTGCTTGTCCGTGATGGTGAAGATCGCCTTGTAGCCGCGAAGCGCGGCGGCGATCGCGAGGCCGACGCCGGTGTTGCCGCTGGTCCCCTCGATGATCGTCCCGCCCGGCTTGATCTTCCCCGTGCGCTCCGCCTCGTAGAGCATCCTGATCCCGATCCGGTCCTTCACGCTGCCGCCCGGGTTCATGAACTCGCACTTCGCGAGGACGGTGCATTTCACGCCGGACGCGATCTTGTTCAGCCTGACCAGCGGCGTGTTGCCGATCGCCGACAGGATGTTCTCATGCCACATGCGCGGGCCTCTCGAGGGGGGAATTCCCGATTCTAGGGAGCCACGCCGCGCCCGGTCCACGTTTCACAGCCCGCCCACCTGCCCGCTTGCCCGCCCGCCCTCCATTCCTTACGATCCCCCTGCCATGGACCTCCGCGAACAGCTCGTCAAGCTCACCGAGATCGGGATCGCGCTCTCCAGCGAGCGCAACGTCAACAACCTCCTCGACCTCATCCTCGCCCACGCGCGGAACTTCACCTCCGCCGAGGGAGGGACCCTGTTCACCCGCGAGGGAGACAAGCTCCGGTTCCAGGTGACCCAGAACGACGTGCTGTCGGAGAAGCTGGGAAGCGGCAACACGGGGAAGTACCTGCGCGACCGGACGATGCCGATCACCAAGACGTCGCTGTCGGGGTACACGGCGGCGACGGGCGACGTGCTGAACATCCCCGACGCGTACGCGATCCCCGCGACGGCCGAGTACCATTTCAATGACGAGTACGACCGCCGCAACAACTACCGCACCCGCTCGCTGCTCGTCGTCCCGATGAAGAAGATGGACGGCGAGGTGATCGGGGTGCTGCAGCTGATCAACGCGCGGGACGGGAAGGGCGGGATCGTGCCCTTCCACGCGGAGTACGAGCCGCTGGTGCTGTCGCTGGCGTCGCAGGCCGCGGTGGCCCTGAACAACGCGATGCTGACGCACGACCTGAAGCAGGCGTACCTGGACACGATCATGCGCCTCGCGATCGCGGCGGAGTTCCGCGACACGGACACCGCGGTGCACATCCGCCGGATGAGCCTCTATTCGGCGGCGATCGCGGAGGCGATGGGGTACACCGCGGACGGCGTCGAGCAGATCCTCTACGCCTCGCCCATGCACGACATCGGGAAGATCGGCGTGAGCGACCGCATCCTGCTCAAGCCGGGCAAGCTGACGGACGAGGAATTCGCCGAGATGAAGAAGCACACCACGATCGGAGCCGCAATCCTCGAGGGAGCCGAGGCGCCGGTGCTCAGGCTGTCCTACGAGATCGCGCTCGCCCACCACGAGAAGTGGGACGGATCCGGATACCCGTACGGCAAGAAGGAGGCGGACATCCCGATCTCCGCCCGCATCGTCGCCGTCGCCGACGTGTTCGACGCCCTCTCCAGCGTCCGTTGCTACAAGCCGCCCATGCCCTTCGACAAGGCGGTCCAGGCCATCCGCGAGGGAGCCGGGAAGCACTTCGACCCCGCCTGCGTCGCCGCGTTCGACAAGGCCCTCACGCGGATCCAGTCGATCTACCGCGAGTACTCCGACGAGAGCGGCGCCAAGCACAAGCTGACCGGGGCGATGCCCGCCCTGACCAGGCCGTAGGAGGGGAGCCAGGGTGGCCGCATCGACCGTGCCCGACTGGGCGTCCGGATACGAACCGCCTCTCTACCAGCGTTTCATCGCCGAAGTCCTGAAAGCCTGCGGGAAGCGCTGGGGCAAGGCGACCGAGACCCTCGACGGCGTGAAGGCCGGCGGGAGAATCCGCCCGCTCCGAGAGCTGGCCGAGATCTGCCGGCACATGTCGGAGGGGAAGTGGCCGCGTGCGATCGAAGGGCACTTCGCACGCCAGGCGGCGCTCGAGGAGGGAGTCGAGCAGTTCCGGAAGCGCAAGGACGTGGCGGATGTGCGCGGGCGCCTCCGGATCCGTATCGTGGCGGAGAAGACGGCGCCCGGGATCCGCAAGGGCGGGCCCATCACGCGCCCCGTGGCGCCGGGCATGGCCGCGGCGCTGGTGCTCGAGGGGGACGGGGAGCTCTCCGGCGACGTCACGACCGCAATGGCCGACGCCTGGGGCGTCCCGACGGAGGTGCTGTTCGCCGTGGCCGCGGAGAACCACACGCGCCGCAAGGTAAAGAAGGAGTCGGGCCAGGGGTTCGAGGTTTCCGTCGTCATGGGACCGGACCCCGACACCGCCACCGAGGTCCTTTTTCTCGACAACTACGTCAAGGTCGAGCCTCCCGCCGGCACGATCGTCGTCGTTCCGACCCAGCGCGCCGTGCTCTTCCACGAAATCCACGACCGCTCGGCCCTCGAGGCGCTCCAGACCGTCCTCGTCGTCGGCCACCAGCTCTTCCAGCAGGGACCCCAGCCGGTCCTCCCCCTCCTTTACTGGTGGCGCCGCGGCCGTTTCGCCCTTCTCCCGATCGAGGTCAGCGGCGAGAACGTCCGCTTCATGCCCCCCGTCGAGTTCATCCAGGCGCTTCGGAAGATCGGGCTGGACCTGGCCGAGTAGGCCGCGGAATTTCGCGCCGCTCAAACGCGGTCCGGCGGGCGCCGTACATCTCCCACACCGCCATACCGAAACCACTTGAGGAGACGCCCGATGCTCCGTTGGAGACTGGCCCTGGTTCTCGCCTTTGCGGCGGCCTGGTTCCGCCCGGCGTTCGCGCTCGACGGCGACAAGGAAAAGGAGGAGCTGCGCGCGAAGATTCTGAAGAAGGTGGAGGAGCGGCTGAAGGAAGAGAACAAGCGGGTGCTCGAGGAGGTAAAGAAGATCCTGGATGAGGAGCTGGGGAAGATGGAGGAGGGGGAGTCCCAGCCGAAGAAGCCGGAGCCGAAGAAGCCCGAGCCCAAGAAACCGGAGCCGAAGAAGCCGGAGCCGAAGCCGGAGGAGCCCGGCTACCTCGGCGTCTTCCCGGAGGACATCACGGACTCGATGCGGAAGCTGCTGAAGCTGGGGGAGGGGCAGGGCGTGCTGATCGGAGGGGTCGCCGAGGACGGTCCGGCCTCGAAGGCGGGCCTGAAGCCGAACGACATCGTGCTCGCGGTGGACGGCGAGGAGGTCGGGACGTCGGAGGAGCTGCGCGAGCAGGTCACGGCGCACCATGCCGGCGAGACGATCAAGCTGTCGGTGCTGCGCAAGAAGGAGAAGCTGGACATCAAGGTGAAGCTCGCGGCGCGCGACGAGATCGAGATGGGCGGCGGAGAGGAAGAGGGCGAGGAAGAGGAGGAGGCCCCGGCGAAGAAGGAGGAGAAGCCGGCGAAGAAGCCGAAGGTCGTCTTCGAGCCGCGCGCCGAGGCGCCGAAGTACAGCGAGAAGACGGAGCAGGAGCTGCGCGACGAGATCCGCAAGTTCCTCGACGAGACGCTGAAGACGGAAAAGCCCAGGACGAAGAAGGTGCTGCTCCCCGGCGGGAACTTCCTGATCGCCGACGACGGCGACGAAGAGGATGAGGAGCCTGCGCCGAAGACGGGCCGCCAGGTGCGGGAGCTGACGAAGCGCTTCCTGCGCGACCTCCTGGAGCGGATGGAGCAGGAGGACATGGAGGGCGAGGAAGGCGAAGAGGAGGGCGAGGACGAGGAGATGCCCTTCAAGTTCGACGACGAGCTCCGAAGGATGATGGAGGAGTTCCAGAAGCTGCGCGGCGAGGAGTTCGAGAAACTGCGCGAGGCGATGAAGGAGCAGATGGAGAAGCTGCAGGACGAGGAGTACCTGAAGAGGCTGCTGGAGGGAATGGACGGCGCGCAGCTGGAGGAGCAGCTCCGGAAGCTGCTGGATGGCGTGAGGCCGGGCGGCGGCGAGGACGACGAGGACCTGACGGAGCCGGAGGAGGAGCCTGCGCCGAAGCCGGAGCCGAAGGCCGGCGGAAAGGCCTTCCTGGGCGTGTCGCCTGAGGAGCTCACGGAGGAGATGCTGGAGCACCTGAAGATCGAGTCGGGCGTGCTGGTGCGCGACGTGACGCCGAACAGTCCGGCGGAGGAGGCCGGCCTCAAGCAGGGCGACGTGATCCTGTCGGTGGACGGGCAGGAGCTTGCGACCCCGGAGGACCTGCAGAAGGCGATCGCGGCGCGCAAGGCCGGCGCCGAGGTGACGCTGTCGATCCTGCGCAAGGGCAGGACGATGGAGAAGAAGGCGGTCCTCGGGACTCGGAAGAAGATCTCGGTGGACGCGAAGCCTTCGCCTTCGATCTATGACGCGAACGACGACCGGGACGAGAAGAAGAAGGCGAAGAAGCCCGCCGCGAAGAAGAGCGGCGAGTTCAGCCTGCCGAAGTTCGGGATGGAAATGGCGAAGAAGCAGGGGCTGAAGTTCGCCATCATCGACAAGGACGGGAATCTCCTGTTCAGCGACTCGCTCGAGAACCTGCCGAAGATGCTGGAGATGGCGCGGAGGTTCGGGATCGAAATGCCTGCGCCGGGTGACGAGAGCGACGTCCTGCGGCTCTTCGACGGCCCCCGGAATCGCGTGATCGAGAAGGTCCTGCCCCGCGTCCGCGAGCTCGAGGGCGAGGGGCAGCGCTACCTCAGGCTCCTGGATCGCGGCCACGACGACGGGAAGAATTCGAAGAAGGACGCGAAGAAGGGTTCGAAGAAGAGCGTGAAGAAGAGCGCCCGGAAGGGCGGCGAGGGCTGCGAGGACTGCCCGCTCGGGAAGCTGATGGAGAAGCACGGCGGCGGGGTGATGAAGCACGTGGAGAAGCTGCTGAAGCAGCACGGCGGGGAGTGGAGATTCGAGGCGCCGAAGGAGTTGAAGAAGCTGATGGAGAAGCACCACGGCGGCGAGGGCTTCGAGATGCCGGCCGAGCTGAAGAGGCTGCTCAAGAAGCACCATGGCAAGGGCGTGGAGGAGTTCGAGTTCCGCGTCGAGAAGCCGAAGAAGGCGCAGAAGAAGTCCAGGGGTGAGCAGAAGGAGCGCGTCGAGAAGAAGGAGACGAAGCGCTTCAAGGTGGAGTTGAAGGGCGACGGCAAGAGCAAGCCGCGGGTGAAGATCGAGGGCGACGGGAAGATGGACCGCGAGCTGTTCGAGCGGGTGCGGAAGGAAGTCGAGAAGGCGATGAAGGAGCACGGCGGCAAGAACGCGCCGGAGGACCTGAAGGAGGAGCTGAAGGAGCTGGAGAAGGAACTCGAGAAGCTGATGAAGAAGAGCCGCAAGGGCTCGATGGCGGCTTGAAGGAGGCTTCCGGAGCCACTACGATGCTGACGCTCGCGACCTATCGGACGACCATCGCAACCGAGACACAGCGGGAGGTTCGCCGCCTGGACCGGGAAGAAGTCGCGCTGATCCGTGCGTGCCAGCAGGGCTCCGAGGAGGCCTTCCGGCAGCTGGTGGAGCTCTACCAGAGGCGGACGTACTGGATCGCGTACAACATGCTGGGGAACTACGACCTCGCGGCCGACATCAGCCAGGAGGCGTTTCTCCGCGTGTACAAGGCGATCGGGCGCTTCGATCTCAAGCGGAACTTCTACACCTGGCTGTACCAGATCGTCGTGAACCTGTGCATCGACCACATGCGCAAGGAGAGCGGCGGCCGGGCGGCGCGGCTGGACGACGTGGCGGAACCGCCGGACGCCGACGCGGCGCCCGCCGGGTCGAGCGTGGAGTCGCAGGAGGTCCGGGAGCGGGTTCACGCGGTGCTGGCGAGGCTGCAGCCGAACTACCGGACGGTGCTGGTGCTGCGGGACCTGCAGGGGATGACCTGCGAGGAGATCGCCGAGATCGTCGGCGCGAACAACGCCACCGTCCGGTGGCGCCTTCACATCGCGCGCAAGATGTTCAAGGACGCGTGGGAAGGGGCCTACGGGACGGGGACGGAGGACTAGCGACATGGACTGCACCCAGGCGAAACGGATTTTCCCGGCGCTCATGAGCGGCGACCTGCCGCAGGCGGCGGCTCACGAGGCCGAGGAGCACCTCCTCGCGTGCGAGGACTGCTCGCGCGAGTTCGAGGCCTACGAGGGACGCTTCTTCGCCCAGTACGAGCCCGCCGGCAAGGCGATCTCCGCCGCGGCCAAGGCTCCGCTTCCCGGACCCCAGCTGGAGAAGTTCTACGCAGGGCTGCGTTCGCGGCTGGCGGGGGAGTGCGGGAAGGTCGAGGCGCAGTTCGCGGCGTTCGCGGCGGGCGAGGCGGACGGGCCGGCGTCGGAGTCGGTCGCCGCGCACCTGCAGGGCTGCGAGCCGTGCTCGAAGGCGTTCGAGGCGTACGAGTCGAAGGTGTTCGGGCAATACGAGGCGGCCGGGAAGGCGCTGGCCGCGGCGCGCGCGGTGACGCCGCCCGAAGGGCCGCTCACCGGCTTCTACCAGAAGGTGATGGCGAAGGTCGCGCAGGACCGGAGCCGCTCGGCGTTCCGGCGCGGGTTCGTGGCGCTGAACGCGGCGGCGATCCTGATGATCGCGGTCTCGGTGGGCGTGCTCGTGGGGAAGCCCGGAGCGCAGGCGCCGACGCCCGGCGAGCGGAGCGCGGACGTTCCTCTCCCCGTCCCCGCGCCCGAAGGCCCCGCGACGTCCCCGGTCGGCCCCGTCACCAGCCTCCCCGCCTCCTCCGGCGGCGTCCGCCGCTTCTCCGTCGACAACCTCCGTCCCGAGACGCTCTACGGCGACCCGGCGCGCCGCGCCGGCTCGCTGGAAGTCGTCCGCCCCGACCGCAACC
>JADLHC010000084.1 GCA_020849035.1 Planctomycetia bacterium
CGCTGACGCCGGTGACGCAGACGAACCTGCCGAGCGGGATGTCCACGTCGATGCCCTTGAGGTTGTTCTCCGCGGCGCCCAGGATGCGGAGGGACTTTCCGCTGCCCGCGCGCCGCTTCCCCGGCGTCTCGATCTCACGCGCCCCGCTGAGGTACTGCGCGGTGAGGGACTTCCCCGCCGCGGCGACGTCGGCGGGCGTGCCCTCGGCGACGACCTGCCCGCCGTGGATCCCGGCGCCGGGGCCGAAGTCGATGAGCCAGTCGGATTCCTCCATCATCTCGCGGTCGTGCTCGACGACGACGACCGAGTTGCCGATGTCGCGCAGCTTCTTCAGCGCCCCGATGAGCTTGGCGTTGTCCTTCTGGTGCAGGCCGATCGACGGCTCGTCGAGAATGTAGATGACGCCGGTCAGCTCGCTGCCGATCTGCGAAGCGAGCCGGATGCGCTGCGATTCGCCGCCCGACAGCGTCGGCGCGAGCCGGTCGAGCGACAGGTAGCCGAGACCGACGTCGAGGAGGAACCCGAGCCGGCCGCGGATCTCCTTGAGGATCTCCGCCGCGATCGTCGCCCGCGCCCCCTCCAGCTTCAACGCGCCGAGGAACTCCGTCGCGTCCCGGATCGTCAGCGCGCAGAACTCCACGATCGTCTTCCCGCCCACCCGGACGCCCAGCGCTTCCTTCCGCAGCCGCCCGCCCTCGCACTGCGGGCACTCCCGGTCGCTCATGAACTGCGTCGCCCACCGCTTCACCGCCTCCGAGCTGCTCTCCCGCAGGCGCCGCAGCATCTTGTTCACGACGCCCTCGAAGCGGAACCGGTAGGTCCCGCTGGAGTGCCGGCCCTTCCAGGACAGTTCGAGTCTCTCCTCGCCCGTCCCGTAGAGGATCGCCTTCTGCTGGTCCTTCGTGAGCTTCGACCACGGCTTGTCGAAGTCCACCTTGAAGCGTTTCGCGACGGCGTTGATGACGTCCATGTCCCAGCCGGTGCGGGCGTCGTGGACGCGGCCCCAGGGGACGACGGCGCCCTCGGCGAGCGAGAGGGACGGGTCGGGGACGATCTTGACCGGATCCATTTCGACCTTCGTGCCGAGTCCGTTGCACTCGGCGCACATCCCCTGCGGGGAGTTGAACGAAAAGAACTGCGGGGTCATCTCGGGGAACGACAGGCCGCATTTCGAGCACGAGCGGTGTTCGCTCATCAGCACGTCGGGCCGGCCCTCGGCCGCGACGATCAGGCTCCCCTTCCCCGCCCGCAGCGCCGTCTCGACCGACTCGCTGATCCGCGACCGCGACGCCGCGTTCACCGTGATCCGGTCCACCACGATCTCGACGTTGTGCTTCCGCTTCTTGTCGAGGTCGATCTTGTCCGCCAGGTCCAGCACCTTGCCGTTCACGCGCACCCGCTCGAACCCCTCGCGCTTCGCCGCCGCGAACGTCTCCGCGTGCGTTCCCTTCCGGTTCTCCGCGACCGGGGCGAGCAGCATCGCGCGGTGCCCCTGCGGCAGGCGCAGGATCTCGTCCACGATCTGCTGCGACGTCTGCGGGCGCACCGGGTCGCCGCACTTCCAGCAGAACAGCTCGCCCGCCCGGGCGAACAGCACGCGGAGGTAGTCGTGGATCTCGGTGACGGTGCCGACGGTGGAGCGCGGGTTGCGGGAAGCGGCCTTCTGCTCGACGGAGATCGTGGGGGCGATGCCGCGGATGTGGTCGTAGAGCGGCTTCTCCATCTGTCCGAGGAACTGGCGCGCATAGGACGAGAGGGACTCGACGTAGCGGCGCTGCCCCTCCGCGTAGAGCGTGTCGAACGCCAGCGACGACTTCCCCGACCCCGAAACGCCCGTGATGACCACGAGCTTCTTCTTCGGGATCTCGACGTCGATGTTCTTGAGGTTGTGCTGGCGCGCGCCCTTGACGACGATCCGGTCGAGTTCCATGGGGCCGCCACTCTGAGGGAAGGGTGCCGGGGCGTCAACCGGGACGGCGGCCTGCCGCCGCGTGGCTACGGCGCCGGGTTTGTGTCGGGGGGCGCGGGAGGCTCGGGCAGGAACGTCGGTTGCGGAGCGGCGGGAAACGCAGGCGCTTCAGGCCCGGCCGCCGGGGGCGCGGGCGCGGGGGCCTGCGGCATGGCTCCCGGCGCGAGATCCTGCCTGCGCGGCACGCCACCGCCGGGGAGCAGGTCGGGAATGCCGAGGATCTGGGCGAGGCCGTTGAAGAAGCGGCGGCGGCGGCCGGGGGACCAGAACGGAGCGTCCATTGCGATGACGACGGACTCGCGGGCGGCCTGGATGGTGACGTACGGGCGGCGGAGGAAGCCAAGGACGGCGGCCGCGAGGGCGATGCCGAAGCCGACGGATCCCGATACGGCGGCGATCATCTCGCCGCCGCGGTCCCTGGCGGAGTACCAGGCCAGCAGGAAGAACGGCGCGGACAGGATGGCCCAGAGGAGGCAGGCGGGGCGGGCCCGGTGGTAGACGTAGACCATGCGGACGTCCGCCAGGGGGACATGGTGGTCGGGGTTCCAGCCCCAGAGGATGTCCCGGCCCTCGCGCGTGAGCCGGTCGGGCATGAGGCTCCAGCGCTTCGACGAGAAGATCCCGTGCTCGGGAACGGTGACGGGGAGGGGGATGGTGGGTGGATTGAGCAAGGCTCAGCGCTTTGCGATCAGCCAGGTGAAGAAGACGAGGCACGCGAGGGTGCCGAGCGAGCCGAGCACGATGCCGGCGACGGCCAGTTTTTCGCCCGGGAGTCCCGGCTGGCGGCGGATCTGCCGGACGGCGGAGACGCCGGTGATGATGGCGCCCGGGCCGAAGACGATGCCGAGCCAGCAGAAGCCCATGCAGAGGACGGAGAGGATCCCGAGCGCAAGGCTGGTCCTTGGCGTGCCAAAACCGGACTTCTGGGCGACCAGTTCGCCATGCGAGTGCTTGAACTCGAAGCAGCGGACGCAGAGGACTGTCCCTTCGACGGGCGTTGCGCACACGTTGCAGACGAAGTCGCCGCAGCGGGTGCAGGCGGTCACGGCAGCGTTGCCGGGATGGCGTGCGCACGGAGGAGCCTGGACGGGCTCGCCCCCGGCGGCCGGGATGGCGGCCGCGGGAGCCGCGACGACCGGCTCACTCCGGGGCGGTTCCACCGTGAACACGCGCACCTCGTTGCGGCACGCGGGACACGTGCGCACCATCGCCGGCTGGCCGGCGTCGAAAACCGATCCGCAGAAAGGGCAGGAGCCTTTCACAGTTCTCCCTGCTACCGGAATCGCGCGAGGTTCCCGGTCATCACGAGACCGAGGTAGCCGATGTTGAACAACAGGAAGATGGACCCGATCACGACCGCCGCCGTCGCCGTCCCCTTTCCGGGAAGCTGCGGATTGCGCTTGATCTGGTTGAGCGCGTCGAGGCCCTTCCAGATGGCGATCGGCTCCAGGATGATGCCGCAGCAGAAGATGCCGACGATGGCGTAGGTCAGGGCCTCGCGCGGGAGCTTGAATTCCTGCACGTTCTGGGATGCGGCGACGGCGGCGTTCTTGCAGGAGCCGCAGTAGGTCCAGCCGCCGAGGTCGACGACGCAGCCTTCGCAGAACTCGCGCCTGCAGCCGGCGCAGGTTTTTGTCGCCTCGACTCCGGGGTGGTTGGCGCAGGGTCCGGGCACGGGTCACCTCGCTTTCGGGATTTCGGTACGCCGCCGTGGGGCATGGGCGATGGCGGCCAGGTTGAGAATATAAGTTTCCGCGCTCATGGTGGAAGGCCTGGGGATCTCGAGGCGTTCCGCAAACCAGGCGGCGGCGGCCTCGAAGACCTCCATCCGGGGGCGCGGCTCGAGGCGCTCGCGGCGGACGGCGAGGGAGACGAGCAGGTCCTTTTCCGGCGACTTCAGGACGCGCCGGACGCGCTCCGCCAGCGCAAAGTCGCCGAGCATCGCGTCGCTTCGCTGGCCCGCGGGGAGGATGCGCTCAGGGGCGGGAACCGGCGGAATGCGGACGACGATTGTCCCCGCCGCCAGGTCCCCCAGCCGCAGCCCGCGCCGGTTGCACAGCGCCACGCCGCCGCCGACGAGGTAGAAGAACGGAAGCGAATCGGCGATGCGGAGGATATTGCGGAGCGCGGACTGCGCGAAGGAGATCCGGAACCCGCGCGCGTCGAATACGCGCAGCCCGAAAACGCGCTTCCCCGGAGTCTGGCCGTGCATCCAGGCCTCGAGGGCGACGAAGTAACAGGTCTGGAGGACGAAGCTCGTGACGAAGAACCAGGCCTGGACGCCGATGATGGCCGCGAAGAACGCCGCGCCGATCATGAGGACCGAGATGACGAAGCCGTCCACGAGCCAC
>JADLHC010000085.1 GCA_020849035.1 Planctomycetia bacterium
CGAGGGCCGGCCCCGCGATCCGTGTCATGCGGACGGCGCTACTGGAACTTGAACGACTTCTGGTTGTCCCTCCACCAGCGCTTCCACTCGTTCCAGTCCTCGCCGAAGTCCTGGCCCGTCAGCCTGTTGAGCGACCGCTTGCACTCCTCGCGGAGCCCGCCGCCGCCGCCGGGACCGCGGCCCTTGCCCTTGAATTTGAACGGAAGGTCGATGAGGAAGTCGACGACCTGCTTGTCCTTCATGTTGCCGAGGGCGCGGATGCGCGCGCGGCTGACCTCCATCGACGGCGCGTCGAGGATGCTGTCCTCCGCGGGGCCGACGGCGCGGAGGTCGCCGGTTTCGCCGACGGCGTCCCACGCCTTGACGAGCAGCTTCTGGTTCTGCTCGGTCTTCATCCACGTGAGCACGATCGGGAGGCCGTTCTTGAGGTCGATCGCGAGGATCGGCGCCACGACCGTCTCCTTCAGCTTGACGCTCGGGTCCTTGAACGCCGCCGAGAGCGGCTTCACGACCTTCGGGTCCTTCGAGTCGATGAGCTTCTGCGCCGCGTCGATCTTGTCCTGCTCGACCGAGCCCTTCATCGCCGCCTCGAACGAAGCGATGTCGCGCTCGAGCTTCTTGGCGGGGTCGACGTTCTGGGAAGCGGCGAACTTGTCGAGCGCGCCGTTCATTGCGGCGGCGAGGTCGGCGGAGTCGAGGAGGCCGCAGCGGCCGACTTCGACGCCATCGAGGTCGAGGAAGATGAAACCGGGGACGATCTGGGGCTTGTACTTGTCCCAGACTTCGCTGGCGTCCTTGGTAACGGCGACGCACACGAACTTCTTCGCGGGGACGGTGCAGGCGGGGTCGGTGAACTGCGGCACCTTGCGGTTCATTTCGCCGGGCCCCATCGAGCCGTCGTGGGCGTAGATGAGGATCGGACGCTGCCGTTCCTTCGACTCGGCCTTCGCCTCGGCCCAGGTCGCCTTCCACGCGAACTTGCGGCTCGCCATTTCCTCGTCCCATGCGGCGCGCAGGCCGGCGAGGAAGTCGAGCATCTTGTCGGGGTTCGCCTCGGGGATTTCGCCGCGGCTGACGCAGCGGAATTCGTTGCCGTCCGGGCTGATGACGCGGAGCTGCGGAACGTCGTCGATCTTCCACTTGTAGTGGGTCTTCACGGCTTCGTTCGAGTCGATCTTCACCGCCGCCCAGTTCTCCAGCTCGTTCTGCACGGCGATAGTCGGCCAGACCTTCTCGTTGAGCCCCTTGCAGACGTGGCACTGCGGGCTCCAGATGTAGACGAGCAGCAGCTTGCCCTTCTCCTTCGACTCCTTCTCGGCCTCGTCCAGGGAGGCGCCGAAATCGGCGCGGGCGGTGGCGGCGGCGAGGAGGAGGGCGGTGGCGGTCGCGAGACGGCGCATGCAGGACTCCCTTCGTGGACGGAGTGAGGGCGTGGATGTATAACCCGCGAAATCTACGAAAGTTGTCCGGGAAGCGAGGGAAAATTCCCGGATTGGCCGCGGAATTCGCAGGTCCGAGGCCTGAACTACAAGTCTTTATTCCGTAACGGTTTACAGATCAGCAACGCCGACAGGACCCGCTCCGGGACACCCCTGAGGACGCGCTTCCCCAAGGCGCATTACACCCCGCTTTGACATCGCCCCCCCATCCCCCGTCTGATCTACCGGACGAGCTCCTCGCGGGGCGCGCCCAGGGCGGCGACCGGACGGCGTTCGAGACCCTCGTCCTCCGCTACCTCGGGCCGGCCCGCGCGTTCTGCGCCAAGCTGCTGCGGGATCCGGTCCTGGCCGAAGACGCCTGCCAGGAGGGGTTCCTCAAGGCCTGGCGCGGACTGCCCGGGTTCCGCGGGGACGCGAAGTTCCGGACGTGGCTCTGGCGGATCCTGTTCAACGCAGCCCAGGACCTGCGCAGGCCGAGGCTCGAGGCGATCGGCGAACGCGAGTTCGAGGCCGTGCCGGACCGGGACGTCGCAGCGGAGGACGCCGTCGCGCGGGAGATCGCGGCACTTCCCGCGCGCCAGCGCGAGGTCCTCCTGATGCGGGCGGAGCTGGGGCTGGACCTGGAGGAGATCGCCGGGGTGCTGGGAATCACGTACGAGGCGGCGAAGGCAAGCCTGAGCCTGGCGCGGAATCGACTGAAGGAGCGGCTGACATGACCTGCGGGGAGTTCCAGGAGCGGTGGGACCGGGGCGACCGTTCGCCCGAGGTCGCGGCGCACATGACGTCGTGCGACGAGTGCCGCTCGCTCCTCGCCGTGGACGATCGCGTCCGTGCCTGGAATCCCCCGGTCCCCGCGGCCGGTGAGCGCGAGTTCCTGGAAGCCCTTCGCGCGAAGATGGACGCGCGCCCTGCGGCGCCGCGTCTCCGCGGGCCCCGGCCGGCCGCGGGAGGCCCCGCGCCCTGGCTGCGTTTCGCAGCTGCGGCCGTGATCCTGGCTGCGATGGGAGCGGCCTACCTCCTGGGGCGCGCGACGCGGCCGGTGGAAGGCCCGAAAACGGGCCCGGTTGCGGAGGGCGGGAAGGCCCCGGAGCGGCCTGCGCCGCCGGTAAAGGACGACGAGCCGAAGCCGCCGGCCGTTCCGCCGGGGCCCGGCCCGGTGAAGCCCGAGCCGCGTCAGAAGCCGGAATTCCGCGACCGGCTCGTCGCGGCCGCCTCCGGCACCGGCCGCGAGGCGTTCCTCGAGCAGGTCAAGGGCGGCGTGGACCGAGCGCGCTGGATTGCGGCGTTCCGCTCCCCCGACGCCGAGGAACGCGGCGCCGCCGTGACGATCGCCTCGGTCCTCAAGGATGCGGCCCTCGCGCCGCAGCTCGCCGCGGCGGCCGCGAAAGGCGACGCGAAGGCGATCGCGCTCCTCGGGGAGATCGGTTCCGTCGAGTCGGTCGTGGCGCTGGCGGGGCTGGCGGGCGCGCCGGACAGGCGTGAAGCGGTCGTGGCCGCGCTCGGGGCGACGGGCCTGCCGGAAGCGGGCGAGGCCCTGGCGGCGATGGGCGCGTGGAACGCCGAGGCCGCGTGGAGGAAGCTCGGCTCCAACGCCGCTCCCGCCCTCGTGACCCGGCTGCGCGCCGGCGGATCGCGCGCCCTTCCCGCCCTCAAGGCCGCCGGCTGGGCCCGGGCGAGCGGCACGGTGCCGGAGCTGGCGAGGCTGCTGGCGAAGGAGGAGACGCACGAAGCGGCCGCAACGGCGCTGGCGGCGATCGGCGGGCGGGAGGCGAACGAGGCGCTGGCGGCGGCGGCGGACCCGGACGACGAGGCGGTGATGGCGGCGGTCAAGACCCAGGAGGGCCGCGGCGCCGTCGAGGCGCGGATGCTGGACGTCCGGCTGGCCGCCGCGGACCGGACGCGCGCCGCGCGGGTCGTCATGGCGCTGGGAGATCCGCTCTCGGTCCCCGCGCTGATCCGCGCCCTGGAAAGTCCCGACCTTCGCGACCTCGCGATGATCGCGCTGGCGACGCTCAAGGCCGAAGAATCCGTGCCCGCCATCTGTGCGCTGCTTCCCCAGCGCCGCCACCGGTCCGTCGCGGCCGTCGCGCTCGGCACGATCGGCAGCCCGAAGGCCCTCCCCGCCCTGACGGCCGCCTCGCGGGAACGCTCGTTCTATTCGGAGGCGACCCGCGCCATCGCCCGCATCGGCGCTCCCGAGTCCGTGCCGCACCTCGTCGCCGCCGTCGGCGACCGCGAGGCGGGCGACGCCGCCATCGAAGCGCTCGGGCGCATCAAGGACGAGCGCGCCGTCCCGGCGCTCATCGCCGCCCTCCAGGGACCGAACGCCGCGCGCGCACACCGGGCGCTCAAGGACGTCACCGGGCAGGACATGCCCGCCCGCCCCGCAGACTGGGTCCGCTGGTGGAAAGCGAAGAACAAGGGCGCGAAGTACCTCTTCCCCTTCTGGTAGCCCACTAACCCGGCCGGCTCCCGGGGGGGAACCCGGCCCACGGAGATCAGCCATGAAACGATGTCTCGCCGTGCTCGCCCTCTGCGCCGCGTCGGCCGGCGCCCAGGACGAGGCCGAACGCATCAGCCGCGCGTACGACGTCCGCTTCCTCACGAGCGCCGTCGAGCACTTCAAGGGCCCCAACCTCGACCTCGGATGTTCCGAGGACTCCGGCGGCGGAATCGGGGTGGGTGTCTTCGAGAGCGAAGCGAACGCCCCCATCACGGGCGAATTCCTCGCCTCCGCCATCGTGACCAACTTCGACGAGGACTCCTGGAGCGACTCGCGCAACTCCATCGAGTACGCCTCGGGCGTCCTGTACGTCACGCAGACCCGCGAGAACCACGAGCGGATCTCGAAGTACCTCGAGATGCTCCGCCGGCGCTTCTCGCGCCGCATCGTCGTCGAGTCCGACGTCCTCCTGCTTTCGCCCGAAGCCTTCGCCGCCAGCGGCGCCGTCCCGGGCGTCCTGACGGCCGCGCAGGAAAAGGCCCTTCGCGACGCCGCGGCCGACGCGGGCAAGGGACGCCTGCTGGCGCTTCTGCGCACCGTCGCCCTGAACGGCCAGCGCGTCTTCGCGGCGGACGTGCGGGACACTTCCTATATCCGCGACTACGACGTCGAGATCGCGCAGGACGCGGTGATCGCGGATCCGGTCGCCGGGGACCTGCGGCACGGCGCCGTCCTGGACGTCCTCCCGATCCTCGCGAACGACGCGGCGACCGTGCTCATGGAGACGCGGTTCTCCATGGCGCGCCCGCGCGGCATGGCCTCCTTCGACACCGGGAACGGCGTGCTCGGGGCCATCCAGTTCCCCTCGCGGGACATCCTCCGCACAAAGACGAGCGTCGTCTGCCCCGTGGGCCGGACGCTCCTGCTCTGCTCGGGCCCGCTGGAATCGGAGAAGGGCTGGATCGCGGCGGTGCTGGTGAGGCCCTCGCTCTCCGGGCAGACGGTCGGGGACGAGACGTCGTCGACGGAGAAGCGGCAGTTGCGGATGTTCGACGTGTCGAGCCTGACGGCGTCGATCCGGGACTTCCCCGGGCCGCGCCTGGAGCTGGGGTACCCCGCGGAAGGAGAAAGCGGCCCGTCGACGTCGTTCGCGCCTCCGTCGGACGAGGGCGCGGGGATGACGCCCGAGCAGCTCATCGAGGCGATCCGCAGCAACGTCGCGAAGCCGTCGTGGTCCAACTCGCGCAACCGGCTGTGGCAGATGGGCGACCAGATCGTGGTGGTCCAGACGCCCGCGGTGCTCGACGAGATCGCCCGGTTCCTCGCGGTCGCCGCCCCTGCCCGCAACCGGCTCATCGGGGTCGAGATGACCGTCGTCTCGATGGACGACGCCGCCTGGGCCTCGCGGCGCGCCTCGCTCTCCGGGGCCGCCCCGGCTGGCGACGCCCTCCGGGACCTCCTCCAGGCCGCCCTCCGCGGCGACGGCGCGCGCGTCGTCTCCAGCGCCGGCGGCGTCGGCTTGAACGACCAGCGCTTCCATGTCTGGGCCGGCGGCGACCTCGCCTGGCTCGTCGACATGGACGTCGAGATCGCCCAGGGCGCCTCCAGCGGCGACCCCGTGGTGGACGTCATGCGAAGCGGAAGCTGCCTCGACGTGCGCGCGACGCTCGCGGGGGACGGGAAGCGGCTGCACCTGGAGCTGCGCCCGAGCTGCGCGGTCGCGCAGGCCCCGGAGGAGCACGACACGAAGGCGCCGAACGTCGGGAAGCTGCAGAAGGCGCGGATGGCGACGGTCGACGTCCGCGCGCAGGCCTACGTTCCGGACGGGGAATGGACCCTGGCCGGGATCACCACGGGAACGGCCGGCGGGAAGCGCGCGCATTTCGCGACGCTGATCCGGGCCCGGTCGATGGAGGCGAAATAACATGCGCACCCTTGCGATCGTCCTCGCGCTGGCGCTGGCCGCCGCGGCGGAGGACAAGTCGGAACTGCACGTCTACAGCGTGGGGGCCCTGACGGTCCGGATCGAGAACTTCCCCGGGCCAGCCCTGGGCTTCGACGCCTCGGGGAACGGCTCAGACTGGTCCGGTGGTGAGGAGGAGGGAGTCGCGATCGCGGGCGAGGACCTGAAGCTGCTCATCTCGCAGACGATCGCGCCGGGGACGTGGGACACGCCCCCGAACTCGATCGAGTACATGGACGGCCAGCTGATCGTCCGGCACGCGCCCGAGGCGCACGTCCAGATCCGGGCGTTCCTGGACGCGTTGCGGTCGCAGATCTGCCGCACCGTCGTCGTCGAGACCGAGGTTCTCCTGCTCGCTCCGGGCGTCCTCGACGCGCCCGCGGGCTCCGTCCTCACCGATGCGCAGCTCAAGGCGGTGGACGAAGCGGCGTCCGACGCCGCCCGCGGACGCAGGATCGCCTCGCTCCGCGCCTGCGGTCTCAACGGCCAGCGTTTCCATGCCAAGGCCGTCGGGCAGGAGACCTTCCTGCGCGAATTCGACGTGGAGATCGCCGAGCGGTCCGCCATCGCGGACCCGGTCATGGGGCTGCGCAGCGCGGGCTACCTCATGGACGTCCGCCCGACGCTCTCCGAGGACGGCAGGATGGCCTTCCTCGCCGTGCGCTTCGCCGCCGCGGAGCCCCGGGCGCTCCGGACGTTCGAGCCTGGAGGAAAGACGCTGGGGACCATCGAGCAGCCGGACGACGCCGTCGCCCGGACGCGGACCAATCTCGTCGTGCCCGTCGGCCGGTGGGCGATCCTGTCCGCCACGTCCTTCGGCGGCGCCCAGCCGGGCTGGACGCAGGTCGTCCTCGTCCGCCCCGGCGTCGACGCCGGGACGCCCGTGGCCCTGCCGGTCCCGGCCGCCCGCATCCAGGCGCGCCTGTTCGATACGCGCTTCATCCTCTGCCGTGCCGAGGATTTCGCCGGCCCCAGGCTCGGCGGGACGCTCGAAGTCGCGGACGAGGGCGTGGGGGCGGTGTTCATGGACGCGGAGGAGGGCGTGTCGGTGAGCGGGGACCAGCTCATCGGGATGATCCGGCGCGGCATCGCGCCGGACAGCTGGGACCAGGGCGGCGTCGTCCTGACGACGAACGGGGAGCTCCTGGTGCTGCAGACCGCGGAGAACCTGAAGCTCGTCGAGCAGTTCCTCGCGCGCCTGGTCGCGGACCGCTCGCGGCTGGTCTCGGTGGACTCGTGGGTGCTTGCCTTCGACGAGGCCGCGTGGCGCGAACGCCGCGAGGCGATCTCCGGCGACCTGACGGACGCCGCGTGGAAGGACGTGCTGTCGACGGCCGCCCGCGGCGGGGCCGTCCGCATCGTGGGAACGGCCGGCGGCGCGGGGCTCAACGGAGCCCGTTTCCATGCCGCCCAGGGCGTCACGCGGGCGGTCGTGCTCGACTACGACGTGGAAGTCGCCCAGTCCGCGTCGGCCGTGGACCCGATCATGACGCCGGTCGTGGAGGGGATCTGCCTCGACGTGCTGCCGGCCTCGGTCGGAAACGGCGGCCAGGTGCAGCTCGACCTGCGCCCCACCACCGTCCTGGGCGGGGAGCCGAGGGCTTTTCCGATGCAGGACAAGGGCGTGCAGGTGCAGGCCGTCGAGCTGGCCGACTTCGGGGTCCGGACGCAGATGCTCGTCGACGCCGGCAAGCCGACGCTGGTCGGCGTGGCGATGCGGCCGAAGGCGGGTGGTTCGGAAGTGCTGGTGCTGGTCGTGAGGGCGACGGTGATCGACGTGAAGTAGCCGCGGGGATCCGGCGCGGGGGCCGCTGCGAAGCGGCCCCCGCTTTTATTGGCGCCCCGAAAGTTAGCCGGGAATAACTTTTCGGGGGCGGCCGTTCAGGAAGAGCACGCGACCACCCCTTCAGGAGGCCGACCGTGATCCGAATCCGCCGCTCCGACGACCGGGGCCACGCCGACCACGGCTGGCTCGACGCCCGCCATACCTTCTCCTTCGCCGACTACTACGACGGGGAACACATGGGGTTCCGCGGCCTCCGCGTCATCAACGAGGACCGCGTCGCCCCCGGCGCAGGCTTCCCCACGCACCCCCACCGCGACATGGAAATCCTCACCTGGCCGCTCGAGGGCACCATCGCCCACAAGGACTCCTCCGGCGGCGAGGGACAGCTCCGCCCCGGCGAGATGCAGCACATGTCCGCAGGCAGCGGCGTCCGGCACTCCGAGTTCAACGCCTCCGACAAGGAATCGCTCCACCTGCTCCAGATCTGGATCGAGCCCGAGTCGAAAGGCATCAAGCCCTCCTACGAGCAGAAGGCCTTCCCCGGCCGCGGCCTCGTCCTCGCCGCATCGCGCGACGGACGGCAGGGGTCGCTGAAGATCCACGCCGATGCCGACGTCTGGATCGCGAGGTTGGGGAAAAGCGAGGAGGCGAAGGTCGCGCTCAAGGCCGGCCGGCACGGGTGGGTCCAGGCTGCGAAGGGGTCGATCAGCGTGAACGGCGAAAAGCTCGCACAGGGCGACGGCGCGGCGGTGTCGGGCGAGAAGGAGCTGCTGCTCAAGGGCGGCGACGGGTGCGAGGCGATCGTGTTTGACCTGAAGTGATCGAGGGGAAAAGGGCCATTCGACGCTGAAAGGCGCGGAAACGGCACGCGGAAAAGCACTGCGGGAATCGCGACGCAGCGCTTTTCTGCGTGCCGTTTCAGCGCCTTTCAGCGTCCCCGCCGTTTCCCCTACCTCAACTCCCCCGCCGCCTTCTTCCCCGCCTCCGTGTCCGGCGCCCACTTCGCAATCTCCTCGTACACCGGCTTCTTCGCTTCCCACCCGTCCAGCCGCCGTGCGATCGCGTATCCGATCTCCGCCGCCCGCTCCTGCAGGCGCGAGCCCTTCTCCGCCCACTTCAGGCACAGTCCGCACGCGAACCAGGCCCCGGCCCAGTTCTTCTGGCGGTAGCGCGCGATGGCGAGGTTGAACGCCGTGTCGGCGCGCGGCTCGGCCTCGAGCGCCCGGGCCAGCTCCGCCTCGGCCGCCTCGGGCCGGTCGAGCTCGAGCAGCACCGCGCCGAGCTCGGCCCGCGCCTCGGCGGACTCCCCGTCCGCCAGCACCGCCTCCAGCGCGGCACGCGCCCCCTTCAGGTCGCCGGCCGAGCGAAGCCGCGCCGCCTCCACCAGCGAGGCCCCCTCCGCCCGCGCGAACGCAGCCATGGCCGCCCACAGCACGAACCGCCGCAACCCGCCTCCTTTGACGCCCCGCACCGGGACGGTTAGAGTCCGCGCCCATTATGCGCCAAAACACACTCGAGCAGTTCTGCCAGATGCTGTCCGCGAAGACCCCCACCCCGGGCGGCGGCTCCGTCGCCGCCCTCTCCGGAGCCCTCGCATGCTCCCTCGGGGCGATGGTCGCCCGCTTCTCCAAGGACGACCCGACCGCCGAGAAATGGGACGGACAGCGCAACCGCTTCCTCGATCTCATCCTCGAGGACTCGCAGGCCTACGACGGGGTCTCCGCGGTCTTCAAGCTCGCCAAGGACGACCCGGCGCGGCCGGGGCGGATGCAGGAGGCGCTGGTGAAGGCCGCGCAGCCGCCGGCGGAGGGGCTGCGGTTGATTGCAGCGTTCGTCGGCGAGCTGGCGGAGTTTGCGCCGAAGGCGAAAGGCTCGGTGGCCTCCGACCTGGCGG
Organism: Planctomycetia bacterium; assembly: GCA_020849035.1. Lineage (GTDB taxonomy): Bacteria > Planctomycetota > MHYJ01 > WSZJ01 > WSZJ01 > WSZJ01. Next base: position 9,526 of record JADLHC010000085.1, read on the forward strand.
TCGCGGCGTACGAGTCCGAGGCGGCGGCGCGCGGTTTCCTGCTCAACGTGCGGGCGAACACGTCGATGCTGAAGGACAAGGCCGCGGGCGGCACCCTCGAGGCGGAGGCGGCGAAAGGCCTGGAGGCGGTGGTGGCGGCGACGAAGCGGGTCCGGGAGGTCGTGAATGGGTAGCAACGACCTCGAGATCAGCCGCACGGCGGCGCTGACGCCGATCGCGAAGTTTGCGGAGAAGCTCGGGTTCCGCGAGGACGAGGTCGAGCCCTACGGGCGGTACAAGGCCAAGGTGCGGCTGGAGTGCGAGAAGCGGCTGGGGCCCCCGAAGGCGAAGATGGTGGTGGTGACGGCGATCACGCCGACGCCGCTCGGCGAGGGGAAGACGGTCACGACGGTCGGGCTGGGGCAGGCGCTCCGGCACATCGGCGTGAACGCGTGGACGTGCATCCGGCAGCCGTCCGCGGGCCCGGTGTTCGGGATCAAGGGCGGCGCGGCGGGCGGCGGACGCTCGCAGGTCGTCCCGATGGAGGACATCAACCTCCACCTCACCGGCGACATCCACGCGGTCGCCATCGCGCACAACCTGCTCGCGGCGTTCCTCGACAACCACCTGAACCAGGGGAACGCCCTCAGGATCGACGTCGACGGCATCCTCTGGGGCCGCGTCGTCGACGTGAACGACCGCGCCCTCCGCCAGGTCCTCGTCGGCATGGCCGACGAGTGCGGCCCGATCCGCCGCTCCCACTTCGACATCGCCGTCGCCTCCGAGGTCATGGCCGTCCTCGCGCTCGCGATTTCCCCGAAGGACCTCCGCGAGCGCCTCGCCCGCATGATCGTCGGCTTCCGCGAGGACCAGCCCGGCAAGCCCCTCCCCGCGACCGCCGGCGACCTCCAGTGCGCCGGCGCCATGGCGGCCCTCCTCCGCGAGGCCCTCCGCCCCAACCTCATGCAGAACATGGAAGGCGGCCCCGCCTTCGTCCACTGCGGCCCCTTCGGCAACATCGCCCACGGCAACTCCTCCATCGTCGCCGACCGCATCGCCGCCCGCATGGGCGACGTCGTCGTCACGGAGGCCGGGTTCGGAAGCGACCTCGGCTTCGAGAAGTTCGTCCACGTCAAGACGGCCGCGGGAGGCATGCCCGCGAACGCCGCTGTCGTCGTCTGCACCTGCCGCGCCCTCAAGGCCCACTCAGGGCTCTTCACCGTCAAGCCCGGCGTCCCCCTCGACCCCGCCCTCGCGGGCGAGAACCTCGACGCGCTCGAGAGGGGCATCGCCAACCTCGGCCACCACATCCGCAACGTCCGCGGCTTCGGCATCCCCGCCGTCGTCGCCATCAACCGCTTCCCCGGCGACTCCGACCGGGAGATCGAGCGGATCCGGAGGTACGCGCTCGAGCAGGGCGCCGCGGACGCCGTCGTGTCGCTTGTCCACGCCCAGGGCGGCCCCGGCGGCGCCGACCTCGCGAAGGCCGTGATGAAGGCCCTCGGCGAGGGCAAGACCGCGAAGCCGCATTTCGCGCCCGACGCCCCGATCGAGGAGAAGATCCGGGCGATCGCGGCGAAGGTCTACAACGCGAAGGGCGTGACGTTCTCGCCGCATGCAAAGGGGCGGATGAAGCGGCTGGAGCGGCTGGGTCTGGGCGGGCTCGCGGTGTGCATGGCGAAGACGCACCTGTCGACGTCGCACGACCCGGAGCTCAAGGGGGCGCCCGAGGGATTCACGGTGCCGGTCCGCGAGATCCGGGTCTCGGCGGGCGCCGGGTTCGTGGTGCCGCTGCTGGGCGACATCACGACGATGCCGGGGCTTCCCTCGCACCCGGCGGGCGAGCGGATTTCGCTCGACGACGACGGCAACGTGACGGGCCTCGCGTGAGCGCGGTCCTCCTCGACGGCCACGCCATCGCTTCCGAGCTCCTCGCCCGGGTCAAGGCCGACGCGCAGGCCCTCCGGGACACCGGCCGCCCGGCGCATCTCGCGGCGCTCATCGCGGGCCACGCGGGGGCGAGCGAGGTTTACCTGAAGAACCAGAAAAAGGCGTGCGCCGAGGCGGGGATCGGGTTCGAGATCCGGCAGCTCCCGGACACCGTGACCGAAGCGGACGCGATCGCCGAGGTCCGCCGGCTCGGCGCGGACGCGAAGGTCACCGGGATCATCCTGCACCAGCCTTTCCCTGCCCACATCGACGAGCGGCGGGTCCGGGAGGCGCTGGAGCCATCGAAGGACGTGGAGTCGATGACCCCGGCGAACTTCGGGCGCCTTGTCATGGGCCGGTTCGCGATCGCGCCGTCCACGGCATCGGCCGCGCTCGAGCTGGCGCGCCGCGCCCGCCCCGACATGACGGGGCTGGAGTGCGTGATCGTCGGGCACTCGGAAATCGTTGGGAAGCCGCTGGCGCTTCTGCTGCTCCAGTCCGCGCGGAACTCGCCGACGGTGACGACGTGCCACATCGCGACGCGGGACCTGAAATTCCACACGAGCCGCGCGGACCTGCTGTTCGTGGCGGCGGGGGTTCCTGGGCTGCTGAAGAAGGACATGGTAAAGCCGGGTGCGACGGTGATCGACATCGGGATCAACCGGGTGAAGGGCGCGGACGGGAAGATGCGGATCGTAGGGGACGCGGATCCTGCGGTGGCGGAGGTCGCGGGTCACCTGACGCCGGTCCCGGGCGGCGTGGGGCCGATCACGGTGGCGGTGCTGCTGCGAAACACGGTGGAGTTGGCGCAGAACCGGCCGGCCTGAATACGAACGGGGCCGGGCATTCGCCCGGCCCCGCGCTGAATCGATCCGGTGAGCTTACTTCGCCGACTTTTTCGAGCGCCGGCGCGACAGGAGCCAGAGGCCGAACAGGAGGGGCGCCTCGGCGCCGGTCAAGCCGCACTTGCTGCGCTTGTGGTGCCCGCTCTTGTGGTTGTCCCCGATGTCCGCTCCGTTGTCGTTGTAGGGCGTTCCGCCGCTGCCGCCGCCGCCGCCGCCACCGCCGCCCGGGGGCCCGCCGATGCCCGTGCCGGACTGGCAAGTGATGAAGATCGGGGTGAAGCCGGGGGTTGCCGGAACGCTGGCGACCAGGATGCCGTCGATGCCGTAGTGATTGATCGAAGCGGTGCCGGTGTCGCAGAAGACGACTTCGGAGTCGTCGTTGTCGACCGCGACGCCGTAGTGATTCGGCGTGGCGTCATCCGCGGGGGTGGAGTCCGCGAAGTAGAGCGTGGTCTTGTCGGAGACGATCGGCGACCCCGGCGGGGTCAGCGACGCCGTGACCTTCACGCCGATGATCCCGTCCGTGGCCGGCGCGGCGACCGAGACATCCGTGTCGGCGACATAGGCGACGGTGGAGGTCCTGAGCCAGGCGATGCCCACGGGAACCCAGAACGCCGGCGTCGTGACGTCGAGCGGCGTCGTGGGCGGCAGGATCGGCGGCACCACGCCCGCATCGACCTTCAGCGAGTTCGCGTCGGCCGGCCAGTCGATCACCATGACGTAGCCGGGGGACGGCGGGAACGGGGGCGGAGCCGGCTCCGGGCACGCCCCGGTGTTCGAGACGTAGCAGCGCGAGCCGCCCGACGCGTACGACAGTGTGCTGTTGCTGAACGCCAGGATATAGGAGTGGTCGTAGAGCGTCGTCGGCAGTTCCGTCACCGTCAGGTTCGCAACCCAGTCACCCAGCGCGTCGATCGTGAAGCCATGCACGTTGCTGATGTTCACGCCGCTCATTTCCGTGTGGCAGGCGAAGTACACCTTGCTCAGGTCCGGGGCGATATCGATGGACCAGGGAACAATGGCGCCCTCGACCGGCGTTCCGCTGGCCTCGGGAATGCCGAGCGTCCCCCATTCGCCGGACATCGACGCCTCACCCGTGCCTTGCCCGCAGTCGATGCGGTCGTTCGGGTGCGTGGCGGGCGTGAAGCTGTACGACAGGCTGGCCGCGGGAAGCGGAGAATCCTGGCGAAGGATGCGGATGGAGGGCAGGGTCGTTCCGCCTCCGGAGCAGGTCACGTAGATGCGGCTGCCGGACGGGTGGAACCGAAGGAAACCCACGCCCGGGGTGTCGACGGCGATGGCCGCATCGCGCATGTCGACCGTCTGGATCACCTGTCCGTAGGTCGGGCTCGACGGCAGGATGTCCACGATCACAACGAACGGGTCATCCGTGAAGGCGAGGATCGGGCATTCGCTCGCGGCATAGGACAGCGCCTGGATGTCGAACGGCGCCGTGATCGCGTAAGTAGAAGAGACGCGCGGATCGGGAGCAGCGGGAAGCGCAACGGTGATGCCCAGCGTGTCCGTGGATGAGTCGAAGCTCCGGACTTGCCCGGCGCCGAGCGTCTGCTCCGTGTACCAGAAGATGTCCGCGCGCGCGGCACTTGCGGTCAGGGCAAGCGCCAGCACCGCCAGAACGTTGCGAACCCTCACGTCCCCTCCTTTCGCCCACCTCAGGGCTGGTAGACCCTTTACAGGCTGTAAAGGGCAGGGCCTTGAAACCCTCTTTTCCAAGCGTTTCCGGTCAGGATGGCCTATGTCTTGCAACCCCCGTACCGCTCAGAGTGGCGCGGCATTCTACAGGAATTGCTAAGCGTGCAAACCGAAATTGAACCTACAATGGACGCGTGAAAAGAAGGGCCGTTACAGCCGCCCTGGCCGTCGTACTCGCCGCATGCGGGACCCCGCCGCCGACGCCCCCGCCCGGCCCCGAACCCGGCCACACCCGCCTGACGTCCGGCTCCGTCACCGAAGATCCCTTCGCGTTCGGCTCGAACATCCTCGTCTCCACGAGGCCCGACGGTTCCCGCTATCGGCTCGGCTCCCTCATGCCCGGCGGCCCCGCCATCCGCACCCTCCTCACGGGCGAGGGCGACCTGCGCTTCCCGGCTCTTTCGCCGGAGCTGTCTCGAATCGCGTGGGCGGGGAACGCCCGCGGCGGCTGGGACATCTACGCCATGCCCATGATGGCCCTGGGCACAGGCAAGCCGGAACTGCTCGTGGACTCGGACGACGACGAGACGGGCCCGACCTGGGCGCCCGACGGGAAGCGGCTCGCGTTCTCGGCATTCGACCGGCGCGCGGGTTCGTGGCGCCTGAGGCTTCGGACCCCGGAGGGCGCGATCCGCGACCTGGGGGACGGATTCGCGCCGGCGTGGCATCCCTCGGCGGACCGCATCGTGTGCCAGCGTGCGCGCCCGGACGGCGGGCCGTGGAGCATCGCGATCGTGGACGTGGCGAGCGGCGTGTCGACGGACGTGTGGCCGGACGCGAAGCGCGGCGGCATCACGCCGGCCTGGTCGTCCGACGGCGAGTGGATCCTGTTCGCCGCCCGGACGGAGGGTGCCGACGGCGCCGCGGCCTGCGACGGCCTCTGGGCCGTGACTCAGGACGGCGCGCGCCGCGTGCGCCTCACCGCCGCGGGCCCCGAGACGTTCTCGCCGCGCGAAACGGAGGACCGCCGCATCGTCTACTGCCGCCGCGAGGGAAGCACGGTCGAGCTGTGGTCGTTCGCCTCCCCGCTGCCCCGGTAGCGACAGCGCGCTGCCCCATCCCTGCCCCCCGATCCCCCGGGCTCTTTTCGTTTCAGGGGACCCTGCGATCGAGGGGCGCGCGGCCTTTCGTGCGCTCCTCGATCGCAGGGTTCCCTGAAACGAAAAGAGGACCCCGGCCGGCCAGCGGCCGAACCGGGGTCCATTCGGAGAGGGGCGTCTTCAGGGTGGCGGGGCGCTCGTTCCGTCCGTCCTTCGTTCCGTCACATCTGCGTCACCGGCCACGCTTTACATATCGGCACCCGCGGCGCGCGGCCTGAGAAAATTCCGGCGGGCAAATCCGCCATTTTTATTTCGCGGCCCCTAGCCCGTCTTCACCGCACGCCCGTCCGCCGCCGCCGCGCCCTTCATCGCCGCCACCGCTTCACCGAACATCCCCCGCAGCTTCCCCAGGATCGCCAGCGCCTCGTCCGCGGGCGCCGTGGCTCCCTCGACGTTCGCCGCGACGAGCCTGCGGTACACGAACATGTACAGACCGGCGAGGTTCCGTCGCAACTCGGGAGACAGAGAGGGGTCCAGCGCCGCGCACAGCTCCAGCGCGATCGCCTGCGCGCGGAGGTAGAGGGGCGAAGCGCCCGCGCGGTCCCCTGCGGCGGCCTTTTCGCGCGCCTGGGTGGCGAAACGGACGGCGCCGTCGAGGAGCATGAGGAGGAGCTTCTCCTTCGGCGCGGTGAGCACCTGGGTCTCGAGGTAGCGGCGGGCTTCGTTCATCAACGGCCTCCGGACCGGGAGGACTGGATCGACTGGAGAAGCGGCGTCAGCGTCGCGCCGAGGAGGGAGAGCGTCGCGTTGTTCTGCGAGAGGAACTCCTCGAGCGCCGCGAACCGGCGCGTGAGGCGGTCGACGGACTGCTGGACGCGCTTCTCCGCCGCCGCGATGTCGTCGCGGAGGCGGTCGATGGAGCGCTCGATGCCGGAGGACTTGCGGGCGATGAGGCCGTCGGGCGACGTGGCGAGGGAGTCGAGGCCCTCGATGGCGCGCCGTGCGGCGCCGGGGTCGCGCGTGAGGTCGACGGGCGAGCCGGAGAGGAGGGGCGCGCCGTCGACGGCCTTCTGGATCCCCAGCTGGGCCGCGGCGGGCGAGCCTCCGAGCGGGTCGACGCGGAAGGAGGCGGCGCCTGCGGTCGCGTCGGCGAGCTGGAGCGAGCGGCCGTCGGGCGCGATGGACGCGACGAGGGAGCCGGCGTTCTCGGGGTCGGTGTTGATGCGGTCGAGAAGCTGCGCGACGGTGCCGACGCCCGCGAGGGAGACGGAGACGGACGAGCCGTCGTGAAGGGTGACGCGGAAATCGTCGCCGGAGGCGCTGCGCTCGACGCCGAGGCCGTTGCGGAAGTCGGCGAGCTTCGTGTCCAGGGCGAGCGTGCGGCCGGCGCTGAAGAAGTCGCGGACCTGCTCCGGCGCGGAGGCGAGCGCGGCGTCGAGCTTCGCCTCGTTCACGCCCAGGCGCCCGTCCTGGCCGAGCTCGAGCCCGAGCGCGGCGTAGTCGCGGATCGAGCCGCCCGGCAGCCCGGTCACCGGGCGGTTGAACAGGTCGAAGAGGGCGCGCTCGGCGGCGCGGAGGGTGGGGTCGCCGAAGAGCGGGCCGGCGGTGTTCGTGGCGGTGTCGAACGCGCCCAGCTTGTCGATCGCCTCGGCGGCCGCGTTGAACGCCGCGGCGAGGCCCTTGATCGCGTCCTTCGCGGCCGACGGGTCCTGCGTGACGGTCACGCCGACGGGCCCGCCCGGCGCGCGGAGGTCCAGCGTCAGGCCCGGCGCCGCGCCCGCGACGCTGTTCGTCGGCGACTGGACGAGAGTCGACGCGGAGCCGCTTCCCGTAATCACCTGCGCCTCCTGCCCCGGGGCGAGGAGGCCGACGAGGAGTGAGGCGACGTTGGTGTCGACGACGAAGCGTCCGCGGGATCCGGTGCGTGTGGCGGAGAGGGCGAGGTGGAAAGGGGTGGAGAGGGAGCCGTCGGAGACGGCGGCGGCGGAGACGGGGATGCCGAGGGCATTGAGGCGCGTGACGACCGCGTTGAGGGAGTCCCCGGAGGTGATGGCGGCGTGGATTTCGAAGGTGCCGTCGAGGATGCCGGGGTTGAGGACGGGGGCGGCGCCCAGGAGGCGGAGGTCGCGGGCGGTGCGGCCGCCGGCGACCTCGTCGACGCGGATGGAGCCGGCGCCGGCGGCCTGGACGAGGACGAACCCGTCGCCCGCGTCGTTGATGCGGGCGCGGAGGGAGGATCCGACGGACGAGGCGGCCGCGTTGATCTCGTCGACGACGTCGAAGGCCGTGTCGTCGTCGGGTTGCGAGAGGTCGACGACGAACGAGACACCCGCGCGGTCGGTCACGCGGATCTTTCCGGGCTGGACGCCGCCGCCCGCGTTGAGGGAAGCGAGGCGCGTGTTGTCCTGGATGAGGGCGGGGTCCGTGTCGGCGCCGCGGACCCGCCCCGGGTCGGAGCCGACGCGGAACGAGTCGCCGGCGAGGGCGCCGGCGGCGGAGGGGTCGCCCGCGAGCGTGAGCGTGCCGGTCGAGGGATCGAAGCCGGTCACGTCGAACGAGGCGCCCGCGGCCGCGCCCGACGTGAAGGTCAGCGTGTCGTTGACGAACGTGGCGGAGTCCATCCCCGCGAACTCCGCCGCTTCGACCGTGCTCGCCGTGACCGAGGCGGCCGCGGCCGCCGTCACCAGCCCGAGGTCGCGCGCCGTCGTCGAGCCCGCTTCCGACACGCTCATCGCCCCCGCGCCGCCGGCGAGGTCCCTCAGCTCGAGGCCGTTGCCGGCGGCGTTGAAGCGCGCCTCGAACAGGCCGGCGCCGGCGCGATTGACCTCGGAAACGATGGCGTTGACGGTCTCGCGGGCACGGAAGGCCCCGGCGCCGACCCCGGCGGAGACGGGAGCCGTGAAGGTGACGTCGTACGCTCCTCCGCCGGCAGCGGCCGTGCTCTTCACGACCGCGTACTCGTTCGCCGCGCCGTCGGAGAGGCGCAGGACCATGCCCGGCCGGATGTCGGCGGCGCCGGCGATGGTGAGCGTGTCTGGCCCGACGACGCCGGTGACCGCGGTGCGGAGGCGCGGGGAGAGATCGACGGCCGAGGTTCCGCCGGCCGTGTCGGCGACCGAGATCGTGCCTCCGGTCACGCCCTGGATGTCGGTCGCCGCCGGCGCGGCGCCGTCAGGGTAGTACTGCGCGGTCCCGCCGTTCAGCGTCCGCGCGAGCAGCCCGTTCAGGTCGGGGATGAGCCGCGCGCCGCTGAGGAAGTTCCGCCCGGCGCCCGCCGACGGATCGCCTGCCAGTTCGCTTCCGACGAGCAGCCCCAGGTCCAGCGCCGCGTTCGACCCCGGCGACGCCGTCACGACGAGGTTCCCCGCCCCGCCCGCCGTGTCCGTCAGCTCGATCGCGTTCCCTTCGGCGTTCAGCGCCGCCGTCACCGCGCCGCCCGTCGCCGTGCCGATCGCCGCAATCGCGTCGCCGACCGTCTCCGCCCCGGCGACGTCGACGGCGTACACCGAGCCGTCCGTCGCGGTGATCGTGAAGTCCGCGCCCGCCGCCTGGCGCACCCCGGCGCCGTCGTTGAGCAGCGCCAGCTTCGTCGCCGCGGTGACGACGTTCACGTTCGAGCCGAAGAGCGTCTCCCCCGCCGCGACCGCGCCCGTCAGCCCGAGGTCGGTCGCGGTCGTGTCGCCCGCTCCGTCGAGCACTTCGAGGGACCCGGCGCCGGCGTACTGCAGGACGATGCGGTCGCCCTCGACGCGGGCCGCGACCGGCATCCCGCTTCCGTTGAGCGCATCCACGACGTCCTGCACGCCCGCCGCGGCCCGCAGGTCCACCTGCGCCGTGGTCGTCACGGCGCCGACCGTCTGCCGGAGCAGCAGGACCCCGCGGTCCACCCCGGCGCCCCCGTTCAGGGTCTCCAGCGGCGTGTTCCGCGCCAGCCCCTGCCCGCCCACCTCGATCGAGAGGTCCCCCGCCAGCCCAAGCGCCGCCGTCGCGCTCGCGAACCCCCCGCTCCTCATCTGCTGCGCCGACGCCAGCCGCGTCACCTCGAACAGGTGCGACCCCGGCGCCGCGCCGCCCGACGTCGCGTGCAGCACCATCTCGTTCGAGCTCGTCGCCAGCGTCTTTCCGAAGAGAAGCGGGTCCGCCAGGGGCGCCGCCGCCGTCTGCACGCCGAGGAGCGCGCTCGACAGGCTCATGTATGCCGCCTGTTTCGCCGCCTGCGACGCGACGCGGCCCTGGAGCGTCTGGACGGAGCGGCGCTGGAGGGCCGTCAGCGCGTCGATGACCGCGCCGAGGTCCAGTCCGCTGGACGCCCCGCTGAAGCTCAGGCCGCTGACCGACGCCATCTACGCCACCTCGTCGAAGATGAGCCCGATCGACCGGTCCACGGCCGCGCGGAAGTCGAGGAGCTTTTCCGGCGGCACCGTCTTGACGATGTCTCCCGACTTCGGGTCGAGGACCCGCACCCAGAACTGCCCGCTGGCCTGGTGAATCCCGAATTGCACGTCGAGCGATCGGCCCGCGGCCGCCTCGTTCGCCCTCCGCACCGCCTCCTGCAGCCCCTCCCCGCCCGCCATGGCCGGCCCCTGCGCCGGCCCTCGCGCCTGCTCCTGCGCCGGCTCCGGCCGGGAGACCAGAAGCTGCGCCACGTCGCCGAACGACGTCGGCTGCGGCGCGCCTGCAAACCCGCTCATGATCGTGTTCATGGCGACTTCTCCTGCTCAGGTCAATCGGAAGGACGGCCCGCGCGCGGCGGGCCGCCCTTCCGGAATTCGTTACTGCAGCAGCGTCAGCACCGTCTGCGGAATCAGGTTCGCGCTTCCCAGCACCGAGACTCCGGCCTGGAAGAGCACCTGCGTCCGCGTGAACTCCGCCGTCTCCGCCGCGAAATCGAGGTCGCGGATGGAGGACTCGGCGGCCGTGATGTTCTCGATGGAGACTTCGAGGTTGTTGAGGTTGGGTTCGAGGTTGAAGGACTGGAGGGCGCCGAGGAAGCCGCGGAGGCCGGTGACCTGGCTCACGGCGGCGTCGATGATCTGGAGGGCGTTGCCCGGGTTGTTGATGAGGTCGTTGGAGCCGCCGGTGAGGAGGGACGAGAGGAAGCCTCCCTCGTTGGTGGAGCTGCCGGAGGCGGCCGTGGTCAGGACGTCCACGCGGATGTCGAAGCCGAGCTTGGACGCGCTGATGTCGCGGATGCCGAGGGCGATCCGGTCGGTCGGGGAGGCGGTCTCGTTCACCTGGAACTCGACGCCGGAGTTGGCCACGGTGAGGAAGGTGGCGATGGCTCCCGTCGCCGTGCCGGCGGCGATGTCGAGGCTCGCGTCGATGTTCCCGCTGTGGATCTCGAAGTGGTTCCCCTTCCCGGTGAAGGTCTGGCCGTCGATGAGCAGCGTGCCGTCCACGCCGGCGGTGCCGGTGTTGGAGCCGGCCGCGAGCCCCGCGATGGTGCCGGAGAGCAGCTCGATGTTGATGAACTGGTCCTTCCCGAACCCCTCGCTGGCGGCCGTGCCGGCGGCGCTGAAGAAGACACCCGTCTCCTGGGCGACGGCGTCGATGGCGGCCTGGACGTCCACCGCCGCCGTCGCGGCCGCGAAGGAGATCTCACGGCTTCCCAGCGCGCCCGTCACGCGGATCGTCGCCGCTCCCGCGGACGCCCCGATCCCCGCGATCGTCCGGCGGGTCGCCGCCGTCGTGTAGTTCGCCGCGAACGTCCGCGACGTCGCCCCCGGCGCGAACGACACGCGCCGCAGGTCCAGGTTCTGGATCGCTGCATTCTGCGCCGTCACCTGGTAGCCCTTCGTGCCGTTCAGCAGCGAGCCGTCCGCAAACCTCGTGGTCTGCGCGATCCGGTTGATCGCCGCGACCGCCTGGTCCACGCTCGCCTGCTCCGCCGCGACCTGGTCCGGGCTCGAGGCGCCGGTGTTGAGCGCAAAGATCGCGCTCTGCCGGATGTCGTTCAGGAGGTCGCTGACCTGCTGAAGCGCCGCGTCCGCCGTCCCGATCATGTTCGTCGCGTTCTGCGTGTTCTCCGACGCCTGCTTCAGGCCGGAAATCTGGCCGCGAAGCTGCTCGGAAATCACGAGGCCGCTGGGATCGTCGGAAGCGCGGTTGATGCGGAGGCCGGTGCTGAGCCTCTCGAGGGACGTCTGCTGCGCCTGGTCGGTCGCGCGGAGATTCTTGAGCGCGCGGATCGCGGCCAGGTTCGTGTTGATACGAAGTGTCATGGTTCATCCTCCGTGATGTTATTGTCCCGGGGCATCCATGCCCGCAGGTCGCACGACAGGTCGGCCGGTTACTCTCCTTTCGACTCGGGAAGTACCAGCAGTATACGGACCGGAAGGTGGCTGAAGGAAGCGGAATCCGTCCGGCACCGTCGGAGTCGCTTGCAGGACTCCCTGGAATCGGGCTGTTGAAAGGGATTCACGAGGATTTCTGCAAAATCTAAGGCAGTATCCACCGCGGTCTGCGTCTTTTCTTTGTCGCCAGCGCGAGGAGGGCATAGTGAGTCGTGAAATTGCCCAACGTCTGTACGAGGAATTCATGCCGGCAATGTTCGAGCTGGCCGAAGCCATTCTAGGCGATCACGCGGCGGCCGAAGACGCCGTATCCCAGGTATTCACCAGGATCCTCGAGGCTGGCGACGGGCTGCCCCGATCACCCGAGAACTACCTGCTCAAGGCAGTTCGAAACGCGTGCACAGACTGCCTCAGACGAGAACAGACGAGGGAGAAGCGACTTCGCGAGTACGCTGCAGAAGGCGCTCGCGTCAAGGGCGATTCGCCGGAGGTTGCCGAGCGGCGACGCCTGCTTGACAGCACCATGAACGAGCTCGCGTCAGAGAAGCGCGAGGTTCTGGTCCTCCACTACAGGCTCGGTCGATCCAGCCGTGAAATCGCGGAGATTCTCTCCCTGCCCGAAAGTACGGTGGCGTCCAGGTTGCGCCATGCTGTCGAAGAACTTCGCAAGAAACTCGAACGAGTGGAGCAGTTCAAATGAACGATGTCGACCCGGTTCAAGCTCTGTTCCGAGCTGTTCCCTCCCGTCCGATCCCGGAGTCCATGAAGACCATGGCTCTCCTCGTGTCGACCATGGTCGACGCCTCGAATTCGCCCGCAGCGGTGTCAGAAGAGTCTCAGACTGGTGAGCGTGGCACGGGCGCGGATCTGACTCCCGGTTCCGACGCTGCGAAAGCGGCGTCTTCTCCGCAGACAAGAAGCGGGCGCGCGTCAGCTGGCGCCGGGGCCATGGCGGTCCTCGGGGCACTTGGAAGTCGCCGTGTCGTGTTAGATGTGGGGAATCAGTTCCGTTCTACCATCCGTCGTCTGGCGAAGTTGGAGGAGGTCGGTGCCGCCCATGACATGCAGAGGCTGATCGAGGAGGCCTTGCGTTCTCTGCCCGGCTCTACGATCGATCAACTGGAGCGTCTTGTCGGATCTCAAGTTCAGTTTCTTCCACCGAACCAGGTGGGGGCTGGATTACCGACTTGGGCGCTCAAACTGCTTCGCCGGACGGGATTGCCACAAACTCCGGATGATGTGGTGACCGCCGCATGGAGCCTCTCGAGAGAGTTCAACTTCGAGAACAGTGCCCCAAGCAACGCGCCACCCGCCTTCCTAGCGGGTGGAGCGGCATCAGCGATTGCGGGGGATTTATCCGCCCTCATTCAGAACGCCACCATTCGGCCCGGAACATTCTCTCTCATGACTCGCGCTGCGTGGATCGCCGCATGCAAGGCGCTGTGCGCGAAGATCGCAAAGGACATGACCAACGCCAACATGGATCCGGGGCTTCAGGGAGCGATCGACAGTTGGGAGGCGAGGTGCGCGGACGACTGTGATTCCGGTCCCAAGAAGGGGAACACAGCACTCCGACCTCAGCGGGAGAATTCCGAGGGCTTCGATACGAAGAAGAAGTCTGACCCTCATCGAGCGGACTTCGATCCCTTCCGGATGCAGACCATCGTTCTGATCGTGCTCCTCGGGATCCTGTTCCTTGCGTTGCTGATCGGGTTGTTGTTTGGGGCATTTCTGACGGGGCCCGAAATCGCGATCGGAGGGGGAATTGCCGGGGCCGCTGCGGCGGTTGCCCGAGCTGCCGCGGCCATCATCGTTTTCCTGAAGGGTCTGCTGGGGGGCGACACGTCGGTAGAAGTTCCCAAGGCGGCAGGCGCGGTCGCCGCAGCCGGTGCCGTCGCAGCAGCGGCCGCCGCGGTTGTGAACGCGATCCGCGACTGGTTTGATTCGCTCCTCGGTGCCCCCCCTGCCGGCTCAGGAAGTCCAGGGTCATCGGCGGGCTCCGGACTAGTGGCACCTTCTGGAGGCATGAGCGGCGGCGCGCCGGGTGGGGGCGGGGCGCGACCGCTCGAAGACTCCGGAGGGCCCGAAGGCGGTTGGATCTGGGAACCCGGTTCGCATCCCGATGGTGGCAGGTCGCTAGCAAAGTAGGGGTGTAAGCGAACTCGCATTCCTGCTACCCGGCTGGAGGTTCCCGGGCGAGAAGTGAACCGTGTCGTGGAATCCTCCTGAAAGGCGGAGGTTCTCTCATGTGTCGCACGAGATGGCTGCCGAAGTCCAAGTTCCTCGCGCCGTTCAGCGTCGCTGAGGAGATGTACCTCTCCATGCTTCGGGAATTCAAGGCCGGCGCTTTCGCGAAGGCGCTCAAGTCATGCGGCCGCGATGCCAGCTTCTTCCTTCGCTGCCAGCGGCAGCGAGCGGCCACAATACTCCTGCACAGGTTGTTCACACTTGCCGGTGCGGCCGTACTCCAAACTCGCTTACCTGCCTCTCGAGATCTTGCCCGCCTATTCCTGATTGCTTCAGCGCTGCCAGGTTTCGGAGGCAGGCCCGATCGTGGTTCTCCAGACACGGCCCTCGCATTGAGACTGTGCTCTCGCGAAGACTACGGTCTGATCTCCCTCTTCGCGGAGATTATCTGTCTGAACCCGTTCTTCGACAGGGCCTCTACGATGCGGCTGCGCAATCGAGTACTGAAGTCCGGGGCCCAAACCAGGAGCCTGTTGAGTGCGCTCCGATCCGGCAGAACGGCAAGGAAGTAGATTGGCTTTCGTCGGCAGTGGAAGGGAGGCTCGCGGGTCGAAGACGGTTCGAGGCGGAGCCCAAGGAAGTGCGGCATCACGGATCTCGCTTCCTGCCCCCTCCTACTTCTCGCGCCGTTTGTCCCCGCGTGACAGGCGTTTCTTCAGCAGCTCCGCGGCCGCCGTCACGTCCTTCGCGTCCGACGCCGCGACGTTCGCGTCGCGCAGGGCGAGCCAGACTTCCTTGCGGTGCACCGAGACCGAGGGCGGCGCGGCGATCCCGAGCTTCACCTTGTCGCCCTTCACCTCCAGCACCACGACCTCGATGCCGTCGCCGATGACGATCGCCTCGTCCTTGCCGCGGGTAAGGACTAGCATGGCGTCGGGGCCCCGAAGACGGGGACGCGGGCGAAGGCGACGGGCTTCGGGAGCACGAGCTGGCGGGCCTGCATGGTGTCGGGGTTGAAGACGAGCGGCCCGAGGAGGTTCGCGGTCGTGAGCTTCGGGTCGGATGGAACCGTGAGGATCGCGAGCACGAACCCCTTGGCGACGTCGGCGAGCCCGATCGGCGCGAGGTCCTCGGGCTTCACCTCGACGCGGTAGTCGGGGGCGAAGAGCATCGGATCGCAGGCGACGAGTGCGAGCTCGGGGCGGTCGGCGGACTGGAGCCACTGGAACGGGGCGCCGCCGGGGTCGGGGAGGAGGACGAAGCGGGTGGCGCCGGCGAGGCCGGGGAGGCCCAGCGGGAAGGAGTAGATGTCGGCGTCCGCGACCTGGAGGGTGCCGAAGCGGCGGGTGGTGAGGGTCATCATGGGAGCCGGGCGACCGCGATGGAGTGAGGAACGAAAGGAAAAAGGAAGAACGAAAAGGGAAAAACGAAAAGGCCCCCTGAGAACGTGTTGGCTGGCAGGAGTTTTCGTTTTTCCGTTTTCATTTTTCGTTTTTCGTTTCGTTGCCGTCCCTGGCTCACCCGAGGTAATCAAACAGCGTCGTCTGAAGGATCTTTGCCGCGCTCGCCAGGCTCGCCTGCAGCACCGTCTGCTCCTGCGTCAACTTCGTGGCCGCTTCCGCGAGGTCCACGTCCTCCGTCTCGCTGAGGAGGCCCTGGAAGGTCACCGTCTCGTCCTCGAGGCGGTTCTTCGTGAGCTCGAGGTGGCGGGCGCGGGCGCCGGCCTCGGCGCGGCCGTCGAGCACGGTGGTGCGGGCGGCGGCGATGCGGTCGGCGGCGGCGGCGATGCGGGAAGGGTCGTTGGAGGTGAGGGCGTCGCGGAGCTGGAGGAGGGCGGTGAAAACGGACGCGTCGCGCAGGCCGTCGGCGGCCAGCGGGTCCCCGGTCAGCGTCAGCACGGGATCCACGCCGGCGGGGTTCGTCACGGTCTTCGCGATGCCGAGCATGTCGGCCGCAAAGGAGCCGCCGAGAGCCGTCACGCTGAAGTCGCTTCCGCCGTCCGCGCCGCGGTCCTGGAGGACGAGGGCGGCGGTGGACTCGTCGGTGAAGGCGATGACGGGAGATCCGAGCGAGACGTTGCCGGCGGCGGTGTTGATGCGGTCCACGATGGCGGCGACGGTGGTCGCGCCGTCGAGGTCCACGTCGAACGTCGCGCCGGTCTTGGTGGTGATGCGGAGATCGGGGCCGGCGGAGGTGAGGACGCCGCTGCCCGCGTTGAGCTGCGCGGCGTCCTTGCGGCGGAGGGAGTCGAGCCAGCCGAGGGTTGAGGCGGTCTCGCCGCCGCCGGTGTTCGTCACACGAAGGTCGCTGCCTGAGAGGATCTGGCGCAGCGACAGCGAGCGGCCGTCGGGCGCGATCTCGACGGCGGCCTGGACGCCGGCGCCGCGGACGAGGTTTGCGAGGTCCTCGATCGTGAAGGCCGACGCGAGGCTGACGGTCCCGGCCAGCGTGCCGTTCGTGATCGCGAGGCCGGTCTTGTCGAGGCCGAGGCCGCCGCGGAGCTGGGCGAGCTGCGTGCCCTGGGAGAGGACGGGATCGAGGTCGGAGCCCGTGACGACGAGCGGCGAGCCGGCGGTGAGGATGCCGAGGAGCGCCGCGCTGTTCCCGCCGCCCTCCTCGGAGACGACGATCGTCCCGGCCGCGGTGTGAGTGAGCTCGAGGCCGTTGCCCGCGGCGTTCAGCCCCGCGCGGATCGGCAGGCCGGACGTCGCGAAGGCGTTGTTGAAGGAGTCGAGGACGTCGCCGATGTCCTTTGCGGCGGAGAGGTCGACGACCGCGGACGGCCCGCCCACGCCGTCCTGCACGCGGACGCTGCCGAGCGAAACGCCGAGGCCGCCGCGAAGCTGGCCGAGCTGCGTCGCGGCCGCGCGGATCTCGAACTGGTCCCCCGCGGCGAACGCGGCGCCGAAGGGCGTGCCGAACGTCAGCGTGCCGGTCGCGGAGTCGAAATCCGTGACCTGCCGCACGGCGCCGGCGTTCGCGCCGGTCAGGACGCGCAGCTCGAGCGAGTTGTAGGCGTTGTCGCCGTCGCCCGCGAGCGCCGTCGAGACGAGCGTCCCGGGCCCGGACGCGGCGGTCGCCGCCCCCGCCTTCCCGCCGCGCGTCAACGTCGGGTCGAGGTCCATCCGGACGTCGAACCCCTCCCCGCCCGCGAACGCCGCCGGGAACGCCGACGCGAACGTGAACGTCCCCGTCGCGCTCGAGAACGCCGTGATCCGCCGCGAAAGCCCCGCGTTCGGGCCCGTCCGCACGACGAGGTCGAAGCCGGCGTAGGCGTCCGTGCCGTGGCCCGCGAAGCTCGAGTCCGTCAGCGTCCCCGCGCCGGTCGCCGCCGTCGCGCTCCCGGTCGCCTCCGCCTCCAGCAGCGCCGTCGCGCCCAGCGCGTTCGTCGCCGCCACGTTGTCCGCCGCCGCCAGCGCGTCGCCGAACGAGCGCTGGATCGCCGCGAGGTCCCCCGCGAACGCCACGCCCCCCGCCGTCGAGACGAACGGCGCGCCGCCCGCCGCGCCGCCGAACACAGCGCGCCCCTCGAACCGCGTGTTCGCCAGCGCGATCAGCTGGTCGATCATCGCGCCGACCTCCGTCGCCGCCCCCAGCCGCGTCGCCGCCGTCGCCGTCCCCGTCGCCTGCGCCAGCGCGATCGTCCGCGCCGAGTCCAGCAGGTCCGACACCGTCCCCAGCGCCGCGTCCGCGTGCCCCAGCCGCGCCGTCGCGTCCGCCACGTTCCTCCCGTACGCCTCGTTCCGCCCGATCCTCCCCCGGTACCCCAGCGCCAGGCTCGTCCCCGTCGGGTCCACGCTCGGCCGCACCAGCCGCTTCCCCGCCGCCAGCTGTTCCTGGATCAGGAGAAGCGACGACTGGCTGCGGAAGAGCCCCTGCAGGATCGCGTCCCGCGAGAGGGCGTTGGTGGTGCGGCCGATGGGGTTGAGGCTCATGGTCTAGAGCTGGTTGATGAGGGTGTCGAGGAGGGTGTCGACGGTGGCGATGAAGCGCGCGGCGGCCTGGTAGGCGCGCTGGTGCGTGAGGAGGTTGACGGCTTCCTCGTCGAGGTTGACGCCGGAGAGGCGTTCGCGCTCGGCCTCGAGCTGGGCCTCGAGGTAGGACTGGGACTCGGCGCGGTCGGACGCCTCGGCGGACTTCGTGCCGAGGGCGCCGGCGAGGCCACGGTAGTAGTCCTCGACGGACGCGGTGCCTCCGAGGAGCGTCTTCGCCGAGCGGATCGCGGCCATCGCCTGCGCGGCGCCGTTGTCGTTCGCGGCGTTCGTGAATCCCGCGGAGAGGCGCGCGGGGTCCGCCGCGAGCTGGCCGTCCACCGCAATCGTGAGCGCGTCGCGGCCGCTGAAGAACGAGTTCATGCCGATGGCGGCGAGGAAGGCGCTGGTGTCGTTGGCGAAACTGAACCGCGTCCCCGGCGAGTTCGCCGTGATCTGCAGCCGCCCGTCTGCCGTGACGCTCGCCGTCACCATCGAGCCCGCCTCCGCGTTGATCTCAGCCGCGATCGTCGCCAGCGTCGAGTCGCTCGGCAGCGGCAGGCTCTTGTCGAGGTCCACTTCGATGTTGAACGTCGTCACCGCGCCGGTCGTCTCGTTCGTGACGCGCAGGTCGAACGACCCGTCCTTCGCCGCGAACGGCAGCGCCGTCACGTCGAACGCGTCGCCCGCCGCGAACGGCACGTCGAACGCGCGGTCGAGCACCATCGTCCCGCTCGCGCCGTCGAAGTCGAGGACCTTGCGCCGCTGCCCCGCGTTCGCGCCGGTCCGCACGACGACTTCCAGCCCGTTGAACGTGTCGTCCGGGTACCCCGCAAGGTCCGCCGCGCGCACCGTCGTCCCCCCCGGCGTCCCCGTCACCGCCCCCGCCGTCGAGAGCGGCGCGTTCGCCGGCACGCCGAAGTTCGACACGAGCGACGAGAACCTCACCAGCCCCGTCCCCGTGCTCTGCACCCGGTTCACCTCGTAGATCACCCCGCGCGCCAGGTCGTTCAGGTCGTCCAGGAACGCCGGCAGGTCCTTCTTCACCGACTCCACAAGCCCCGCCAGCTCCCCTCCCCCCAGCGCCAGCTTCGTCCCCGTCGCCGCGAACGCCGGCACGTCCACCCGGCTCCCGCGGTCCGTCTCCGCCACGGTCGTCACCGCCGCGCTCGTCCCCTCCAGCACCAGGAACTCGCTTCCCGCCAGCACGTTCACCGCCCCCGTGCTCGTCTCCACCGTCCGGATCGCCACCTTCTGCGCCAGCTCGCGCAGCAGCGCCCCTCGCCGGTCGCGCAGGTCGTTGGCGGCGTTGGGGGAAGCGCCGCCGCCCTCGGAGGCGACGATGTCGCGGTTGAGGCGGGCGATCTCGGAAGCAAGGCGGTTCACCTCCTCCACTCCCGAGCGCACCTGCTGGTTCAGCGAGTCGCGGTCGGCCACGATGTTCGTCGCGATCTGCCGGAACGCGTCCGCCAGCGCCGCGCCCTCCTCGATCAGGCTCCCGCGCGCCGCAGCGTCCGCCGGGCGCGCGGCGAGCGTCTCCGCGGCCGCGAAGAACGAGTCCAGCGCGCTCGACAGACCCTGCCCCGTCACGTCATTGAAGAGCGCCTCCAGGCGCGCGAACGTCGCGCTCCGCGTGTTCGCCGCCCCGAGCTGCGAGGTCGAGTCCCTCAGGCGCCCCTCCAGCGACCCGTCCAGCACCCGCCGCACCGACCCGATCGCCACGCCGCGCCCGAGGAACGCGTTGCCGTAGCGCTGCCCCTCGATCGCGGCGAGGTCCACGCGCTGCCGCGCGTAGCCGGGAGTCGTCGCGTTGGAGATGTTGTGGCCCGTCGTCTGGACCGCCGCCTGCTGGGCGGTCAGCGCGGTGAGGCCGAGGTTGAGGTTGGTGAAGAGGGACATGGTCGGGAGTTGGTGGTTGGTGGTTGGTGGTCAGGCGACGCTGTCCACGATGTTCACCCGGCCGGCGGCGGGAGGAGGCGTGCCGGCGCCGCGACGCGTGTACGCCGCCGCTTCCGGCTCGACCCCCGTCAGGACGAGCAGCGCCTCCCGGACGTGCGCCAGGGACTGCGCCGCAAGCGCACGGTTCAGATCGTTCGCCCGCGCCACGTCGACCATCAGCTTCTGCAGGCGATCGCGCAGCGGCACGAGCGCCGCGTCCGCAACCGCGATCTGCCGCAGCGTCGCCCCCGGCGGCAGCCCCGCGGCACGCGCCGCCTCGGCCGAGACCCGGCGCCGCAGCGCGTCCGCGTCGTTCAGCCGCGCCACCAGCGCCTCCTCCTGCGCCACCAGCCGCTCCACCTCCGCCGTCTTCAGCGCCACGAGCGCGTCCCGCTTCGCCGCCAGCAGCGCCAGCAGCTCCCCGTAGAGCCGGGCCTCGTACTCCAGCGCGTCAGCAATCCCGTTCATCCCTGTCCTCCCGTCATCCCCTGATGTCGAGACCACGCCCGAACTCCTGTTCGATCATCCGCGCGATCCCCAGCCCGCCGCCCTCGGCCATCCGCTCCGCCAGCAGGTCGTCCTGCATCCCGCGGAACACCTGCTCGCCGCGGCCGCCGTGGAAGAGCTTCCCCTCGGGAACGCCCTTCCGCATCGCCCGCAGCAGCATCGAGTGAAAGAAGCCCTCGAAGGCCACCGCCGCCTTGTGCAGTTCCGTTCCGTTTCCCACCGCGTTCACCTGCATCGTCGTCCCTCGCAACTCGCCACTCGCCACTGCCGTTACCTCACCACCAGCTTCGCCTTCAGCGCCCCGGCCCCGTGCAGCAGCTTGATCAGGTCGATCACGTCCCCCGCCGTCTCCTGCGTCGGGGCCAGCGTGTCCAGCACCTCGTTCAGCAGCACCGCCCCGTCGCCCTTCTTCCCGTCCGACGCCCCTGGCACCTCGATCACGATCCGCCCCTTCTGCACTCGGCACGGAAGCACCCGCACCTGCCCCGTGATCGCGTACGTCTTCTCGCGCTCGTTGATCACGACCGTCGCCTCCGGCTCTTCCTGCGAGCCGATCTCCACCGCCATCCCGAGGATCTCCCCCACGAACTGCACCGCCTCGCCGCGGCCCTCAAGCCCGCGCTTCTCTGTCGCCACCTTCACCCTCACGTGCCCCGCGTCCATCGCCTCCGCCATGTCCCCTTCCGCGTTGTAGAGGGCGGGGACGCGCTTGTTGAGGGCGTCGGCCACGCGCGTGGCGACGTTGAAGTCCGGCTGCTTGAGCCGGAGGACGACCCAGCCGGCGTCGAGGCTCTTGAGGAAGTTCTCCTGGGGCGCAAGGCGCTGGACGATCGCGCCGCCGGGAATGGTCGCGACGGTCGCGGCCGCGACGTCGGCACCGAGGACGACCGGGCCGCGCGCGATCGCGTAGACCGTCGGGTCCTTTGCGTGCGGCTTCGGCCCGTACAGGAACGTCTGCGTGAGAGCGCCGCCTTTCAGGTTCTTGCAGTCGTTCAGCGCGCTGAGGACGACGTCGATTTCGGTGCCGACGCCCTGGAAGGCCTCCAGGCGCGCCGAGACGGCGACGACCGCGACGTTGCGGGCGTTGATTTCGCGGTCGCTGACCGCGACGCCGTCGCGGTTCTCCATGAAGGAGCGGAGGCGCGTGCGGACGGCGTCCGGCGTGTCGCCGGTGCCGGCCAGGCCCGTCACGAGCCCGATTCCCTCGATCTCGTTGACGTCCGCGCCGCTGACGCCGGCCAGGTCCTTCACGCGGACGCGGTCCTGCGCTGCCGCGGGACTGGTCACCAGCGCCAAGGTTGCGAGAACGAGCAGCGCCCCGTGGACCCGTTCACAGCCATGAAACCGCATCTCAGCCTCCTCCAGCCTCCGCCCGCCTCCGCCCGCCTCCGCCCGCCTCCGCCCGCCTCCGCCAGCCTCCGCCAGCCTCCGCCAGCCTTCCCTAGAACGGCCAGAACGTCTCGATCAGCCACGAGATGAACCCGCGCTTCCGCGCGTCGTTCACTTCCCCGTCGCCCGTCCGCCGGATCTTCACCTCCGCCACCTTGTCCGTGCTGATCGTCCGCGTCGGGCTGATGTCGTCCGGCGTCACCTCGCCCGTCACCGTCATCGTCACCGTCTCCTCGTTGATCTGGACTTCCTTCCGCGCCGCGATCACGAGGTTCCCGTTGTCCAGCACCTCGATCACCTTCGCCGCCACCGTGAACACCACCTTGTTCGAGCCGCTCGTCGCGCCCGTGTCGTCCCGCTTGTAGTCCGCCGACCCGTCCACCTTCAGGTCCTCCGTCAGCCCCGGCTTCAGGTCCGGCAGCCCCGACCCCTTCGCCGTCATGTGCACCATGTCCCTCAGCGCCGCCACCAGCTCCGTCTCCTTGTCCACCTGCGTCCCCGCCTTCGCCGTCGCCAGGGAGCTCTCGTTCACGCTGATCTTCAGGATGTCGTTCACCTTCCACGTCGGCTTCGCCGGCGCATACGGGCTCGCCGTCTCGTCCCCCAGCAGGCCGTCCGCCCCGACCGGAGCCGCCACCGCCAGCGCCAACACCATCGCTTTCCAGTTCATCGCCCTTCCTCCACGGCCTCACCGGCGCCCGGCCCGGTGACGCGGACTCGGAATTCCCTCTTCGAATCGGGGTTCTTCACGCGGATCACGTCGCCCTCGCGGCCTTCTTCCATCGCCGTCGCCGTCCGCCGCGCCGTCGCGCGGCCCGCGCCGCTCGTCACGACCACCTCTTCGCCGCGAAGCACGATCGGCCCCGGGCGCAGGTCGCCCGCCAGCACCGGCCGGCCTTCCTCCACGTCCGCGGCCAGCACGCGCCCCACCGCGGCGACCTCCTCCGCGAGCGCGCCTTCGCACCCCGCCGGCACGTCCCCCGTCGCCAGGTCCGTCGACACCACGCGGTGCCCCGCGCGCATCGTCCGCCGCGCCACCACCCCGCGCCGCGTCCCGCGCACCGACGCCCGCGCCACCCACACCGCACTCGCCGCCTCCCCCACGTTCACGTACACCCGGAACCGCGCCTCCCCCAGCCACCACCCGTCCAGCGGCTTCACCGCCGCGATCTCCACCGACCCGAAATCCGTCGCCTCCGGCGCGTCCAGCTCCAGCACGCGCGCGGTCACCGTGGCGCCGGGAAGGGCCTTCCGCGCGGCCTCCGCGATGGCGCGGCCCACCGTCTCGCGGAACCCCTCGAGCCCCGGGCGCGGGTCGGCGTCCGCGCCTCGCACGACGCACGCGCCGCTCACCGTCACCGCCCGCAGCGCCACGCCGGCCTTGCGCAGCTCCAGCCGCACCTCCTCCGCCGTCACCACCCGCTCCTCCCCCTTCGCCGGCGCCCGCCCCAGCCACACCGCCGGCAGCCCTTCCCCCCGCACCTCCGCCACGTCCGCCAGCGCGACGTACCCCGAGGGGACGCGCGCTTCCGGCCGGAGTTCCACCGTCGTCGCGGCGGCGGCCGGGATCGCGAGGGTGAGCAGAAGGGGGACCAGGGCCTTCATTTACCGCCTCAGGTTCGCGAGCCGCTGGAGCATCTCGTCCGCCGTCTGGATCGTGCTGGAGTTCAGCTCGAACGCGCGCTGCGTCTGGATCATCTCGGTCAGCTCGCGCACGCTCTCGACGTTCGACGCCTCGAGGAACCCCTGCTGCAGGATCGCCCGGCCGTTCTCGCCCGGGTTCCCCACCTCCGGTGTCCCCGACGCCTGCGTCTCCAGGAACAGGTTCTCGCCGATCGCCAGCAGCCCCTCGGGGTTCGGGAACCGCGCGATCTCGATCCGCCCGATGTCCACCGGCGTCGTCGGGTTCGCGGGGTCGAATCCCTCCACCCGCCCGTCCTGCGACACCGTGATCCGCGTCACCTCCGCGGGCACCCGCAGCGCCGGCTCCAGGAACAGCCCCTGGTTGTTCACCAGGTTCCCCTCCGCGTCCCGGTGGAACGTCCCGTCCCGCGTGTAGCCGATCGTCGTCCCGTCCACCTGCCGGATCTGGAAGAACCCCTCGCCGTCCAGCGCGATGTCCAGTTCCCGCTCCGTGGCCGTCATCGGCCCCTGCGCGAAGATCCGGTCCGTCCCGACCAGCTTCACCCCGTGCCCGAGCTGGATCCCGGACGGCAGCTGCGACCCCGAGGCCGCCCCCGTCCCCACCCGGCGCACGTGCTGGTAGAACAGGTCGTGGAAGTTCGCGCGCTGCCGCTTGAACCCCGTCGTGTTGACGTTCGCCAGGTTGTTCGCGATGACGTCGATCTGGGCCTGCATCGACGTCATGCCGGTGGACGCGGTGCTGAGCGCGCGGATGGACATGGCTGGTCCTCGATCGGGTTCCCTGTCGGCACTTCCCCGTCAACTACGCCTGCAACCTCCCGACGTCGTTCGCGGCCCGCCCCAGCATCTCGTCCTGCAGCCGGAGCGCTTCCGCGTTCATCTCGTAGGCCCTCATGGCGGCGATCATGGCGGTCATCTCGCGGACGGGCTGGACGCTGGCCTGCTCGAGGGCGCCGAAGACGACCTCGGTCGCGGTCGCGGCCTTCGGCGGGGGTCCCCCGGCGTCGCGGAACAGGGCGTCGCCGGCCTTCTCGAGCCGGGACTCGTCGTCGAAGGCGAGGACGGCGATGGTCCCGAGGACGCCGTCGGGGCCCACGACCTCGCCGCGGCCGTTGATCTCGAACCGGGACACGCCGGAGACGGAGATGGGGGTCCCGTTGACGGACAGGACCTCCCCGCGGCCGTCGGAGGTCGCGAGATGGCCGGCGGAGTTCACCTGGAAGTCGCCGGCCCGCGTGTAGCGGGTCTGCCCGTCCCGCCGGATCGCGAACCACCCCGGCCCCTGGAGGGCCAGGTCGAGTGCGCGCCCCGTGACGACGGCGGGCCCCGCTTCACGGTCCCACGCCGTGCGGTCGATCGCCAGCCCCGGCGCGGACCGCCCCGCCGCGCCGGCGGCTCCCGAGCGCAGGAGCCGCTGGCGGAACGAGACGAAGTCCTTGCGGAAGCCGGCCGTGCGGACGTTCGCGAGGTTGTTCGCGATGACGTCCGTGCGGGCGTCCTCGGCAAGCATGCCGGCGGCGGAGACGAAGAGGGAGTTGCTCATGGGTCTAGAGGAGCCACGCGCGTGCGGTGGCGGCGGCGGACTTGAGGCGCTGGAGGAGGGAGTGGCGTTCGAGGGACTCGTGGGCGGCGGCGATGGCTTCCTCGTATCCGGAGTCGTCCGCAACCTGGACGGCGCGGTCGATTTCCTCGAGGACGGCGTCGAGGTCGTAGGAGAGGTCGAGGGTTTCGGGGCGCATGGGGGTGCAGCGCGGAATCGCAAGGGGCGTGCCCCGCCGAATTGCGGCACATCAGGTCATTGCTGCTGAATGACTTACGGCAACACAAAATGAAAACACCGGTCGCCCCGGGACATCCCGACGGCGGTTTCCGCCGGCAACCCCCGCCGCCGCGGCAGTTCCCGCCACCCTCCCCCGCCGCACCCCTCTACCGCTTCAACTCCGCGTCCCCTTTCGCAGCCGCGTCGGTCGACGGAGCGTCGCTCCCCTTCGGTCCCCCGCCCGCAGGACCGGGGCGGGGCTGCGGCGGCGGCGACACCGGCGGGTGCGGCGCCGCCGCGTCCGACGGCCGGCGCCCGCCGTCCCGACGCCGCCCGCCACGCTGGTCCACCGCGGGAGGCGGCGACGGCGACGCTCCCACCGACGGCACCTGCGACTGTCCCTTCAGCTGCCCGAAAATCATCCGCCCCGCGCTCGTCTGGATCACGCTCGTGACGCTGATCGGCACCGTTTCGCCGAGGCGGTTGTACCCGCCCTCGACCACAACCATCGTCCCGTCGTCGAGATAGCCGACACCCTGTCCGTGCCCCTCGCCCGGCTTCTGGATCCTCACCTCCAGCATCTCTCCAGGCAGGATCACCGGGCGCATCGCCAGCGCCAGATCGTTGAGGTTCACCACGTCCACGCCCTGCAGCTGCGCGATCTTGTTCAGGTTGAAGTCGTTCGTCACCACGCGCGCGTCCAGGAACTTCGCCAGCGCCACCAGCTTGCCGTCCACTCCCTCCGCCGCCGGCGGCGTCCCCTCGTAGATCTCGATCGCCGTTCCCTTCGCATTCTGGATCCGGTTCAGCACGTCCAGCCCGCGCCGCCCCCGGTTCCGCTTCAGCTTGTCCTGCGAGTCCGCCACCTGCTGGAGCTCCGTGAGCACGAATCGCGGGAGGATGACGCGCGTGGCGATGAGCTTCATGTCCATAACGTCCGCAATGCGCCCGTCGATGATCACGCTGGTGTCCAGGATGAGCGGCTTGGGACCCGTCTCTTCCTTCTTGAGCTCCACGAACGGGATGACGAACTTGAAGTCGTCCTTGGACTGGAGGATCCCGACGACCGCAAGGTAGATGAAGACGGCCATGCAGGCGTACTGGACCCACTCGCGGAACCAGGGCTCGGCCTCGTTGACGGCGGGGAGGAGGAAGAGGGTGGTCGTGAAGAGATAGGACGCGATGAAGCCGAAGATGACGCCGAAGAGGACGGTGGAGATGAGGGCGACGAAGCGGCGCGTGAAATGGACTTCGATGACGATGAAGATGGAGGCGAAGAGGAGTCCCGCGAGGGATCCCCACCACCACTGGGGGGTGTCGTTGGGGTAGGACTGGTGCCACCAGGCGGTGGCGAGTCGGGCGCCCAGGAAGGCGAGGAGGACGGCGAAGGTCCCGCGGAGGCCCCAGATCATTGTGCCGGGAGATTAGCACGGGGGGGCGGGGCGGAGAAGGGCCCGCGCCGTTCGAAATTGCGCGCGGGTTGACAAGCCGTGCGCGCCCGCTATGATGCCCCGCTCTTTCGGAGACCCAGCCATGCCCCAGATGTGTTCGCTGTGCGGCGCGAAGCCGGTGATGGGAAACCAGATCGTCCAGCGCGGGAAGGCGAAGCGCGAGGGCGGCGTCGGCAAGAAGACGACGGGAATTTCGCGGCGGTTCTTCCGCCCGAACCTGCAACGGGTCCGCGCAATGGTGGACGGAAAGGCGACGCGGATCTGGGCCTGCACGCGGTGCATCCGCGCCGGGAAGGTCGCGAAGCCCTCGAAGGCGTGGAACGTGAACGCCTAGCGGTTCGACACGCCAGATTCCGCGGGATGTCTCCTGCAAAGCCCGGCCCCGGAGTCAAAGCTGACGCACCGCAGGCAGGAAGGGCGCTGGAGACAGCCGAAAGAGCCCGCCGCTGGCGGGCTCTTTCGTTTGCGCAGGGCGCGGCGCTCCGATCCTTCGCTTTCAAACGGCCGCCGGCGCGATTAGAATGTTCGCCCCACCCGACTGGAGCGCCTGCGGAGCGGACATGCCCGACCTGAAGGACATCATTCTCGGCAACATCGCCGTGGAGCGCGGGCTCGTTCCGCGGGAGACCCTTCTGGACTTGCAGAGGCAACAGCGGGACTCCGGGCTTCCTCTGGGGCAGGTGATGCTGCGGGCGGGGGTGGTGAACGGGCCGAAGCTGATCGAGCTGATGAAGCTGGTCAGCGTGACGATCGAGCACCTGGATGGCGGACTGGAGGTCGGGGCGGATTCCGCGGACGCCTCGGGGCCGCCCGCGATCATGGTCGGAAGCGCGAACGAGCCGTCGAAACCGCCGACGCCCGAGGGGGCGATTCCCGTGGCTCCGGTGGTGGGGGGCGGCCCCGCGAGAACGGCGCCGCAGAAGCCCGCCGCGGCCGCGCAGGCCCCGGCGGGTCCCCGGTCGACATACAAGCCCCCCGCCGCTGCAGCTCCCGTCGAGTCGACCGGGACCAGGACCCCGGCCCCGATCCCCTCACCGTTCGAGACGACTCCGAGGCCCGCTCCTCCCCCCCAGCAGCCCAAGACGGGTCGCTTCACGCGCCCCGCCGCGGCTGGGAAGCCGAAGACGGACGCGTTCGTTCTCGGACAGGTCGAGGCGCCGAAGCCGGCGGCGCCGCCGGCGAAACCGAAGACGGCACAGTTCATGCCTGCCGAGGCGCCGCCGCCGGCGAAACCGAAGACGGACCGCCTCGAGGCGGCACGGGCCGGCGGGAGGACGCCGTCGGAGGCGTTCCGGGTCGAGCTGGCGGCCAGGGAGAAGAAGAGCGACGTGCCTCAGGTGCAGGGAGCCTTCGGCGAGTCCGTGGCCGGTGCGATGGCGCCGAAGCAGGACAAGACGCGGCTGTACACGCCGGTCGACATTCCGAAGCCGACGCCGGCCGGGAAGCTGCCGCCGGAGGAGGTCGACGGGGCGAAGGCGGCCGGCAAGGAGATCTCGGTTCCTCCCGCCGCCCGGAACGTGGTCCCCGGCGTGTCCGAGGGAATGGTGACGCCCGCCGGCCGCCTCCCCTCCGGCATCGACGCGGAGTCCAGGCCGCTCGCCTCGCCGCTCGACGACTCGAAGATCCTTCCGCCTTCCGCACCGCCGTTCGAGATGCCTGCGGGCGCGGAGACTGCGAAGGGCCGCCCGAGCAGGCCCCCCAGCCCCGGCACGTCCAGGACCAGCCGTCCCCCGGTCACGGGACGCCCGAGCCGCCCGCCGGGCTCGGGCCCGATTCCCACCGCGCCGCAGGAGCCCGGCCACCGCATGCTCAAGCCTGACGACTCCGGCTTCATCGCGGAAAGCAGGCTCCCCGACTTCGAGGTCCGGGCGTCCGACTCCCCGGGCGGGAAACCCGTCGTCGTCCAGGGCCCGAACCCGCCCGCCCAGACCCCGCGGAAAGAGACGCGGAGGCTCGGCCCCGGCAAGGGTCCGGGGCGCCCCCTCCGCCGGGCGGATTCCCCCGGAGCCGCAGGGACCCAGCCGGTCGAGGCTGAGGCCGAGGCCGCGAAGACGGACGGGGAACAGGCGGAGGCGCCGCCGAAGCGATCGAAGAAGCTGCTCGTCTTCCTCCTCATCCTCCTGTTCCTCGTGCTCGGGGCGGGCGGGGCGCTCTTCTACCTCGGCAAGCTCTCGATCGAGGATTTCAAGCACCTCAAGGACGGCTTCAAACAGGTCCCCGACACGCTGAAGGACGCGGACTACTGGAAGAAGCTGTTCCTGCCGAAATAGGCCGCCGCGATGAGCTCCTCGCTTGCGATCTTCTCGGGCCTCGGGCCGCTGGAATTCGCGGCGCTGGTGATCCTCGGCATCATGCTCTACGGAAAGAACCTGCCGGCGGTGGCGCGCACGCTCGGCCGGACGATCGGCGAGTTCCGGAAGCAGATGAAGTCGGTGGAGGAGCAGGTGCGTCGGGAGGCGTTCCAGGAAGAACTGCGCCAGGCGCGCGACGAGGAGGACCGGAAGGAGCGCGAGGAGATCGAGCGGCTGGAGAAGAGGCGGGCGCTGCAGCCGCCGTCGGCGCCCGTGAAGCCGATGGAACCCGCGGGTGCGCCGCCCGCGCCCGCGGCGCCGCCGCCGCCGGTCGCCGCGGGCGGGTCGCCGCCGGCGCCCGCCGCGGTGGAGCCGCCCGCCGCCGGACCCGCCGGACCGCCTTCACCGCTTCCGTGAACGCGCCTCGGAGCGCAGCCAGTTCCGGAGGAGTTCGATCCCGCACTCCGTGAGGTAGGACTCCGGGTGGAACTGCCAGCCCTCGAGGTCCCCACGCCGCATGCCCATCAGGACGCCGTCCGGAGTCCAGGCGGTGCGTTCGAATCCCGGCGGGATACGGGTCACCGCGAGCGAGTGGTAGCGGGCGGCCGGGAAGGGCGAGGGCATGCCGCGGAACGCGCCGGCGCCGGTGTGGATCACGGGCGAGGTCCGGCCGTGGACGGGGCGCGGCGCGCGGGCGACCCGCCCGCCGAACGCGTGCCCGAGGATCTGGTGCCCGAGGCACACGCCCAGGACGGGACGCTTCCCCGACACCGCGCGCGCGAGGGCCACCGCCCTCCCCGCCTCCGCGGGCCCGCACGGCCCCGGCGACAGCAGCACGCGGTCGCGCTTCAGCGCCTCCCCCGCCGTCGCCCGGTTGCTCCGCACGACCTCCACGCGGGCGCCCAGCGCCGACAGCGCCTGGAAAAGGTTCCACGCGAACGAGTCGAAGTTGTCGACGAGATAGACGGAGGGGCGCATCGGCCCCGCGAGGCTACCGCGGGACGCCGCGCGCTTCCAGCGCCTGCCGGCGCTGGCGCGCCACCCAGTACGGCGTCTCGCGCCCCATGCTCAGCGCCTCGGCCCTCAGGTACCCGTTGAGCGCCTCCGTGTCCTTCCCCGCCAGCTCCGCGGCAATCGCCCCGTAGAACTCGACGAGCGCGGGCGCCGTGGGGATGAAGGAAACCGCGAAGGCGAGCTCCTGCTTTGAGGAAGAGCCGGTAACGAAGCGGGCGGCCTCGGTGAGCATGGCGTCCGCGTCGCCGGTGGCCACGCGGAGGAAGTCCGCGCGGGCCTTCTCGCGGTCGCCGCGGGCGAGGTTGAGGAAGCCGCGCTCGTACTCGAAGATCCCTGCGGCCCGCGGGAGCTTCTTCTCGGACGCGTCCAGCAGGCTCCCCGCCTCGTCGAGTTTCCCGAGCGTCGTGAGCGTCCGGGAGAGCTGCTGGACCGCCGGGATGCTGTAGAGCTCGTTCTCCCACCCGGCGAGCTGGCGGTAGACGGCGCAGGCGCCCTCGGGAGCGCCGCTCAGCCGCAGAAGGTCCGCCTTCAGCAGCATCAGCAGCCCGCGCGTCCCCACGTCGCCCTTCCCCGACGCCGCGTCGATCCAGCCATCCAGCAGCTTCACCGCCTCCATCGAGCGGCCCCCCGCCGCCATGGACCTCACCTGGATCTCCCTCGCGCGCCGCTTCAGGTCCTCCATCTCCGCCGAGGTCCCGTACTTCTGCATCGCCCGGGTGATCTCTTCCGAGTCGGGCAGCTTCCGGTTGCGCGCCTCGCGCTGCCGGGCAAGGAGGTCGTCCGCCAGGGCGACGCACTCGCCTGCGACGCGTTCGGCGTCGGCGTTCATTCCGCGGGCGTAGAACGACTCCATGAGGGCCCGGAAGAGCCGTGCGCAGTGGGCGTCGGGGCGTTCTGGGCACGCGCCCGTCTCCCGCAGCACGGCCGCGGCGAGCACCGAAGGCTCGACATCGTCGGCGCCGGGAAGCTGCAGGAGCTTGAACAGGTTGCCCAGCTTCTCCGTCGATTCTGCCGGCCGGTAGGCGTTCACCGTCTGGTGCCGGCTGGCGGTCAGGCCCGCCGTCACCGGCAGCACGTCCACGTAGTCCCGCGCGTTGTCCAACTGGGCCACCGCCACCGCCAGCGCCTGCCGCGCGGGCCACTCCGAGACCGGGGAGCGCGCGCCGCGGAGGAAGCGCGCCAGGCCGTCCGCGGACTGCTTCCACATCGCCGCGTCCTTCTGGATCCCGGCCAGCAGCCCGTCGCACAGCGCCGCCTTGTACACCGCCTCCCAGTCGAGGTCGATCGTCGGCGAGTCGGGGATGGCGAAGCGGTACTGCTCGCGTGCGGCCTCCCAGGACTGGGCTTCGAAGAGGCGGTCCCCGACGCCGACGCTGGAGCGGCGATAGGCGGCGGACTCGGTTTCGAGGGTGAGGCCGCCGACGCGGGCGGAACCGCCGGAGACGGTGAGGGAGACCTGGCGGTTGTCGCGCCTGAAGCCGGGCTCGGCGTCGAGGAGGGCGGCGACGGGGACGCCGGAGCCGCCGGCGCGGACCCAGAGTCCGTCGACGCGCCGCTCGATGAGCACGGGGACCCATCGGCGGTCCGCGCGGACCGTGCCGCTGGAGACCTTGCGGCCCGCCGCGTCCTGCCGCGAAGCCTCGACCACGAGCGAGCTGCCCGACCTCGAGATGCGGACGACGTATCCCTCGTCCGGTCGCGCGGGGTTCCCGAACATCTTCACGCTGACTGTCCCCGGGTGGGAGCGGTCGGCCAGGAGGTTGAAGAACAGCCGCAGGGAGCCGTCGTGGGCGCCGGTCGCCGTAAGGGTCCGCGGCGAGGTCCCGAAGACGCTCCAGGCCTCATCGCCGCCCTCCGTCGTGAGCGACCAGCCCTCGCCCGCCCACTCGACCGACCGCGGCTCGTAGAACGCGACGTTGGGCCGGACCTGGATCTCTGGCGCCGGCGTGACCGCCGCGCTCTTCCGGCGCGCGTCGCGGCCGAGCCTCAGGATCCCGAACAGCGTCACCGCCGCAGCGAACCCGACGAACCCGGCCGCCAGCAGCGCCCGGTGGCGCCTCGCCGACCGCATGACCTTCGAAATCGGCCCCGATCCCCGCGCCAGGACGCCTTCGCCGCTCCGGAATCGCCGCAGCTCGTCGGCAAGCTCGCGCGCGCTCTGGTACCGCCTCGCCGGGTCCTTCTCGAGACACTTCAGGCAGACCGGGTCCAGGTCCTTCGGCAACGCCGGCTTCTTCACCGACGGCGCAACCGGCTCCTCGTTCACGACCTTGATGATCGTGTCGATGTCGTTCTCGCCGATGAGCGGCGGCTGCCCGCAGAGGCACTCGTAGAGCACCGCGCCCATCGCGTACACGTCGCTCCGCGCGTCCACCTGCCGCATCTCGCCCCGCGCCTGCTCCGGAGGCATGTAGTACGGCGTCCCCATCGCCGTCCCCGACTTCGTCAGGTCGCTTCCCGCCTTCCCCTGCTTCGCCAGCCCGAAGTCCGTCACCTTGCCGCGCCACTCCGTGTCCACGAGGATGTTCGCGGGCTTGAGGTCGCGGTGAACGATGCCCTCCCGGTGCGCGTGCTCGACCGCGTCGGCCACCTGGATCATCAGGTCCACCGCGCGCTGCGGCGTCATGTCGCGCGAGTGGACCAGCGCCGAAAGCGGCTGCCCCACGACGTACTCCATCACCAGGTAGTTGCGCCCCTCGTGTACCCCCATGTCGTAGATCGGCACGATCGCCGGATGCCGCAGCCGCGCCGTGGACTGGGCCTCGCGGAGGAAGCGCTCGACGGTCTCCGAGGAGGCGTGCTTGCCCTCGAGCAGCACCTTGACCGCGACGAGCCGGTTCAGCTTGGTGTCGCGGGCGCGGTAGACGACCCCCATCCCTCCGCGCGCGATCTCGCCGAGAACGTCATAGTGGCCGATGCGGGAGATCTGGGGAAAGTGCAGGTCGCTGGGGACGACGACGTCCTGGGGACCGAGCGCGACCGTCTTGGCGGCGGGGTCGACGGCGGGAAGGGTTCGCGGCGTGGGGGTGTCGCGGCCCTCGATGATGGCCCCTGGCCCGTACGCCTGGGGGATCAGCGTGGCACGGGACTCGTCGTCGAAGACCATGGTCCCGCAACGTGGGCACGACGACGAGACGGAGTTTCCCCCGTCGAACGTCGTTTCGCAGCGGTAACACCGCCGTTGTGCCGCCATCCCGGTCTCCCCTGTGCCTCGGGCATCCTTACCTGTGGTACGACAAGCGAGGGCTCGCGTTGGCGGGTTTGCATGCAAATATCGTACGGAAGCGATATTGCGGCGAATTCGCGCGAATCGCGGGTTTCGCCGGGCGAGGGGGGACAGAACGCCGTCACCCGTGCACACGATGGGACAGTCGCGCGCAACCGCTTCCTACTCTGTCTGTCCCCCTGAACCCCCGTCCGGCGGCTGCGGACCGGGCAGCGGCAGCCCCTCCTCCTCCTCCGCCACCAGCAGCTTCCGCTCGATCTCGCGATACTCCGCCTCGCCGCGAATCGCGTCCAGATCCCCGTCCCGCTTCATCCAGAGACCGTTGTAAAAGCCCCCGTCCACCGCCCGCTTCAGCGCGGCAATCGCCTCTTTCTTCTTTCCCATCCGCGCGGAGCTGCACGCGAGATTGTAGTACACGGTTCCCTGGCGGCCGCCGGAGGTGGCGAGGGACGCCTGGTACATCTCCACGGCCTTCTCGTACTGGTCTGTGCGCGACAGGAGCTCCGCAAGGTTCTGCTGGGCGAGCATCCGGAGCTGAACGGGACCGTCCTCGAGGTTCTCGCGGATCGACGCCTCCATCTTCAAGGCCGGCTCCTTCTGCCCGAGACGCCACAGCGCCCCGGCCGCGGCGCGGGCCGCGTCGCCTTCGCCGTCGGCGACGCGCAGGAGATCCTGCACGGCCTCCGTGTAGCCGATGTCGGCGAGGGCGTCGATGGCCATGATGCGGAAGCGGCCCATGTTGCTGGGGTCGTTCCTGAACTCGAAGCTGCTCCCGGCCATGCGCGCGAGCATCGGACCGATGTCCGGCCCGAGGGACTTCAGGGAGCGGAACTGCCCGGCGAAGAAGCCGGTGCTTCCGTCGGGCATGACCTCCGCGCGGAAGGCGGCCTCGATGTCCAGCTGCGTCATCTCGAAGAGGAGATCCTGGATGTCGGGAGCCGCCTGCGCGTCGGCGTCGCGCGCCGCTTCCAGCGCCGGGCGCACGGCGCGCCCGAGCTTGAGGAACGATCCGCGGACCTGGTCGCGGATCGTCGGGTCGTCGTGATTGATGAGCGGGACGAGCGGCCGGATGCTGTCGAGCGAGCCGATGCGGCAGAGGATCTCGACGGCCGATCGCTGGACGCGCGCGTCGCGGTCTTCGATGAGCTCCGTCACGCGCGGGATCGCCTTCTCCCCGAATTTCACGATCTCGTCGGCGGCATTCTCCCGATCGCTCAGGTAGCGGCTGCGCAGCTGCTCGATCTGCTCGTCGAGGGGATCGGCCGCCGCGGCGGAAGCCGCGAGGCAGAACAGCGTGGCGGCGGCAAGGAAGCGCATGATCGGGTCCTCCGCGCTCGCCGGCCCCCACCGGCGAGTCATTGCGGGGATTCTAGCGGAACCGGGCCGCCCGGAGAAGAGGTGGCGGCGCGGCCCTGAAGCTCACTGGGTGCACGGCCGGTTCAGGTCCGCGCCGGTCGGGTCCCGCAGGAACGGCCCTGTGCCCAGGGTCCTTGCCCGCCTTGACGCCTGCCCCCGCGGGGAACTACGCTGGCGGGATTCCCGGGTCAGGAATTCGCCGCATGTGGCCCTGGCGGTCCAAGCCGCGCCGATTCTCGCTCACGCGACAGGGCCCGGCCCTGCCGGTGGAGACCGTCCGCCGCGGCCCCGCCACCTTCAACCTGCTCGCCGGGACGCTCTTCACCCTGGCCACGGTCGCGATCCTCTCCTGGACGCCGGCGCGACCCTCGGGCGGCGCCTACCATGTCGTGGAAGGCGGACAGATCTGGATCCGCCTCGGCGGGCACCTGGTGCTGGCGGCGCTCGCGGCCGCCGTCACCGCGCTCGCGCTGTCGTTCCTCGCGCCGGACCTGCACCGGAGGCCGGGCGGTGTCTTCACGTGGGGGTTCACGCTGGTCGCGCTGTTCGCGTCCGTCCGGACGTTCGAGGCGATGGGGTGGCCGCTGGAGTTCGTGCCGGTGACGCTGGCGGGGATGATCCTTGCGATCGCCCTCGGCCCGGGCCTCGCCTTCGCGAACATCCTCGCCTTCACGCTTCTCGCGCGCATGACGGGCGTCCTCGTGGGCGACGACTACCACTCCGTCCTCGCGCTCTTCCCGGGCTCCGTCATAGCCGTCTTCGGCATGCGCAGCCTGCGCCGCCGTTCGCGGCCGCTCAACGTCGGCATCCTCGCGGGGCTGGTGCACGCCGCGGCCCTCGTGGGCATCCACCTCGTCTCTTCCGGCGACGCCACGTTCCGCGAGCACCTCGCCTTCGCGGAGAAGGACGCGGCGCGCGGCATGGTCAACGGCGTCGCCACCGCGTTCGTCATCACCGGGCTGCTCCCCTTCCTCGAGCGCGCGTTCCGCATCACCACCGACCTCTCGCTGCTGGAGCTCGCGGACTTCAACCAGCCGCTGCTCAAGAAGATGTCGCTCGAGGCGCCCGGCACGCACTACCACAGCATCCGCGTCTCGGAGCTGGCCGAGGCCGCCGTCACGGAGATCGGCGGGAACGCCCTGCTCGCGCGCGTGGGCTGCCTCTACCACGACATCGGCAAGACGAACAAGCCCGAGTACTTCTTCGAGAACGACCCGCAGGCCGGCGCGCGGCACAAGGCCCTCTCCCCCGCGATGTCGACGCTGATCATCAAGGCGCACGTGAAGGACGGCGTGGAAATGGCCGAGTACTACGGGCTTCCCGCCGAGGTCATCGACTTCATCACCCAGCACCACGGCACGATGATGATCCAGTTCTTCTACCGCCAGGCCATCACGAACGCGGCGGAGGCCGGGATGGGTGAAGCGGTGGACGCGGAGTCGTTCCGGTATGCGGGGCCGAAGCCGCAGACGCGCGAGACGGCGGTGGCGATGCTTGCCGACGGCGTCGAGGCCGCGGCGCGGACGCTGTCCGACCCGACGCCGGCGCGCCTCGAGGGACTCGTGCGCGGCACGGCGATGGAGCGGCTCAACGACGGGCAGTTCAACGAGTGCAGCCTGACGATGAAGGAGCTGGAGAAGGTGATCGCCTCCTTCGTGCGCACGCTCGTCGGGATCTACCACTCGCGGGTGCGCTACCCGAACCAGAAGCCGGACACGGACCTCGACCAGCTCGCGCGCGGCGTCCCTGCGCCGCCGAAGGTCGCCGAGCGGCCGTGAAGGCCCCCCGCCCGGCCGTGCGCGTCTTCTCCGCGCGCCCCGTCCCGGCCGCGCTGCGAAGGGCCGCCGCCGCGGCCGCGCGCGCCGCGGGGCCGCTCCGCGGGCCGGTGGACGTGCACCTCGTCTCGGACCGCGAAATCCGCCGCGTCAACCGGGAGCGCCTCGGCCACGACTGGGCCACCGACGTCTGCACGTTTCCCATGGGCGAGCGGTTCCTCTGGGGCGAGCTCGTCGTGAGCCTCGACACGGCGCGCCGCGAGGCCCGCGCGCGCCGCCTCCCCCTCGCCCGCGAGCTCGCCCTCTACGTCGTCCACGGCGTCCTCCACCTCCGCGGGCTCGACGACCGCTCCCCCGCCCAGCGCGCGGCGATGCGGAGGGCGGAAGCCGCGGCGCTGGCGAGCCTGGCGAAAAAAAAAGGGCCATCGCCGCGGCGATAGCCCTCCCCGTTTCCCGGATCCGGCCTACTTGTCCTTCGGCACCTCGGGCACCTGGAGCGCCTCCAGCTGCTTGATCGACGTCTCCAGCGCCTCCTTCTGCGTCTTCAGCTGCTGCACCAGCGTGACCGTCATCCCCTGGAGCTCCGTCAGCACCTTCATCACCTCTTCCTTGTTCGCCATGTTCACCACGTCCACCTTGCCCTTCATCTCCTCCAGCTGCTTCTCCAGGACCGCCAGCTTCTTGTCCACGTCGTCCAGCGTCTTCAGCCGCGAGTCGTTGATCTGCTGCGTCACCCAGTTCCTCGGCGCGCCGTTCGACTCCAGGTCGTAGACGCGCTTGCCGAGGTCCTTGTCGAGGTCCTTCTTGAAGTTCGTGACCGCCTCGGCGGTTTTCTGGTCCGCGTAGGACTGGTTCTCGGACTTTGCCTTGGCGAGTTCCTCCTCGAGGGTGGAAGAGCTGACTCCGCAGCCGGCGGCGAGCATGGCGACGGCGATGGCGAGGACGACCTTCATGGGACCTCCGTGATTGGTGTGCGCGTATGAAGACCGGAAGTTACCACCCACGGGGGCCGAAGTGGAGCGAAAGTGGGCGACGGTCAGGGCGCGGTCCAGACGAGGCGGAACCCGGCCCCCAGGGCGTCCGCGCCCAGGCCGGGAGTGCGCGCGGAAAGCAGCGCGCCCCTTTCGCCCGAGTCGTACCTGCCGCCGCGCAGCGTCTTGACCCCCTTGTAGAGGTCCTTCGTCGTGTCGTAGTCGGACGTCGTCCACTCCATGACGTTCCCGGCCATGTCGAAGCAGCCGCTGGGGCTGACGTCGCCGGTCACGCTGCCCGGGGGCATCGGCCCCTCGGCGCGGCGGGCGACGTTCGCCTTCGACGCATCGAACGCGTTCCCCCAGGGGTACAGGCGGCCGTCCGTCCCCCGCGCCGCCTTCTCCCACTCCTCCTCCGTCGGAAGCCGCCAGCCAGGCCCCTTCCACGTCGCGTACTCCACCACGTCGGCCCGCGCCACGCCGCGCAGCGAGACTGCCCCCTGGCCTTCCGGCGGCTTCGGCCCCCCCCACGATTTCGGAGGCGCGATCTCCGTCCCCGCGGCCTTCGACGCCGCGAGGAACGCAGCCCACTCGTCGCACGTGACCTCCCGGACCTGGATCCAGTACGACGGCAGCTCCTTCTCCGCCGCAGGCTCGCCGTAGAGGAACGTCCCGCCCTTCACGTACGCCAAACCCGTAGGGATCGCCCTGGAAATCCGCGCCAGCCCCGCCTGCGCCTCCGCGTGCGTCGCCAGGTACCCCAGCGCCGCACGGAACTCCTCCCGCGCCTCCTCCAGCTTCTTCTCCCCCTCCAGCGCCACCCCGAGCTGCGCGTGCTTGTCCGCCGCACCCGACTTCCGCTTCTCGATCAGCTCCGCCAGCGCCGTCGCCTGCTCCGCCGTCGCGATCGAGGAGGCCTCCTTGTACTTCTCCAGCGCCACCTCAGGGTCCGCCGCCTCCGCAGCGTCCCTCAGGAGCTGCGCGTACCGGTCCGACGACTGCGCGAACCGCTTCGCCTCCGCCAGGCGCGCCTCGGCGTCGGGAAGGGCCTCGAGGGCGTACTTGCGGCCGAGTTCGACGGCGCTTTCGAGGGAGGCTATGGCGTCGCGGGGTTGCTTGGCGTCGCGGGCGTCGCGGAGGAGGGTGTCGAAGCGCCCCTGGGCGTCGGCGCGTTCCTTGTCGCGGGCGGCCTTGCCTTCGGCGGCTTTCACCTTGGTCTCGACGCCGGCGATCATGGTGGAGCCGGGATCGAGGAGGCGGGCCTCCTCGAGGAGGTTGCGCGCGGAGACAGGGTCGCCGGCGTCGGCGCGCCGCGCGGCCTCGGCGAGCTTGCGCTCCGCCTCCTCCTTTTTCGCCCGCGCGGGATCCTCGGGCCGGACGGGGGGCTCGTCGACGGGTGGCTTGTCCGGTTCCGGCCGGCCCGCGTCCGGCTGCGGGCGCGCCTTGCCCGACCACTTTTCCCAGTGGGCCACCAGATTCCCGCCGAACCCGCGATTCACGCCGTCCGGGGGCACGAGACCCAGCGCGGCGACGCCCCCCGCGATCGCCAGCACGAGCAACCCCAGCAAAAGCGGGGCCTTCGGCTTGCGGTGCACCAGCGTCACGCCCTGCTTCGGCGAGGGCTTCCGCTCGACCTGGGTGTGGTCCCCCATCGCGATCCGGGGGCGCTTGCCCCCCAGCAGCGCCTCGAGGTCCTCGATCAGCGCCTCGGGCGACTGGTACCGGTCCTCAGGCAGCTTCCCCATGCACTTCAGCACGATCGAATCCATCGACCGCGACACCTTCGCCGCCACCGCGCTCGGGGCGGGCGGCTCGTCGTAGATGTGCTGGGACAGCAGGCTGATCGCCGTGTCCCCCTCGAACGGCGCCCGTCCCGTGGCCAGCTGGAACATCATCACGCCCAGCGAGTAGATGTCGCTCCGGATGTCCGCAGGCCGCCCCTGCGCCTGCTCGGGGCTGATGTACTTCGGCGTCCCCATCACCGTCCCCGGCAGCGTCTTCTCGTTGTCCTCCTTCTTCAGCTTCGCGAGCCCGAAGTCCATCACCTTGATCTTCACGTTCCGGAAGTTCGTGAACAGGACGCTGGAGCCGTGCTTGCGGGTTTCGGCGTACGGGACGCTGGCTTCGGGCCCGCCTCCGGTGGAGACGAGGATGTTGGAGGGCTTGATGTCCCGGTGGACGATCCTCTCGGGCGATCCCCACGCCGCCTTCAGCGCCTTGCCGACCGCCAGCGCGATGACCGCGACCTCCGGCTCCTCGAACTTCCGCCCCTTGTCGATGAACTTCTGGAGCGTCGCCCCCTCGACGTACTCCATCGCGAACCACTGCGCACCCTCGTGCTCCCCCGCGCCGTAGACCTGGATGATGTGCTCGCTCGCGATCGAGGCGAGACACTGGGCCTCGCGGCGGAAGCGGGTGACGAAGTCCGCCTCGCGCGTCATGTCGGCGTTGAGGAATTTGACGGCGACCTGGCGGCTGAGGGAGCGCTGGCGGCCGAGGTACACCTTGCCCCAGCCTCCCTTGCCGAGGATCTTGTCGGTGAAGACGTCGAAGTCGCCGAGGGCAAGGACGGGCACGGACAGGCTCCGAAAGGGACAGGAGATTCTACGGGAGGGCGGGAAGGGCGGAAGGCAAATCCCGGCGGCGGGTCATTCGCCGGCGGCGAGCGAAAGGAGGTCGTCGAGCGCCGAGCCGTCGCGGGGCGAGGTCGCGAGGAGCGCGCGGCGCGCCGCGGGGTCGGCCGCGGTGAGCGCGCGGAACACCTCGGCCGCCTGCCGGCGCACGTCGGGGTGGCGGGCCGGGTTCCGCAGGGCGCGTTCGAGGGCGGGAAGGGCCTCGCGCAGCGCGAGGGTGTGGGCGACGCCGAGCCAGCCGGAGGCGTCCTCGTCGGTCGCGGCCGCGTCCAGGCCGGCGGCGACCGCCTCGGCGCGGCCGAGCGCGAGTCCGAGGATTCCCCTCTCGTCGCCGGCCGCGGCGCGCCAGTCGGCGTCGAATCGCGCGCCGCCGGCCTCGCCGGCGAGGCGCCAGTAGGCCGCGGCCGCGATCCGCCGGAGCGCCGGGGGGCGCTTCCTGTCCGCCGCGACGCCCGCGACCGCCCCCGCCGCGCCGCGCGCTTCGCCCGCGACGGCGAGGGAGATCGCCTCGATGATGTCGCGCGACCGCATCATGGGGTCCGCGATCCGGGCGGCGAGGAACTGCTCTTCCGGCGTCAGTCGCAAGAGCACCGCCCCCGGGGGAAGGAGTCGACGAGGCGCGCGGCGTGGGCCCGGACGAGGCCGCCGCGGTCCTCGTCGTCCGCGAGCGGGCGCAGCAGCAGCACGGTCTCCGGGCGCGTGACCTCGTGGATCGCCTCCATCCACGCGAGCAGCTCGGCGTCCGTGACGCCGGGCTTCTCCAGGACCTCCTCGAACGGCCAGCGCTGCTCGATCACGGGCCCATTGTACGAAGACACGGCGGGCGCGGCAGCCGCACGGCCGCCGCGCCCGCTGGACGTCACTTCATCTGCGCCTTCGCGATCGTCCGGGCCAGTTCGACGAACTCCGCCCGCTCGCCGCCCGGGTCGTTCCCGAGCGCGCCGCCCGCCAGCTCGACGACCAGGCCCCAGTTCGAGCCCTCTCGGTTCTCCGAGCCCTTGAGCAGCATCCCCGCCATCGCCACCGCCGTCGCGAACTCGAAATCCGGCGTCGCCGCGATCTCCTTCTCCACGAACGGGATCTCCAGCTTCTCGCTCCTGTCTCCCTCCGGCTCCTTGAACCGGAGCTTCACGGTCAGCAGCTCGTCCGACGCCTCGGCCGCGGGTTCGATCTGCCGGTACTTGAGCGGATCCACGCCGATCGCGGTGTCGACGCCCACCGGCACGACCTCGTAGAGCGCCGTCACCTGGTGCCCCGCGCCGATCTCCCCCGCGTCCTTCCGGTCGTCGTTGAAGTCCTTCGCCGCGAGGCGGCGGCTCTCGTACCCGATCAGCCGGTAGCCCGCGACCTTCGCCGGGTTGAACTCCACCTGGATCTTCACGTCCTTCGCGACCGTCAGCAGGGTCCCCGTCATCTGCCGGACCAGGACCTTCTCCGCCTCCTCCTCCGAGTCGATGTACGCGGCGTTCCCGTTCCCCTTCTCCGCAAGCTCCTGCGCCTTCGAGTCCTGGTAGTTCCCCATCCCGAACCCGAGCACGCTGAGGAACACCCCCGTCTCGCGCTTCTTCGCGATCAGCTCCGCCAGCCCCTGCGGGCTCGAGACGCCGACGTTCCAGTCGCCGTCCGTGCAGAGCAGGACCCGGTTCGTGCCGCCCTTCACGAAGTTCTCCGCCGCAACCTGGTAGGCCAGCTCGATGCCGGCCGCGCCGTTCGTCGAGCCCCCCGCCTGCAGCCGGTCCACCGCCGCCTCGATCGCAGCGCGGTCCGCGCCGCTCGTCGGCGGCAGCACGAGCCCCGAGCTCCCGGCGTACACCACCATCGAGACCTTGTCCTGCGCCCGCATCTTCCCCGCCAGCATCTTCAGCGCCGTCTTCACCAGCGGCAGGCGACCGGGACCGTTCATCGAGCCCGACACGTCCACGAGGAACACGAGGTTCGAAGCCGGCGCCTGCGCGTAGTCCACGTCCTTCGCGCGCAGCCCGATCCGCACCAGCCGGTGCTTCGTCGACCACGGCGCCGCGTGCGACTCGACGTGCGCCGAGAACGGCCGCCCGTCCGCCGCCGCGGGATAGTCGTACCGGAAGTAGTTCAGCATCTCCTCGATCCGCACCGCGTCGCGCGGCGGGAGCTGGCCGCCGGCGAGGAAGCGCCGGATGTTCGCGTAGGACGCGGTGTCGACGTCGACGGAGAACGTGGAGAGGGGGTTCTCGGTCGCGAGGGCGAACTCGCCCTCGGCGTGGTGCGTGTAGCCTTCCGCGCTCGAAGAGGGATCCGGCGCCGGCGCGAGCCGGCCGCCCGGGGCCGCGAGGTTGCGCCGGCCGCCCATCCGCCCGCCGGCCCCGCCGCCGCCCCCGACGCCCATCGCGTCGTACACGCCGGGACCGCGCCCCATGAACGCGCGGCTGTCCCCCGGCATCGCGCTCAGGAATTCCTCCGAGTTTGCAGCCTCGTTGTGGTCCGCCAGGAACGGCGCGCCGGCCATCGCGGGCTCAGGCAGCCCCGCATCCCCGACGCGCGCCACGCCCTTCCGGTCGAACACGTCGCGGGGCCGCTCGAGCCGGAAGACCTTCGCCTCGCGGCCGGCCACGCCCACCACCGCCGCCCGCGGCTCCTCGTACGTCGCCGCCCGGTAGGTCACGATCGTCGCGCCCGCCAGAAGCGCCAGGTGGATGCTCGTCGCGACCGGAATCGGCCACAGCGCGGCCGCACGCCTCAGAAGGCTTCCCCTGGTCTCCTCCGCAGGTTTCCGACCGGGGCCGTCGCGGCCGCCGGGCGAGAGGTGGGAACGGAAGATCGGCGCGGCGGATCGACGGAGTTTCGGAATTCGCGGGCGGAGGGCGCTAGCCGCCGTCGTCGCGCACCCGCTTCCGCCGGAGAATGTGGTGGTAGTTCTGCGCGAACCGGTGCGCCTCGTCCCGCACGTACTGCAGCAGCCGGAAGCCCGGCCTGTGCGGGTCCGGCCGCAGGGGCGCCTCCCGGCCCGCCACCCAGACGTGGTCCCCCTCGTGCTTCGCGAAGCCGATCGTGAACGGCGGGCGGACGCCCGCCTCCCGCATCGCCGCCAGCGCCGCGTTCAGGTGCGCCTGCCCGCCGTCGATCAGCATCACGTCCGGGAACGCCGCCTCCTCGTTTTTCAGGCGCGCGAACCTCCGCCGCACGACCTCGCGGATGGACGCGTAGTCGTCGATCCGGTCCACGGTTGTTATTTTGAATCGCCGGTACCCGCTCTTGAACGGCACCCCGTCCACGAAGCTCACCAGGCTCCCCACCGCGTCGCTCCCCTGCAGGTGCGAGATGTCCGTCCCCTCGATCACCCGCGGCCGCAGTTCCAGCCCCAGCAGGTCCCTCAGGTCGTCCACGCTCTTCACCGGGTCCAGCGGGATCAGGTCCGTCTCCAGCGCGTCGTCGAGGTCGCGGTGCTCCTTCAGGTGCTCGATCGCGAATACCTGGTCCCGCACGATCGCCGCCAGTTCGTACTCCCGCGCGTCGCTGTGCGCCTTCATCCGCGCCTTCATCTCCTTCAGCAGCTCGCGCTTCGCCCCCGTCATCATGCGCCGGAAACTCCGGAGATCCTCCGCGTACGCCTCGCGCGGGATCTTGTCCGCGCACGGCGCCGTGCAGCGCCCGATGTTCCACAGGAGACACGGGCGGAAGAACCGCCGCTTGTCGTCGTCCTCCCGGATCTCGAAGGTGCAGGTGCGGAAGCGGAAGATGCGCTGGAAGACCTTGAGCGCGGCGCGGAGCTGGCCGCTCGACGTGAACGGCCCGATGAAAGTCGCCTTCTCCGGCTCGCCGGGCGGCACGTACGTCTCGCCCTTCGCGGCCGCCCGCTGCCGCGCGACGACGTCGAGCTCGCGCGTGAGGAACACGTACGGGTACGCGTCCTGGGAGATCCCCAGCACCGTGAACGACTTGTCGTCCTTCTCCCGCGCGTTGTACCGCGGCTGGATGTCCTTGATCAGCCGCGCTTCCGCGAGCAGCGCGTCGACCTCCGAGTCCATCTGCAGCGTCTCGATGTCCTCGACCTGCGCGACCATCGCCGCGATCCGCGGGTCGTGGTCCGCCGACTTCTGGAAATAGGACGAGACGCGGCTCTTCAGCGACTTCGCCTTCCCGACGTACATCACCACGCCCCGGCCGTCCTTCATCAGGTACACGCCCGGCGCGTCCGGCAGGGACTCGAGTTTCCCGGCGAGCGCTTCGCGATCCACGGGGACAGCCTACCGCATCTCAATCGCGCCTGCGGAAGCGGCGCTTGACGTGCTGCGCGGGGGGCGGGCCTTTGCGGGGCGCGGGGGGCTGTGAATCGTGTGCGGGCGGGGCCGCGGTGGGGCCGGCGGGCGGGGTCGGGGAGGAGGTGAAATGCCAGCCCGGGGAGCCCGCGCCTGAGCCCGGGAGCGGACGGGCGGTCGCGAGCTGCGAGAGCACGGCGGCCATCTCCTTCGCCGCTTCGCCGATGTTCGCGTGGCGCGCCTCCG
The DNA here is from genome assembly GCA_020849035.1 of Planctomycetia bacterium. GTDB lineage: Bacteria > Planctomycetota > MHYJ01 > WSZJ01 > WSZJ01 > WSZJ01. The sequence goes on from JADLHC010000085.1 coordinate 53,915, forward strand.
GCTCGCGGGCGGTCATGCGGACGATGAGGGCCGCGGTCTGCGGCGAAACCGCGGCGTTGAAGTAGCGCGGGTCGGCCGCGGGGGAGTCGGGAGGAGGGACGCCGGTCACCATGTAGAAGAGGGTCGCGCCGAGGGCGTAGAGGTCGCTCCGCATGTCGTTCCGTCCCGCGCGGGCTTCGGGCGCGGAGAACGGCGGCGTTCCGGGCGAGCCGTCGGGGCCGTGCCCCGGGCGGCGGGTCAGGCCGAGATCGCAGAGTTTCGCGTGTCCGTCGTCCGTGATCTGGATCGCCTCGGGCTTGACGTCGCGGTGCATGACGCCGGCCTTGTGCGCGGCGTCGAGCGCGAGCGCGGCCTGGCGCGCGATGTCGAGCGCGCGCGTCTCGGCCATCGCCCCCCCGCGCGACAGGAGCTGGCTCACCCGGGGGCCGGTGACGAATTCGCTGATGAAGTGCCACGTGTCGCCTGCCTGCCGCATGTCGATCCACTGGACGATGCCGGCGTGGTTGACGCGCGCGGCGGCGCGCGAGTCGCGCACGAGGGTGTCCACGAAGGCGGTGTCCTTCATCATGGCGGGGTCGAGCGACTTGATCGCGACCTCGCGGTCCATCGCGACCTGCTTCGCCCGGAAAACGTGGCCCAGTCCGCCCCTGCCGAGATACCCCGTGACGTGGAAGCCGTCGATCGCCGGTGCCGTGACACCCTCCGGCATCGGCCCGACGGGCGGCGCCATGACCGCCGTGTCGGACGCGGGCGACGTGAAGACGGCGGCGACCTCCGGCACGTCCCCCGCCGGCTGCCACGCGTCCATCTCGGGCCGCCAGACGTACGTCGTCGGCACGAAGATCCCCTGCTCCGCCATCTTCCTCAGCGCCCGGTACTCGAACGGCCCCACCGGCCGCCCTTCGCGCACGACGAACCAGTCGTCGTGCTCCACGGGCGCCCGCGACACCGGGGGCGCAGTCGACTGCCCGGGCGTCGCCGAGGGCGGCGGGTCCGTCGACTCGTCCGGCGTGGTCGACGGCGGGACGTTTGCGGGAATCGACCCCGGCGCGATCACCGTCTCGTCCGTCGGCAGGAACAGCTCCTCCACGTCGCAATGCGTCACCCGGTTCGGCGTCCCCAGCACCGCCCCGCAGTTCCGGCACTTGAACTCCTGCCCCGACTCCGCCTTCGGCGCGTTGAACAGGGAGTCGCACTGCTCGCAGCACAGGATCTGCTTCTTCTGGTAGTCCAGGATGTGCTGTACCTGGTCCATGCTGATCAGCCCCCGCTCCACCAGGATCTTCCCCAGCCGCATCTTCCGCCCCAGCCCCTCGAGCCGCGCCTGCTCCCTCACCGCCGCGTGCGCGTCCTCGGGGCGGACGAAATGAAGAGCGACAGCGACCTTTCCGAAGAGCGAGTCCTGCTTGCGGATGAGCGTCGTCGAGTGGCGCTTCTGGAGATTCCGCTCCTGTTCCGCGAGCAGGGTCGCGAGGTCGACCTGAGAGAGGAACCCGCGGGCGACGAGGATTTCGCCGAGGGGCCGGCGGCTGGTCTCCTGCTCGGCGACGGCGAGGTCGAGCTGCTCGCGTGTGACGAATCCGTGGGCGAGGGCGAGCTTGCCGAGGAGGACTTCTTCGCTGCCGATGGGAAACATGGTGAGGGGATTATAGGCGGGAGGTCGGGGGCGCGGGGGCGCGAGGACGCACGGGCGCGGGCGGTCGTTGACGGGAAGCGGAGATCCGGCTGCAGAGACTACCGGCGATCGAAGGAAACGAGCAGGGAAAAAGGCGCTTTTACCTCGCGTCCCCGCGCCTCTCTTGCCCGCCCTCCCTCCCGCCCGCACAATGCACTGCCCATGTTCATCGCCGCCATCGAAACGTCCGGGCCTCGCGGCGGAGTCGCGCTGGCCGACGACGACGAGCTCCTCGGGGAGGAGTCCTTCGAGGAGGGGATGGTGCACGGGCGAGCGCTGGTCCCTGCGCTGGACCGGCTGGTGAAGAAGGCGGGGATCCGGCCCGCAGACCTGGGGCTGGTCGCGGTGGATGTGGGCCCGGGCTCGTACACGGGAGTGCGGGTGGGCGTGGCCGCGGCGCGGATGCTGGCGATGGCGGTCGCCTGTCCCGTCGCACCGGTGGTGTCGCTCGATGTGCTCGCCGAGAACGCGGAGGACCTGGAGGACTTCGTCTGCCCGATCCTCGACGCGCGATGGGAGCAGGTCTACGCGGCGACGTACCGGCGGGACTGGGTCTGGCTCAGGACGGGCGGGCCCGCCGCGTGGAGCCCTGCCCGGCTGGTAGAGAGGTTGCCGCGGGACATGACGGTGTTTGGAGGCGGCGTGGACCGGTATCCGGCGGAGTTTGCGGGGTTCGCCCGGGGTCCTGCGGAGTGGGCTGTCCCCCGGGCGGAGGTCGTGGCTCTTCTCGGCTGGCAGGCCTTTCAAGCCGGCTCCTGCGGCGACCATAACCTGTTGCGCCCTTTGTACTTGAGACCGACGGAAGCTGAGGTGAGATTCGGCGTCGCCGAAACTCCCAGGCCCCCGGAGTGTTAGACTTCCTGAACGCCCCGATCCGGACCCCTTCCCCATATCCAGGAACTCCGCCATGAAAGCAGTCCTCGCCTTCCTCACGCTCGCGCTCGTCGCCTCGCTCGGATTCAGCGGCTGGGCGATCAACGATCTCCGGAATCAGGTCCAGGACCTCGAGGGCAAGGTGGCGTCGCTCTCAGACCGGCCCCAGGCCCCGGCGCCGGCCGCTGCGAACACGACACAGCCCGCGTCCGCGTCGCCGCAGTCGGGCGGTTCCACGGCCGGCGGGTCGGACTCGGTCGAGGACCGGGAGCCCGGCTCCGCGGGAAGTTCCGCCGATGGACAGGACCCCACGGTCAGCCGGAAGCCCGAACCCGCCCCGGCGGTCGGGTCGACGGTCCGCCCGGAGGGCTGGACCGAAGCCGACCGCACGGCGTTCGAGAAGGAGGTCTACGCGGCGCTGGAGAAGCGCGAGAAGGAGCGCGAGGCGCGGCAGGATGCGCGGCAGGCCGAGTGGATGACGGCACGGCTCAAGGAGCAGCTCAAGCTGACCGACCAGCAGGCGGCGGAGATCGGGAAGATCGTGACGGCCACGATGGCCGACATCGAGAAGATCCGTTCGACGATGACCCCGGAGAACCGCGAGGAGATCCGGCCGCAGATCCAGGCGTCGCTCCAGGCCGCCGACACGCAGGTCAAGTCGCTCCTGACGGCGGAGCAGGCGACAACGTACGACGAGATGAAGAAGAACGGCGGCGGGCTGGGCTTCGGAGGCGGCGGACGGCGCCGGGGCGGGCCGGGCGGCGGCGGGGAGCCGCAGTAGGCAGGAAGGCGGATACGACAGACCGGGGCGCCTGCCCCGGTCTTTTTTTTTCGGACGCGGTTACCCCTTCCTCCCCTGCGCCGCCACCGCCCTGGAAGCCGCCTCCGCCGCCGCCGCATCGCCCAGGTAGCGGTGCGATTTCGGCCTCAGGTCGTCCCCCAGCTCGTAGAGGAGCGGGATGCCGGTCGGGATGTTCAGCTCCGTGATCTCCGCGTCGGACACGTCGTCCAGGTACTTCACAAGCGCCCGCAGGCTGTTCCCGTGCGCGGCGATCAGCACCCGCCGCCCCGCCTTGATCGCAGGGGCGATGACCTCGTGCCAGTGCGGCAGGAACCGGGCGACAGTGTCCTTGAGCGACTCGGTCCGCGGCAGCTCGGACGGCGCAAGCGAGGCGTAACGCGGGTCGCGCGACGGATGCCGCGGATCCTCGGCCGCCAGCGCCGGCGGCGGAATGTCGTACGAACGCCGCCAGATCTTCACCTGCGCGTCGCCGTGCTTCGCCGCCGTCTCCGCCTTGTTCAGCCCCTGAAGCGCCCCGTAGTGCCGCTCGTTCAGCCGCCAGGAGTTGTGCACCGGGATCCACATCAGGTCCATCTCCTCCAGCGCGATCCACAGCGTCTGGATCGCCCGCGACAGCACCGACGTGTACGCCACGTCGAACACGAACCCCTCCTTCTTCATCAGCTTCCCCGCCGCGTGCGCCTCTTCTACCCCCTTCGCGGACAGCCGGACGTCGGTCCAGCCGGTGAAGCGGTTCTCGCGGTTCCAGTCGGACTCTCCGTGGCGAAGCAGCATGAGGCGGGGCATGGGCTGTCTCCTCTCGTTGGACGAAGGCCCGAGTTTAGGCCCGCTTTGCGCCCGTCGCTACTTCTTGTCCGGCGCCTTGAGCTTGTCTTCGGCCGCCCGGACGAGCTTGGCGTTCTGGGGGTCGGAGGAGAACTGGCTGGCGACGCGCGACCAGTACTCGCGTGCGACGGCGGGCTGGCCCTGGGCCGCGTACGCGTCGCCGAGATTGAGGAGCGCGGCGGCCTGCCAGTACGAGTTTCCCGCGAAACGCTCGACGGACTTCTCGTAGTGTTCCTTCGCCCGCGCGAGGTCGCCGGTCTCCGCGTACAGCATGCCGGTGTAGAACTCCGCCTGCGCCGCGGCCTTGGAGTCCGGGAACTCCGAGAGGATCCGGCCGTACGCCGCCAGCGCTTCGTCGCGGCCGCCGGTCGTGAGACCGTGGAAGCCGACGGAGAGCAGCGCCTCGGCGGTGCGGGGGTCGCCCGGGAAGCGCCGCAGGAACTCCCTGAGGAGGGCGCTGGCCCGGCTGGAGAGCTTGTCCTGGAGGGCGATCTGGGCTTTCTGCCAGACTTCGTCGGCGGAGAGTCCCGCGACGTCCTCGACGGCGGCGCCCTCGGCGGCGCGGTTGAGCTCGCGGAGGCGGGCCTCGAGGCGGGCGATCTGGTCCTCGAGCTTCCGGAGGCGCGGATTCTCCTCGGGCTTCCCCTCCGGCTGTGCGGCCTCCGGGACGGCGGGAGCGTCTCCCGGCGCGACCCGGGCGGCCGGCGCCGACCCGTCGGGCACGACCGGCGCCGGGAGCGCGCGCTCCGCCTCCAGCGCCGCCACGCGCCGATCGAGGTCTTCGCGCACGCGCCGCTCGCGGGCGAGCAGGATGGCCGCGACGGCGATCGCGACGACAGCGGAAAGGACGGCGCCAAGCGCGGGTTTCACGCCCGCGAGTATAGCCCGCCTACGGGTTCGCCCGCGTCCCCGCGAACCCGCCCGCACGCGCGCCCTCGCCGAACCGGTGCCACTTCGCGTGCTCCCGCGCGCTCGAGACGTACACCCGCCGCACGCGCTTCCCCAGCCCGCACGTAATCTCCAGCGGAATCGTCTGCGCGAGCTGCGCGAGGTGCGCGACCTTGATCTCGCGGTCGCCCTGCCGGCCGATGAGCACGACCTCGTCGCCGACGTGGACCCCGTGGATGTGGCCGACGTCGACCGTCAGGTAGTCCATCGTCACCGTGCCGATCACCGGCGCCAGCTCGCCCCGGATCAGCACCGCGCTCCGGTTCGAGAGCGCATACGGGTAGCCGTCGTTGTACCCCACCGGAAGCGTCGCGACCTGGGTCTTGCGCCGCGTCAGGTGCGTCTGGTTGTAGCCGATCGTCGTCCCCGCCCGCACGCCCTTCAGGAACGCCACCTGCGTCCGCAGGCTCAGCACGGGCCGCACGTGCACGTCGTGGACTCGGAAGAGCCCCGGGTCGATCCCGTAGAGCGCGATTCCGGGACGGATCAGGTTTCCGGGCACCGGCGACAGCCCGATCGCGCCCGAGTTCGCCACGTGCCGGAGCGGAGGCCGGATGCCGGCCGCCTCGAGGGACGCGGCGACGGCCTCGAAGCGCGCGACCTGGTCGCGCGTCGCCGCGATGGAGCGGTCGTCCATGCCGTAGGCGGAGGAGAAGTGCGTCGAGAGCCCCTCGAGCTCGAGGCTCGGCTCCGCCACGATCCGCTGCGCGATCTCCAGCGCCCGCGCGGCCGACGCGCCGAGGCGCCCCATCCCCGTGTCGACCTTCAGGTGCACCTTCTGGCGCTTCCCCTGCCGCCGCGCCTCCTCCGCGATCCGCGGGATCATGAGGGCGGAATGGATCGTCGGCGTGATGTCGTAGGACACGACCCAGCCGATCTCCTCCTCGATCACGGCTCCGAGGACGAGGATCGGCGCGAGGATCCCGGCCTCGCGCAGTTCCAGCGCTTCCGTCGAGTCGCCCACGCCGATCATGGAGGCGCCCGCCTCGATCGCCACGCGCGCGCAGGGAGCGGCGCCGTGACCGTACGCGTCCGCCTTGACGACCGCCAGCAGCGCCACGTCCGGCCCCGCGTGGGCCCGGACGGCGCGGACGTTGTCGGCGAGGGCGTCGAGGTCGACCTCGGCCCAGACGCGGTGCTTCTTCATTCGGTGAAGCGGCTCGGGTGCGGGGAAAGGAAGGGCGGATTCGGGCAAAGAGAAGATCGGCCGCATTCGGGGGGCGGCTTGAGCCGTGAAAGCGGCGGCAGGAGCCGTCCTCGTCGGCGCCATGCGGCTCGCCGGGCGCGCCTGCGGGCCCGGGCTACCGGACCGAGTACCCCGTCTTCACCGCGAACTCGGAACCCTCGCCGGTGACCTTGCCCACGATTTCGCCCCTGGAGTCCTTCAGCGTCCCCTCGAGCGCGCGGGCCTTGCCGGCCAGCGTGAGGGAGACGGGGTGGCCGCTCGAGAGGTCCCAGAGCAGCTCGCCCTCGACGTCGAACTGGACGCGAAAGTCCTGCCGGGAGTCCACGGCGATGGTTCCGGAGAGCGTGAGCGTCGCGATGCGGGCGTCGTCCTGCCCGGAGACGCGGGCGAAGGTCACCTTGATCTCGGACGCGTCCGACGGCTCCTCGCTCGCGCCCCGGAGGAGGAGCCGGGAGAGGGCGGCGGCCGGGACGGTCCACGACTCGCCGGGGGAGCGCGGGCCGGAGGGAAGCAGGGCCCGCCACGGCTCGGGCCCGCGCGCGGCGGCCTTCGCGGCCTCGGGCGCGTCCGCCGGCCTCGCCTCGCGCCCGCGGATCTCGACCGTCCTGCCTTCGAGGGCGGTCGCGCGCGCCTCCCCGCCGTCCAGCCGCTCGCGCGAGGTCACCCAGGTCGCCCGGAGCGCGGCCGGGACGCCTTTCGACGCCTCGAGGATCCGCGTCTCCCGCCGCTCCTCCTTCTCGACCTTCGCGCCCTGCTCGCGGGTCGCCCCCTCCTTGCCCTTGTCCACCTCGGTGACTTTCATCCGGAGCGTCAGCGACCCCTCCGTCGTTTCCGTCCAGACAGCGCCTTCCTCCATGGACGGAGAGAAGGTCTCCTGGGCGAGGACGGCGCCGCACAGGAGAAGGGCGGCGAAGGCGGGCCGGAGCATGGGGAGAAGTGTGGCCCCTGCGCCGGGCGAACGCAAGTCGCGATTGCCGGGCCCTTCAGTCCTTCCGGCCCATGCCGTTCACGACGTCGCGGGGGTCCGCGATCTCCGTCACCTGGAGCCCGAAATTCTCTCCGATCCGCACCGCCTTCCCGCTCGCGACGCGCTTTTCCCCGAGATACAGGTCCAGCGCCGCGGCGACGGGCTTCTCGAACTCCACGACGCTTCCCGCGCCCAGCGCGAGCACCTGCCCGAGCGTCATCGTCCGCTCCGCGAGGACGACCGCGAGCGGCACCTGCATCGCCAGGACCTCCGTGATCGCGCGCTTCATGGCCGCTTCGCCGCCCCCGTGATCTCGAGCGCCCAGTGGTTGCGCCAGGTCGCGGCGCGTCCGGCGAATTTCGGCCGGCCTTCGACGAGGACGGTCACGGGCTCGCCGGCCGGATGGGAGGTTTCGAGGACGTCGCCGGGCTCGAGGTGGAGGAGCTCCCGCAGCGTGATCGTCGTCTCGGCGAGGACTGCGGTGACGCGGACGGAGGCCTGCGCCAGCGGGCCCCTGACGTGCGGCGGCGCCGCGGGCGCGGTCGCGGCGGACGGGTACCAGCTGTGCGCCTCGACCTCCGCGACGAGCGGCTCGATGGTGACGTAGGGGATGCAGATGTTCATCCGGCCCTGCGCGTCGGCGATCCGGACCGAGAAGGAGGCCACGACGACCAGCTCGTTGGGGGGCATCGCCTGGATCAGGAGCGGGTTCGACTCGCTGGAGACGGCCGCAAGCGCCAGCCGGCGCACGATCGCCCACATCGACGCCAGGTCCTCCAGCGCCCGCCGGGTGATCGTCCCCGCCAGCGTCCACTCGATCGCCGTCAGCGGCCGCCCCGGGATCTCCCCCGCCCCGCGCCCGCCGCCCAGCAGCCGGTCCATCACCGGGAACATCATGTCCGGCCCGAACTCCACCATCATCGAGCCCGCCAGCGGCTCGCAGCTGAACAGCGTGAAGCACGTCGGGTTCGGAAGCCCCGCCACGAACTCCTGGTACGTCATCTGCGCCATCGTCTCCAGGCGCACCTCGGTCAGCGTCCGCAGCATGCCGGACAGCGAAGCGCCGAACGACCTCGCGAACACCTCGTGCAGGTTCGCCAGCGCGCGGATCTGCTCCTTCGAGACCCGCTCCGGACGCTTGAAGTCGTAGGGAGTCGAGGACACCGGGACCGCGACGGGCGCAAGCTGCCCCTCCTCCACGACCTTCAGGAGGGTCTCCACTTCCGCGGGATTCAGGATGTCGCTCATCGCCCTCTTTCCATTCGCCCGGCTATCGCGCCGCCCCGCCGGCCCGCATGTCGATCACCCACTCCTCCGGGCCCAGCTTCCGGAACTGCGCGCGCATCATCCGCTCCACGTACGCCGCGTCGTCCGTCAGCGCGCGCTTCTCGCCTTCCATCCCCCGGTTCGCCTCGGCGCGCGCCTCGATCTCCCGGTCCAGCTCCGCCACCCGCTGGTGCAGCTTCGAGTTCTTTTTCCACGCCGCCACCGACGTCGTCGCCAGGAACCCCGCCAGCCCCGTCACGACCAGCGCCCAGAACCCCCAGGACCCCAGGTCCAGGAGCTTCTTCGGGTCCGCAGCCTGCCGCACCGTCGCCATGGTATCGCTTTTCCCCCGGGGCCGGATCGAGACTCGTTGCGCGCCGGACAGCCTGCCCTTACCTTCCTCTGGTCCGCCGCCCGCCCCCGGACTTCCTCGCTCCCGGGGCGGGCGGCTATCCCCGTCTATCGGCTCGGAGGTGCCCTTGCCTTTTGCCCGACATGGCCTTCGCGAGATGGCCCTCTCCTTCCTCCTCTCCGCCGCCCTCGGCGCCGGCATCTGGTTCCTCTACCCCCCCGCCTCCCCCGCCCCCTTCGTCCTCTTCCTCTTCGTCCTCTCCTTCTTCCGCGACTTCGAGCGCAAAACCCCCTCCGACCCCGACGCCTTCGTCTCCCCCGCCGACGGCCGCGTCACCGAGATCACCGACGTCACCGAGGATACCTACGTCGGCGGCCCCGCCGTCCGCATCGGCATCTTCCTCTCCGTCTTCAACTGCCACGTCAACCGCACCCCCTGGCCCGGCACCGTCGAGTACATCAAGTACTTCCCCGGCCTCTTCCTCGACGCCCGCCACCCCGACTCCGGCCCGAAAAACGAGGCCAACGCCCTCGGGTTGCGCGACGACTCCAGAAATGTCAAAATGCTCGTCCGCCAGGTCGCCGGCCTCATCGCCCGCCGCATCATCTGCACCGCGAAAGTCGGCGACCGGCTCGAGAAGGGCCAGCGCTTCGGGATGATCAAGTTCGGCTCGCGCACGGAGCTCTACATCCCCAAGGACCGCGTGGGCTCGATCGCCGTGAAAGTCGGGGACGCCGTGTACGGCGCAAAGACGATCCTGGGGAGGCTGAAATAGCGTGAAGGGCACCCGCAAGTTCAAGGTCAAGAGGCTCAGGCACATCGGGCTTCTCCCGACGCTCGTCACGCTGGGCAACGTCATCTGCGGTTTCGCGGCCGTGATCTTCGCGGCGCGCTCGATGGTCCTGATGGCCGCCCGCCCCTCCGGGCTCGCGGCGGACGCCTCCTACAATTTCCAGCTCGCGGGCTGGATGATCATCATCGCCATGGTCTTCGACGCGCTCGACGGGCGGGTGGCGCGGATGACGGGAAGCGCCTCGAAGTTCGGCGCGGAGCTGGACTCGCTGTGCGACGCGGTGTCGTTCGGGCTGGCGCCGGCGTTCCTGGCGTACGTGACGATCGACGCGTGCGGCGGGATCCTGCCGCGGAAGGTGGCGGTGGCGATCTGCGCGGTGTACGCGGCGTGCGCGGTGCTGCGGCTGGCGCGGTTCAACGTGGAGACGACCCTGGACGAGGAGGCGCACATGTCGTTCCGCGGGCTGCCCTCTCCCGCGGCGGCGGGCGTGGTGGTCTCGCTGACGCTCCTGCGCGACCACCTGGCGGGGTCCCGGACGGCGGACGTGATTGCTCTGGCGCTGCCTTTCGCGGTGCTCGCAAGCGGGATCGCGATGATCTCGAACGTCCGGTACGCGCACCTCGTGAACAAGCTGCTGCGCGGGCATCACCGGTTCGCGCGGATGGCGGAGGTCGTGCTGGTCGCGCTCATGGCCGCGATGGAGCCCATCGTGACGCTCGCGCTCGCCTTCTGCGGCTACGCGATCTCGGGGCCGATCCTCTGGTTCTTTCGCCGGCCCCAGGCCGCGGTGACGCCGGCCGCGCCTCCGGCAGGCGAGAAGAAGACGACCCGCGCGCCGGGGATGCCGTAGCGGCCGATGCCGCGCCGCGCCGTCGCCGCCGTCGGGCTGGGGTCCAACCTGGGCGACCGGGCCGCCAACCTCCGCGCCGCGCTCGCCGCGATGGCGCGCCTGCCCGGGACCCGCCTCCGCTCGCACTCCTCATTCGTCGAGACCGACCCCGTCGGCCCCCCGCAGCCGCGCTTCCTCAACGCCGCCGCCCTCGTCGAGACGACCCTGACGCCGGAGGCCCTCCTCGGCGCCCTTCTCGGCATCGAAGCCGCTCTCGGGCGCATCCGCGACGCGGCCAAGGGACCGCGCACCATTGACCTCGACCTCCTCACCCATGGCGCCGCACGCCGGCGGACCGCCTTCCTCACCCTCCCCCACCCCGGGCTCCACCAACGGCTCTTCGTCCTCCTGCCCCTCGCCGCCATCGCCCCGCGCCTGCTCGTCCCGGGACGCGGCCGGGTCGTCCAATTGCTTGCCAAAATCCGCGGCTGAGGCGTTCATGGAGCGGGGATTTCAGGGGAAATGAGGTCGATGCCGAAGGTCGTCCACACCGTTGCCGAACTCCACAAGATCCTGCTGCCTCTCTGGCGCAAAGGCGAGTCGGTCGGGTTCGTCCCCACCATGGGCGCCCTCCACGAGGGCCACGTCTCCCTCATGCGCCTGTCCAGGACCGGCGGCAACGCGATGACCGTCGTTTCCGTCTTCGTCAATCCTCTCCAGTTCGCGCCGGGCGAGGACTACGACGAGTACCCGCGCGACCTCCAGGGCGACGTCAAGGTCTGCCGCGACGCCGGCGTGGACGTCGTCTTCGCCCCCTCCGTCGCCGAAATGTACCCGCGCGGGTTCGTGACCTGGGCCGACCAGGACAAGCTCACCGAGAAACTCTGCGGCGGGAACCGCCCGGGACATTTCCGCGGCGTCCTGACCGTCGTCCTCAAACTCTTCAACATCGTCCGCCCCACCATCGCCTACTTCGGGCAGAAGGACTACCAGCAGTCCGTCATCATCCAGCGCATGGTCACGGACCTGAATCTCGACCTGAAGGTCCAGGTCTGCCCGATCGTCCGCGAGCCCGACGGCCTGGCGATGTCGAGCCGCAACGTGTACCTCGGGCCGAAGCACCGGACGGAAGCGCTGGTGCTGCACCAGGCCCTGGAGCGGGCGAGGGAGCTGGTCGCGGGCGGCGAGAAGAGCGTGAAGAAGCTGCACGGCGAGGTGAAGCGGATCATCGGGACGGCGAAGAGCGCGAAGATCGACTACGTCGCGATCGTGCACCCGGAGACGCTGGAGGACGTGAACGACGTGAGCGGCCGGACCGTCATAGCCGTCGCCGTGCGCTTCGGGAAAACGCGCCTCATCGACAACGTCATCGTCGAGTAGGCGCGGAGGCGGTAGCCTGACCGCATGCGCATCACCGGCGATTCGCGCGGCATCACCGTCGAGGCGACCTCGAAGCTCAATTTGTTCCTCGAGATCACGGCGAAGCGTGCGGACGGGTTCCACGAACTCGAGTCGGTCTTCCACGAAATCGACCTCGGGGACACGCTGACCTTCGAGCCGGCGGCAAGGCTCGAGCTGCATGTGCGCGGCGACGGCGCCCCGCCCGGCGAGGACAATATCGTCCTCAAGGCCGCGCGCCTGCTCGCGTCCGAAAACAAAACATCGGCCGGGGCGCGAATCGTCCTCGAGAAGCGCGTCCCCACCGGCGCCGGGCTCGGCGGCGGATCCGCCGACGCGGCCGCGACGTTGCTCGGCCTCGACCGACTCTGGAGCCTCGGCCTCGGCAAACCCGCCCTCCACGCCCTCGCCGCCCGCCTCGGCTCCGACGTCAATTTCTTCCTCGAGGGCGGCACCGCCCTCTGCACCGGCCGAGGCGAGATCGTCTCCCCGCTCCCCTCACACCCGCCCCTCCACTTCGCCCTCCTCTGCCCGCCCTTCCCCACCCTCACCGCCGACGTCTACCGCCGCTTCACATTCGACTTGAACGCCCCTCGCAACAGTCCTAACATCCTCATCAGCCGGCTTCCCGCCGGGTCGCCGGCTGCCCTTGAGGGAGGGCTGTTCAACCGCCTTGAGTCCGCCGCGCTCGCCGCGGAGCCGCGCCTCGCGCGCGTCCTCGCGACGGCCCAGCGGACGGGGCCTTTCGGTGCCAGGGTGACCGGAAGCGGTTCGACGGTGTACCTGCCCGTTTTGTCCCGCGCGGAGGCGGAGAGACTCGCAGGGGACCCCGTGCTCTCCTCTCTCGGACGCGTGATACCGGCGGCCAGCGCTCGGTAGCGTGAAACGCGACGTCAGGGAAGGACGGGACACCATGCAGATCACCGAGGTCCGGGTCAAGCTCGTGAGCCGCCCGAACGACAAGCTGCGGGCGTTCTGCTCGATCACGCTCGAGAACGCCCTGGTCATCCGCGACATCAAGATCATCGACGGCTCGAGGGGGCCGTTCGTGGCGATGCCCTCGCGGAAGCTGACGGACCGGTGCCCGAAGTGCGGGGGGAAGAACCACCTGCGGGCGACGTTCTGCAACGACTGCGGCGGGCGGCTGCCGGTGAAGCGGAAGATCGTGATCGAGGAGGGGCGGCAGAAGCTGTACGCGGACGTGGCGCACCCGATCCACGCGGCGGGGCGCGAGGAGCTGGCGGGGGCGATCCTGAAAGCGTTCGCGGAGGAGCTGGAGAAGTCGAAGCAGCCGGGCTACAAGCCGGTGGAGCTGTTCGGCGACGACGACGCGTTCCTCGACGACGACTACGCGGCGAAGACGGAGTCGCGGCCGCCGCGCGTGAACACGTCGGCGGCGCCATAGTTCCGCGGCGGTGGTCCGGGGAAGAGCGTATTATCCGCGCTTCCCGCAACCGGAGACCCGCCATGCGCGCCGCCACGCTCGCCTCGTTGCTCCTGCTCGCCGGCTGTTCGTCGCTCCCTGAAGGACGGTTCGAGGGCACCGGCTCCCACTCGCGGAAGGTCACGACGTCCTCGGCCGAGGCGCAGGAGTGGTTCGACCAGGGGCTGAACTTCCTGTTCGCGTTCAACCACGACGAAGCGATCCGGTCGTTCGAGAGGTCGGCGGCGGCGGACCCGTGGTGCGCGATGGCGTACTGGGGAATCGCGCTGGCGAACGGGCCGCACATCAACAACCCGATGGTCGACGAGGCGCACGCGAAGGCGGCGTGGGCGGCGCTGGGGAAGGCGCGCGAGCTCGCCGCGGGCGCTTCCCCCGTCGAGCGCGAGCTGATCGAGGCGCTGTCGAAGCGGTACGCGGACCCGCAGCCGGCGGACCGGGGGCCGCTGGACCGGGCGTACGCGGACGCGATGAGGGAGGCATGGAAGCGGCATGGGGACGACGCGGACGTCGGGGCGCTGTTCGCGGAGGCGATGATGGACCTGCGGCCGTGGGATTTGTGGACGCAGGACAGGAAGGCGCAGCCGGGGACGGAGGAGATCGTCGCGACGCTCGAGGCGGTGCTGAGGATGGACGCGAAGCACCCGCTCGGCTGCCACCTGTACATCCACGCGGTGGAGGCGTCGGCGGAGCCGGGGCGGGCGGACGCGGCGTGCGACGCGCTGCGCGACCTCGCGCCGGGGCTGGGGCATCTCGTGCACATGCCGTCGCACATCGACGTCCGGCGCGGGCGGTGGGAGGAGGCGGTCGAGGCGAACGAGCGCGCGATCGAGGCCGACGCGCGGTACGTCGCGCGCGCGCTGCCGCCGGGGTTCTACCGCGTCTACATGGCGCACAACCGCCACATGCTGGCGTTCGCGTGCATGATGACCGGCCGCTCGAAGCTCGCGGCGGACTCGCTCGCCGCGATGCTTGCCGAGATGCCGCCGGACTTCCTCGAGGCCGCCGCGCCGCTCGTGGACGGCTTCGTCGCCTCCCCGCTCATGGCCGACATGCGGTTCGGGCGCTGGGAAGCGGTGCTGGCGGCGCCGGAGCCGAGGGAGATCTTCCCGCAGTCCCGGGCCTACCGGCATTTCGCCCGCGGCTGCGCGTTCGCGGCGCTCGGGAAGGCGGCGGAAGCGCGGGCGGCGCAGAAGGAGTTCGAGGCGGCGGTGGCGAAGGTCCCCGCGGACGCGTTCTTCGGCAACAACGGGGCCGGGGCGCTGTTCCAGGTCGCTTCCGGCATGCTCGAGGGCGAGATCCTCGTCGCCGAGAACCGGCTCGACGAGGGGATCACGATGCTCAAGGCCGCGGTCGCGCACGAGGACGGCCTGCGCTACGACGAGCCGCCGGACTGGATCATGCCGGTCCGCCACCCGCTCGGCGCCGCGCTGCTGCGCGCCGGCAAGGCCGCGGAGGCCGAGGCGGTCTACCGCGAGGACCTGCGCCAGTGGCCCGGCAACGGCTGGTCGCTGTACGGCCTCGCCCAGTCGCTCAAGGCGCAGGGCAAGGACGCCGCGCAGGCCGAGCGCGACTTCGCGACCGCGTGGAAGCACGCCGACGTCGAGGTGAACTCGTCGTGCCTGTGCCTGCCGCCGAGGTAGCCTGACGAGAGGGACGGCCACCGTCAGATTCGGATACGCCAGAATCCGGCGAGCAGAATCACGGCCGCAATCCCGACTCCTTGAGAGCTTCTTCCAGTCGAGGCGTCACACCAAGGCGACCGGCCCACTCGCGAACATAGGTCCACTCGAGCGCCGACTGCACGGCGAGGAGCCGTTCGATGGCGGCGCGATCCTTCGGACGCCAGGCGACGAGTTTGTAGATGAGAAGGTCTTCGGGCGAGACCACGAAAGTCCTGAATCCCTCCGCGAGGTCCACCGGCCTCCGGCGCGTCAACGCGGACTGCTGAAAGCCGTCGGTGGCGAGAAAGATGTCTGCTGCACGCAGCCCGGCGCCCACTGGCCAATGCACGGAGAACTCCTGGAATCGCGCGGCACCCACGGAGTTGAGCCAAGCCGTCGGAGGTGGCACGAAGCCCGCGCGATCAAGGTCCGCGATGAGTCCCGGCACGTCCGCGGGGTCGAGGGCCGCGCAGAGATCGATATCGTACGTCGGTGCCGGAATGCTCCAGGCATTCATGGCAAGCCCGCCGATGAAGGCGTGAGTGATCCCGCGGGCTGTCAGCACACCGGAGAGACTGCGAGCCTTCTCGAGGAGTTCATCCGCCATGTTGCCGTGTTTGCTCATCTGCAGCCGCCAAGCCCGCAAGCAAGGCCTTGATCGACTCACGACGAATCCGGGTTTCCGCCTCGAGGCGGCGCTCGCGCTCCTCCGGCGGCAGCGACATCAAGGCGCACCACGCGACCTTGTTGAGGGCGCTCATCTCCGCAATGCGTTCGCGGGGGCTCATTTTGCGATAATGTTCCAGCATCGCCGGGCTCAGCATTCCACCATTTTACACTCCGCCCGGCTGGGACGTTGGGAGCCGGTTTACCTGGAGAGCTGCATGATTCCGGATCCGAGTGAAATCCTGAAAGCGATCTCCAAGGGCTGGGGCTGGAAGGTCGGCACTCCCGTCGACGTCCTCGCCACGGGGCACTAGCGCAGACCCCACTCGCCGCACCGCCCGGATCTGTGACATAATCCGTCCCTCATGTCCCTCCTCCGCAGGCTCCCGCAGGTCAGCTCGCTGCTCGAATCGAAGGAAGCCGCTTCGCTCGCGAAGTCGCACGGGCGCGAGCTGGTGACGGAGGCGGTGCGAGGCGTGCTGGACGGGCTGCGGGCGCAGATCAAGTCGGGGGAGAACGGGGTGTCGGAGGACGCGCTGGCGGCGCCGGCGATCCTGGCGCGCGCCGCGGCGGTCCTTGAGGGCGCTTCCCGCCCCGGGCTGCGCCGCGTGATCAACGCGACGGGGATCATCCTGCACACGGGGCTGGGGCGGGCGGTGCTGCCGAAGGCGGCGCTGGACGCGCTGGTGGCGGAGAACAAGGGGTACAACCTGCTGGAAGTGGACCGGGAGACGGCGGAGCGGGCGCACCGGGAGCGGCACTGCGCGAAGCTGCTGGAGCGGGTGACGGGCGCGCCGGCGGCGACGGTGGTGAACAACAACGCGGCGGCGACGATGCTGTGCCTCGCGGCGCTGGCGGCGGGCAAGGAAGTCATCGTGTCGCGCGGGCAGCTCGTCGAGATCGGCGGCGCGTTCCGGGTGCCGGACGTGATGAAGCAGTCGGGGTGCCGGATGGTGGAGGTCGGCACGACGAACAAGACGCGGATCGCGGACTACGAGAAGGCGATCACGCCCGACACGGCGCTCCTCATGCGCGTCCACCGCTCGAACTTCGCCGTCGTCGGCTTCGTCGAGGAACCGTCGCTCGAGGAGCTCGTCGGCCTCGCGAAAAAGCGCAACCTCCGCGTCCTCGACGACATCGGCTCCGGCGCCCTCCTCGACGTCGCCCGCTACGGCATCACCCCCGAGCCGATGGTCGCCGCTTCCGTCGCCCAGGGCGCCGACCTCTCGTGCATCTCCGGCGACAAGCTCCTCGGCGGCCCGCAGGCCGGCATCATCGCGGGCTCGACCGAGGCCGTCGCCCTCTGCCGCAGACACCCGCTCTTCCGCGCCGTCCGCCCCGACAAGCTCCAGCTCGTCGCGCTCGAGGCGACGCTGCGGCTGTACCTGAACCCCGACACGGTCGAGGACACGGTGCCGACGCTGCGCATGATGAAGATGCCGCTGGCGGAGATCGAGAAGCGCGCGAAGGCGATGGCGAAGGCGCTGCACGCGGAGGTCTGGGACGAGGAGTCGCAGATCGGCGGCGGCTCGACGCCCGGGCAGAACCTGAAAACGAAGGTGGTCGCGGTGGACCCGGGCGCGAAAGGCGCGGACGCCGTGATCGTCGCGCTGCGGCTCGGCGAGCCGCCGGTGTTCGCGCGGGTGCAGAAGGGACGCGTGCTGCTCGACCCGCGGACGATGCAGGACGGCGAGGACGACGAAGCGGTGGCGGCGATGAAGGCGGCGCTGGGGCGCTAGTCGTCGTCGTCCTTTCCGCCCTTCCCGCCCTTCCCTTCCCCGCCCAGCGTCGCCGTGAGGCCCTGGATGAACGCGTCCTTCTCGGCGGCGGTAAGCCGCGCGTCGGGGTGGCCGAGGACGTAGCTCGTCATGGGCATTTCGCCCTCGCCGACGGTTTCGGCGGCCTCGTGGGCCTCCTTCTGGGGCTTGTTGAACTCGGAGAAGTTGAGCTTGCTGCGGCCTTCGTCCACGTGGTTCTGGACGAGCCAGGAGACGGGGGCGACGTGCGAGTACCAGGGCCACTGGGACTGGTTGGAGTGGCAGTCGAAGCACGCGCGGACGGCGGTGGCGCGGGTGGCCGGGGAGTCCCAGGCGGGTTCCTTGAGGACGGGCGGGTTGCTGTGGTTTCGGCCGTACGGGACGAACTGGATGGCGACGAAGACGGCGAGGCCGGCGAGGACGCCGCGGCGGAGCCAGCGGGAGAGGAAGGAGCGTCGTGAGGGTTCGGACATGGTCGGACCTCCGATGTGGGGACACCGGAAGCGTACGCCACGCGGGTGAAAGTCCGTTGAAGCGCGGATTTACTCCCGATGAACGGCGGCGGCGCCGGCGGCGGCGGCCTTGAGGCTGGCCTCGGCGATCTTCGGGCTGGTGAAAGCAGAGATGGCCGCGCGGAGAGCGGCGACCGGGTAGAGGCCCGAGTCGGCGAGGAGGAACGCGAGGGCGGCGGTGCAGAGCGAGAGGCGGCCGGCGTCCTTCGTGAGCTCGCGCGACGGGAGGCGCCGGACGCGCGCGGCGGTCGGGGGGAGCTCGAGGTCGTCCACGGCGTAGAGCGTGGACGTGGCGGGAAGGGCCGCGACGGTGTCGCGCGTGCGGCGGAGGCCGTCTTCGGAGAGCAGGACGAAGAAGTCCGGGCGCTCGATGCCGGTGTAGTCCACGCGTTCGGGACTGAGGTTCACCTCGGCGACGGAGTGGCCGGTCTGCACGGTGATCGGGTAGTCGTCCTTCTGCGTCGCGTGCAGCCCTGCGAACATTCCCGCCTGCGCGAACAGCGCCGCGGACGACTTGATCTTCTGGCCGGCGCTTCCCGCGATGACGATCCCGGTCTGCCGGGAGACGGCGTGGGGAAAGCGCGGCTCGATGCCGGGCGAAGGCCGCGGCGGCTTCGCGGAGGCGAGAACCTCGCGGAGGCGCGCCGTGTACTCGGGGCGCGGACGGTCCACGACCTTCCCCGTCGTGAGCCCGTGCGCGCCGAACATCTCGAGCAGCTCCTTCTTCTTGAACTGGTTCCGCGGCATGTAGTACGCGGTGCACAGCTCCCACACGTCCACCATCGCGAACCCCGGCTGCGCGATCGCGTCCGCGAGCACGTCCGGCAGATCCGGGTCGAACATCGTCGCGCGCCAGACCCACGGCGCCCCCGCCGCCGCCGCCGTCGCGCACAGGTCCATCGGCGCCTCAGGGTTCCCCGCGGGCGTCGAGCTCGTCAGCCCTTCCTCCGGCGTCGTCACCGAGTGCTGGCCGCCGGTCATTCCGTAGTTGAAGTTGTTCCCGACGAGGAGGGTGATGCCGATGTTGCGGCGGGCGACGTTCAGGAAATGCGCGCCGCCGATGCCGGCCGCGCCGTCGCCCATGAGCGTGATGACCTTGAGCTCCGGCCGCGCGAGTTTCAGCCCGCACGCGTAGGTGATGGAGCGGCCGTGCAGCCCATGGAAGGCGTGGGTCGTGAAGTAGCGGTCGGAGAGGCCGATGCATCCGATGTCGGTCACGACGACGACGCGCCGCGGGTCGAGTTGCAGCTTCACCAGCGCCTTGTCCAGCGCGTGCGTCAGCGTCGTGTGGCCGCACCCCGGGCAGAACGGCAACGGACCGATGCGGTCCGTCATGTAGCTGGCGATCGCGGGCGCGCTCACAGGAGCCCCCCCTTCCGGAGGATCTCGTCGGGCGACAGCAGCGTCGTGTCCATCTTGCAGACGCCCTCGACCTCGACGCCGTCCGGCGCGAGCCGCTCCACCTCCTGCCGGTACTGTCCCATGTTCATCTCCGGCACCACGACGCGCTTCAGCCCCCGCATCGCCGCGCGCAGCGCCTTCTCCGGGCACGGCCAGAGCGTCTGCAGGACGAGCGAAGAGACCTTCCGGCCTCGGCGGCGCGCCTCGCGGACGGCGACGGCGACCGAGCGGGAAGTGACGCCGTAGCTGACGACGAGTGTGTCGGCGCCGTCCTGGAGGTCCTCTTTGACGAGCGCGATCTCGTCGGCGGCGGCGTCGATCTTGGCCGCGAAGTGGTCGACCATCTCCTGGATGACGGCGGGGCGGCTGGTGAGGAAGCCGTCCTTGTCGTGCATGGAGGTGGTGAAGCGGGTGATCGTGTCGCCGCCGAAGTCGGCGAAGGCGGGGACGTCGGCTGGGTTGTCGAACTGGTGGGGGCGGAAGCCCTCGGCGGCGGGCGGGGCCTTGACGCGGTCGAAGCGCGGCGGGAGCGGCACGGCGTCGAGGTCGGCGGACTCGCGGGCGATGCCGAGCTCGGCGTTGGAGAGGAGGAAGACAGGCGTACGGAACTTCTCGGCAAAGTTGAACGCGACGAAGGTCAGCAGGTATGCGTCCTCGACGGTCGCGGGGGCGAGGGCGATGACGGGGAGGCCGCCGGAGGTGACCCAGCGGGTGAACTGGACGTCGCCGTCGGCGCCGCGGGTGGCGGAGCCGGTGGCGGGCCCCTGCCGCTGGACGTTCACGATCACGAGCGGCGTTTCGCCCATGACGGCGAGCCCGATGTTCTCGCTGTAGAGGCTGATGCCGGGGCCACTCGTCGCGGTCATGGCCTTGCGCCCGGCCATCGCGGCGCCGATGCAGAACCCCATGGAGGCGATCTCGTCCTCGGCCTGGATGACCACGCCGCCGCGCGGAGGGAGATCCTCGTTCAGGTAATGGAGGATGGAAGAGGCGGGGGTGATGGGATAACCCGCGAAGAAATCGCAGCCGGCGCGGACCGCGGCGCGCGCGATCGCCTCGTTCCCCTCGACGAATTCGAACGCCAAAGGTCGGCGCTCCTCTCTGTGGCGTGTTCATCGTAATCCGCGCGGGAGCGCCGTCAACGCCGCGATTTCCGGAACATCCTCGACATCCTCGAGGCTGAGATTCCAGGCAACGGGACCTTGTTAGACTCCGCGCCCTCCCGCGTGCCCACCACCGCCAAGCTGCTCGCCACCATGGCCCTCTGGGGCGGCACCTTCGTCGCCGGCCGGCAGCTTGCCGGCGTCGTCCCGCCCTTTGCCGCCGCCTTCTGGCGCTTCGCGATCGCCTCGGTCCTCCTCCTGGCGCTTCTCCGCTCCTCGGAACGCCGCTGGCCCGCGCTCACCGGCCTGCAGGCCCTCGCGATGCTCCTCCTCGCCCTCACGGGCGTGTTCGGCTACAACGCGTTCTTCTTCACGGGCCTCCAGCACATCCCCGCCGGCCGTGCGGCGCTCATCGTCACCCTCAATCCCGTCGGCATCGCGGTCCTCTCCGCGCTCGTCGGTGCCGAGCCGCTCCGCCCGGTCCGCGTCCTCGGCGTCCTTGTCGCCGTCGCCGGCGCGGCCATCGTCATCACGCAGGGACGGATCTCCTCGATCGGCACCGAGGTCGGCCCCGGCGAACTCGCGCTGCTCGGCTGCGTCGGCTGCTGGGCCGCGTACTCGGTCCTCGGCAAGCGCGCGATGAAGGACCTCTCGCCGCTCGCCTCGGTCGCGTACGCCGCCGCCGTCGGCGCCCTCCTCCTCGCTCCCTTCGGAATCGCGCAGGGAGCCCTCACCTGCGCCTCCTCGTACGGCGCCGCGGCCTGGATCAGCCTCCTGTTCCTCGCCGTGGGCGGCACCGTCCTCGGCTTCCTCTGGTACTACCAGGCGATCCGCGACGTCGGCACGGTCCGCGCCGGCGTGTTCATCAGCTTCGTCCCCGTCTTCGGCGTCCTCCTCGGGTTCCTGATCCTGCGCGAACCGCTCACCCCCGCCCTCCTCGCGGGCGGCCCGCTCGTCATCGCCGGCGCCTGGATCGTCAACCGCTCGCCGAGACCACCGGACAACCCGCGGGCCTGACTCTCCCCGCTGGTAGACTCCCCCGCTTCCCTCAGTTCCTCTTTCCAAGGACCCGCCCATGATCCGCGCCGCCGCCATCCTCGCCCTCACCGCCGCCGTCGCCCTCGCCGAGGACGCCCCGCTCCCCACCGACCCCGCCGTCGTCTCCGGCCAGCTCGACAACGGGCTGCGCTACCTGGTGCGCAAACACGCCGTCCCCCCGGGCCGCGCCACCGTCTGGCTCCACATCCACTCCGGCTCCCTCAACGAAACCGACCCCCAGCGCGGCATCGCCCACTACCTCGAGCACATGGCCTTCAACGGCTCCGAAAACTTCAAGCCCGGCTCCCTCATCCCCTTCTTCGAGTCCCTCGGCATGCAGTTCGGCCGCGACCAGAACGCCTTCACCAACATGGAGCAGACCACCTACCAGCTCTCCCTCCCCAAAACCGACGCCGAAACCCTCGGCAAGGGCTTCCTCTACTTCGCCGACGTGCTCTTCCGCCTCTCCCTCACCCCCGAGGAAATCGAATCCGAGCGGCAGATCATCCTGGAAGAGCGCCGGCGCGGCCTTTCGGCCCGGCAGCGGACGGGCGACTACGTCATGGAGCGCATCGCCCCCGGGTCGCTGTTCGGGCAGCGGGACACGATCGGCACGGAGGAGACGGTCAAGACGGTGAAGCGCCCGGACTTCCTGGACTACTACGGGACGTGGTACACGGCGTCGAACGCGACGCTGATGGTGGTGGCGGACGCGGAGCCGGCGGAGGTTGTGAAGGCGATCAGGGAGCGGTTCGGCGCGGCGCCGAAGAAGGACCGGCCGGCGGGGCGTTCGCCGGGGGTGAAGGCGACGGAGAAGAGTTTCGGGATCGTGGCGACGGACGCGGAGCTGACGGCGGACCAGGTGCAGATCGTGCGGCTGGAGCCGGCGCGGCCGCCGACGCTGACGGAGGGGCAGCTGCGGGACGACCTGGTGCTGCGGCTGGGGGTGTCGGCGCTGAACCGGCGCCTGGAGCGCAAGGTCGAGGCGGGCGGGACGAGCTACCAGAGCGGGCGGGTCTCGGCGGGGAACGAAGGGAGCCTGCTCTACAGCGCGGAGCTGACGGGCCGCGCGGTCGCAGGCAAGTGGAAGGCGGCGCTGGCGGAGCTGGCGCTCGAGCTGCAGCGCGCGCGCGCGTTCGGGTTCACCGACCGCGAGCTCGAGGCCGTCCGGGCGCAGATCCTCTCCGGCGCCGAGCGCGCCGTCGAGACCGAGGCGACGCAGCCCGCGGGCACGCTCGTCCGCGCCATGAACTCGGCCGTGAGCGCGGGCGAGCCGGTCGTGTCTGCCGCCCAGGCGCTCGAGCTGCTCCGGAAACTTCTCCCCTCGATCAGGGGCGAGGAGGTGACGAAGCGTTTTGCGAGGGAGTTCGACTTCCAGGCGGCGGCGTTCGTGGCGGTCCTGCCCGCGGGGGCCGGCGTGCCGACGGAGGCGCAGCTGGTCGAGGCGGGGACGGCGGCGCTCGCGGTGAAGCCGGAGAAGGAAGCGGAGACGGCGGGGGCGACGGAGCTCATGAAGGAAGTGCCGAAGGCCGGCGAGGTGAAGGAGGTGGAGGATCACGCGGCCAGCAAGGTCGTGTCGGCCTGGCTCTCGAACGGCGTCCGGCTGCGCTACCGCTTCATGGACGAACGGAAGAACGACGCGACCGTCACGATCACGCTTCCCGGCGGCGAGCTGCTGGAAAGCGCGGAGACGCGGGGGCTGACGCAGGCGGCGATGGTGGCGTGGTCGCACCCGGCGACGAAGGGGCTGACGTCCGCGGAGATCCGGGACCTGATGACGGGGAAGAAGGTGAACGTGAACAGCGGGGCGGGCGGCGGCGGGCGCGGGGGACGCGGAGGGCGCGGCGCGGGGGCGGGAAGCGCGCCCGGGACGATTTCGCTGACGGTCTCGGGGAGCCCGGACGACCTCGAGACGGGGCTCCAGCTGGCGCACCTGCTGCTCACGCAGCCCCGGGTCGAGGCGGCCGGATTCGAGCAGTTCCGCGAGACGATGCGCCAGATCTTCGCGGAGACGGAGAAGTCCCCGACGCAGCTCGGCGCGCGCCTCGCGGGCGCACTGCCCTTCCCCGAGGACGAACCGCGCACGCGGCCTCTGGCGGCGGCGGACCTGGACAGGATCACGCTCGCCGCGGCGCAGGCGTGGCTCGAGCGGCTGGTGAAGGAATCGCCGGTGGAGGTGTCGATCGTGGGAGACGTGCCGAAGGACCGGGCGCTCGAGCTGGCGGCGCGCTACCTCGGCTCGATCCCGTCGCGCGAGCGGATCGCGCCGACGAGCCTCGCTTCCGTGAGGACGATCAAGCGCCCCGCGGGCCCGCGGAGGATCGACCGGGAGATCGACACGCCGACGCCGCAGGCCTTCGTCTTCTCCGGCTTCTACGGCGCGAACCAGGCCGACGCCGCCGACGCGCGCTGCCTCTCGCTCGCCTCGCGCATCCTGTCGACCCGCCTCATGGCGCAGGTGCGCGAGAAGGAGCAGCTCGTCTACAGCATCGGCGCTTCGTCCCGCGCCGCATTCGTCTACCCGGGATTCGGCGTCTTCTCCGCCTCCGCACCGACCGAGCCCGCGAAGGCCGCGCGGCTGGTGGAATCGCTCGCGGCGGTCTACGCGGAATTCGCGAAGTCGGGCCCGACCGCCGAGGAGATGGAGACGGCGCTCAAGCAGGTGGCGACGGCGTACGCGGAGCAGGTCAAGGATCCGTCGTACTGGACCGCGCGGCTCCAGGCGCTCACCTGGCAGGGCCTCTCGCTCGACGACGTCGTGAACGAACCGGCGGCCGTCGCGGCGCTGACCGCGAAACAGGTCCAGGAGGCGTTCGCGAAGTACGGCGACCCGAAGAACGCGATCGTGGTCGTCGTGAAACCCACCGCAGGCAAGTAATCCGCAGGCCGGAATGGAAAACGGGCCCGGGTCATCCCCGGGCCCGTCTCTGTTCCGCAGCGTCTACTCGAGGCCGTCCGTCTCGTCTCCCTCCTCGGGCGGAGGCATCGGCGGCTTCTCCCCGTCCTCCGGCGGCGGCATCGGAGGCTTCTCGCCATCCTTCGGCGGCATCGGAGGCTTCTCCCCATCCTTCGGAGGCATCGGGGGCTTCTCGCCATCCTTGGGCGGCGGGGGCGGCTTCGGCGGAGGAGGCGGAAGCGGATGGCCGCACTTCGGACAGAGCGGCGGCTTCGGCGGAGGAGGACCCTTGCCGTCCTTCGGAGGCGGCGGCGGACCCTTCGGAACATCCCCAGGCTCCCCGTCCTTCGGCGGAACCGGCGGCTTGCCGTCCTTCGGAGGCGGCGGCGGACCCTTCGGCCCGTCCCCGGGCTCCCCGTCCTTCGGCGGAACCGGCGGCTTGCCGTCCTTCGGCGGCAGCGGCGGCTTCCCGTCCTTCGGCGGCGGCGGTGGCGGATGGTGGCACTTGCACGGACACTTCGGCCCCTTCCCTTCCCCGTCGCCCGGCGGCGGAGGCGGCGGCCCCTTCTTCCCGTCCCCCCCATCGTCAGCAGGCGGCTTCGGCGGCGGCGGCCCGTCCTTCTTCCCGTCGTCGGCCACGGCGAACCGCAACATGACGGCGGCGGCGATCGCAACGGCCAGGATCCGGCGCTTCATCCTCGGTCTCCCAAAGGTGTCGGTGTCTCTCCCCCGCGTCAATCAACGGGCTCGGGGGGCGGAAATTGTGCCAATTCCGGCGATTCGGGGATTAGGGTGCAAGGACCTTGGAGGGTGCGCGATGAAGCGCCTGTTGCTCGCGGTCGTGGCGATGACGGCGGGGCTTGCGGAGGCACAGGCGCCGTGGTCGGGGATTTCGATGGAGCCGGTCGCGGAGATCCCGAAGGTCGAGGGAGTGAGCGCGACGACCGGGATCCGGGTCGTGGACATGCCGGAGGGGTCGCCGGCGCGGAAGTGCGGGGTGCTGGCGGGGGACGTGATCGTGGGGCTGGACGGGAAGGACTGGGAGGCGGGGTTGAAGGACCCGACGGCGGCGTACCGGGCGGCGGTGACGGGGCGGAAGGCTGGCGACGTGGTGGCGCTGCGGATCGTGCGGGACCTGGTCGAGCTGACGGTGGACGGGAAGCCCGCGGGGACGTGGGCGCTGGAGGAGTGGCTGCGGAAGCAGCCGCCGGGGACGCAGGTCCGGCTCGAGGGGTCGCACCGGGTGGTGCTGGTCGAGGTGAAGGTCGTGCTGGAAGCGCGGCCGGTGCCGAGGGGGAAGACGGTGCCCGCGAAGCTCGACTTCGCGCCCGGGGACGTCCCGGAGGAGGCGCTGGCGGCGGAGCTGGTGCGGCAGAAGAAGCTGGAGGAGCCGACGGCGGACCTGCGCAAGCGGCTGGCGGCGCTGCACGACACGGCGGACCCGTTCCGCATGAACCGCGTCGCGTACATCCACCGGGAGCCGTTCCGCCTGCGGCTGCTGGCAAGCGCGTCGATGGACGGCCTTGCCGCCGATCCGCTCGCGGAGGCGGCCGCGTGGCTCGATCTCGAGACGCCGACAGCGCTTGCGCCGAAAACGGGACTCTCGTTCGAGGAGCACGTCTCGCAGCTCGTCGCGATCCTCAAGGAGGCGCGCCGGCTCCGCGACGCCGCGTTCGCGGCGCTCACGCCGGACGACATCGCCTTCCTCGACGCCAACGTGGACTCGCTCGCGACGCAGTTCACG
The DNA here is from genome assembly GCA_020849035.1 of Planctomycetia bacterium. GTDB lineage: Bacteria > Planctomycetota > MHYJ01 > WSZJ01 > WSZJ01 > WSZJ01. Next base: position 80,051 of record JADLHC010000085.1, read on the forward strand.
GTCCACATCTACCTCGAGACCGACGAGGACAAGGCGCGCTTCGCCCGCCACCTCAAGGTCCTCGATCTCGCGACGCGGGTGGACTACGGGAAGCTCGCGGCGGCGGCGCGGGAACTCTGGCGTGTCCGCGATGCGGCGTTCCTCGCTGACCTCGAGAAGGCCGTGCGCGCCGAGTGGGAGGCGAAGGGGAAACCCGACGGCGACTTCGCCACGCGCGACACGGAGGCAGGAAAACTGATCGTCTCCGGCGTCGGCCGTACCTGGCACCGCGACGACGCCGCGATCCTCCTCGACCTCGGCGGCGACGACGTCTACACCCAGAACGCAGGCGGCGCGCGCGGCGGCGCGGCGCTCCTCGTGGACTTCGCCGGCGACGACGCCTACGAAGCGACGCAGCCGTGGACGCAGGGCGCCGGCCGGCTCGGCGTCGGATGCCTCGTGGACGTGAAGGGCCGCGACCGCTACTACGCGATCCGCTGGGCCCAGGGCGCGGCCCTGCTCGGCGCTTCCCTGCTCGCCGATCTCGACGGCGACGACGCCTACCGCGCCGAGGAGTACGCGCAGGGCGCGGCGCTCTGGGGGATCGCGATCCTCGACGATACGGCGGGGAACGACCGCTACGAGGGTCGGCTTCTCTGTCAGGGCGTCGGGATGCCCGGCGGCGCGGCGGCGCTCGTGGACCGCGCGGGAGCAGACCGGTACTACGCGAAGGGCAAGAGCCCGACTAACTACGGCGACGCCGGGATCTTCGACGCGTGGAGCCAAGGGTGCGGCGTCGGATTCCGACAGCTCCAATCCGGCGGCGCGGGGTTCCTGCTCGACCTCGCGGGCGACGACGAGTACGAGGCCGCGAACTTCTCGCAGGGCGGCGGCTATTACTTCGGCGCAGGCCTCTTCTCCGACGTCGCCGGCCACGACCGCTTCACCGGCTCGCGCTACAACCAGGGCTTCTCCGCCCACCAGGCCGCCGGATTCTTCGAGGACCGCGCCGGCAACGACGTCTACGACACGCGCCACGGCGTCGCCCAGGGCCTCGCGTGGGACCTCTGCGTCACCTGCTTCGTGGACCGCGCCGGCGACGACACGTACTTCGGCTGGGGCGGCTTCTCCCAGGGCGCCAGCGCCCACAACTCCGTCTGCATCTTCCTCGACGACGGCGGCGCCGACCGCTACGAGCTCGCGAAGCAGGCCGCCGCGGGCGGCAACGACTACCACGGCGGCACGTCCCTCTCGCTCTTCGTGGATTCCGGCGGCGGCGCCGACGCCTACCTCGGCGGCGACCGCAACGACGCCGTCCAGTCCAGCCCCGAGCACGGCTTCGCCTGCGACCTGCCGGGGACCATCCGGGAAGCGCTCGACGGAAAAGGCACCTTCAAGCTCTTCAAGTAGCGGAGACTCAACCATGCACCCCTTCCGCCCGCTCGCCCTGCTGCTCGTCCTCGCCGGCTGCTGCGCAGCGCCGCCGCCCGCCCGCGTCACGCACGAAAGCCTGAACGCCGTGCTCTGGATGCAGGCCTCGGCGGAATACGCGGTCGCCTGCGAAACCGTCTACGCCGCCGCGCGCTCCGAGCTCGACCGCGCGCTCGCCGACGCCGCGCGCGCCGCCGCGCTCGAGCAGGGCGAGGGCGCCGCAGCCCTTCCCCCCGCCGTCGTCTTCGACGTCGACGAGACCGTCCTCGACAACCAGCGCTTCCAGGCCCGCCTCGCCGCCACCGGCACGACGTTCAGCGTGCCGGCGTTCAGCGCGTGGTGCCGCGAGGAGCAGGCGGGGGCCGTCCCCGGCGCGCTCGAGTTCTGCCGGTACGCGTCGTCGAAGGGCGTCTTCCTCGTGTTCCTGACGAACCGGGACGCGGCGGTCGCGGACGCGACGCGGAGCAACCTCGCGAAGCTCGGCTTCCCCGCCGACGCCGCGCGCGCCGCCGTCATCGGGAAGTCCGGCGAGTCCGACAAGGGCCCGCGCCGGCGCGAGGTCTGCGGGAAGCACCGCGTCGTCCTCCTCGTCGGCGACCAGCTGCAGGACTTCGTCTCGGTTCCGAAAGGCTCCGACAACGCGCGCCGCCGCGAGCTTGCCGCCGCCAACGCGGCCCGCTGGGGGCGCGACTGGTTCGCGCTGCCGAACCCGTCCTACGGCGACTGGGAGCGGGCGCTCGTGGACCCGAAGGGGACGGACGAGGAGAACCTGAAGCGGAAGTTCGGGGCGCTGAGGCAGTAGGGCTGCCCGGGAGACGTACACTTCCCCCGTGACCGCCGAGTCTCTCTACGTCTTCCGGCACGCCGTCCTCCGCGACGTCGCGTACCAGCTCCAGCTCCCGTGCGATCGCGGCCGCCTGCACGCGCTGGCGCTCGAAATCCTGGAGGGCGCGTTCGGCGGGCGGCCCGCGCCGGCGACGCCGCTGGATGGAACCGAAGGACCGCCTCCGCCCCCGGCGCACTCGGACCCGATCGCGGAGGAACTCGCCTCGCACGCGCGCCTCGCCGGCCCGGGATTCGAAGCTGCGCGCGCCCTCTACCTGCGCCGCGCCGCCGAGTACGCCCAGCGCCGGGATGCGCGCGTCGCCGTGCGACTCTGGACGGAATTCGCCGAAGCGGCGCCCGCGCCGGAGCGCGGCGAGGCCCTGCGCCTTGCGGCCGCCGCCGCCATGTCCCACGGCCGCCGCGACCGCGCGGCCCGGCTCGCCGAAAGCGCGGGCGAGGCCGCCCGTGAGTCGGGCAACGGCCGCATCGAGGGCCGCGCCCGCTCGATGCAGGCCTCCGTCCTTCGCACCATGGGGCGGCCGGGCGAGGCGCTCGCCGCATTCCAGGACGCGCTCGAGCGTCACCGCGACTCCGGCGACCGCCGCTTCGAGGCGATCACCACCACCAACCTCGCCAACCTCCACCGCGCGACCGGCCGCATCGACGACGCGGAGCGCCTCTACCGCGCCGCGCTCGACCTCCAGGCCGCCACCGGCGAACGCTGGGACATTCCGTCCACCCTCGTCGGCCTCGCCACGCTCCTGCGCATGACCGGCCGCCTCGAGGAGGCCGAGCGCACCTACGCGGAAGGACTCTCGCTCGCCCGCTCGATCGGCCACCGGCAGTTCGAGGCGACCGCCATGGAAGGCCGCGCGATCCTCTGCCTCGAGAGCGGCCGCTACGACGAGGCGCGGGAGGGCTTCCTCGCCTGCCTCGCCATCTTCCGCGAACTGGGGAACCGTTCCAGCGAGGCCGACGCGCTCGGCAACGTCGCGGTCTACCTGCGCAAGCGCGGCCGCCTGGCGGAAGCGGCGGCGACCTGGGAGGAGGCGCTGTCCATCCACAGGGACCTGGGCAACACGGCGGCGGCGGCGCGGCACCACGCCAATTTCGCAGGCGTCCTGCTCGAACTCGGGCGCCCGGGCGACGCCGAGGCCCTCGCCCTCCGGGCCCTCGACGCCCTCCGCGCCGCCGGGAATCGCCGCTTTGTCGCGGTCGTCCTCGTCACGCTCGCCCGCATCGCGCGCGGCCGCAGCCGCGTCGCCGAGGCCGAGGCGCTCCTGCGCGAGTCCGCAGGCATCGGCCGCGACGTCCGGGAACCGGCGATCGAGGGGACCGCCCTTGCCCAGCTCGCCTTCCTCCTGGTGGACGCAGGCCGGGTCGAGGAGGGGCTGGCCGCGTGGCGCGAGGGGGAGGCGATGCTGCGGGCGATCCGCGAGGACGAACTGCCCCGGCTGGAGCGGGAGATGCAGGCGACGTGCGCCCGTGCGGGAGTCGAAGTGCCCCGGCCGTGACCCGCACAAACAGGGCGCTTCCCGCCGCCGACCGGTAGAATTCGAGGCTCGCCCGGCGCCATTCCCGTGGAGGGACCGGGCCCCGAAGAACCCCGAGGAGACTCCATGACCACGCAGAAGGTCTACTGGACGCAGACGGACGAAGCTCCCGCGCTGGCCACTTATTCGCTTCTTCCCATCATCCAGGCGTTCACGCGCGGCACCGGCGTCGAGGTCGAGACCGCGGACATCTCTCTGGCCGGGCGCATCCTCGCGGCGTTCCCCGACCGGCTGAAGCCCGAGCAGCGCATCCCGGACGACCTCGCGAAGCTCGGCGCGCTCGCGCTCAAGCCCGAGGCCAACATCATCAAGCTGCCGAACATCAGCGCGTCGGGCCCTCAGCTCGTCGCCGCGATCAAGGAACTGCAAAGCCAGGGGTTCAACGTCCCCGACTACCCCGAGACCCCCGCGAACGACGCCGAGAAGGCCGTGGCGGCGAAGTACGCGGCGGTGCTGGGAAGCGCCGTGAACCCGGTGCTGCGCGAGGGGAACTCGGACCGGCGCGCGCCGCTGTCGGTGAAGAAGTACGCGCGGCAGCATCCGCACAAGATGGCGGCGTGGACCCCGGCGACGAAGGCCCGCGTCGCGCACATGGGCTCCGGGGATTTCTACGGCAGCGAAACCTCCGCGACCGTCGCCGCCGCGACCACGGCGCGCATCGTGTTCGAGGGCGCTTCCGGAGGCCCGAAGGTCCTCAAGGAGAAGGTCGCGCTGCAGGCCGGCGAGGTCATCGACTCCGCCGTCATGAGCGCCCGCGCCCTCCGCACGTTCTTCGCCGACCAGATCGAGACGGCGAAGCGCGAGGGGCTGCTCCTGTCGCTGCACCTGAAGGCGACCATGATGAAGGTCTCCGACCCGATCATGTTCGGCCACGCCGTCTCGGTGTTCTTCAAGTCCGTCTTCGAGAAGCACGCCGCCACGTTCAAGACGCTCAACATCAACCCCAACAACGGCCTCGGCGAGCTCTACAACGCGCTCACGTCCCTTCCCGAGGCGCAGCGCGCCGCGATCGAGGGCGACTTCAAGGCCGCGATGGCGCAGGGGCCGGCGCTGGCGATGGTGGATTCGTCGAAGGGGATCACGAACCTCCACGTCCCGAACGACATCATCGTGGACGCGTCCATGCCGGTCGTCGTGCGCGACGGCGGCAAGATGTGGAACGCGGAGGGGAAGCTGCAGGACACGCTGGCGATGATCCCGGACCGCTGCTCCGCGACCATGTACCGGACGATCCTCGACGACTGCCGCAAGAACGGCGCGTTCAACCCCGCGACGCTCGGCAGCGTCCCCAACGTCGGCCTCATGGCCCAGAAGGCCGAGGAGTACGGCTCGCACGACAAGACCTTCAAGGCCGAGGGCCCCGGCACGATCAAGGTCCTCGACGCCTCCGGCGCCACCCTCCTCGAGCAGAAGGTCGACGCCGGCGACATCTTCCGCATGTGCCAGACCAAGGACGCGCCGATCCGCGACTGGGTCAAGCTCGCCGTCACGCGCGCCCGCCTGACCGGCGCCCCCGCCGTCTTCTGGCTCGACCGGGAGCGCGCCCACGACCGCCAGATCATCGCCAAGGTCGAGACCTGCCTGAAGGATCACGACACCAAGGGCCTCGACATCCGCATCCTCGCCCCCGTCGAGGCGATGACCCTGAGCTGCGAGCGCATCCGCAAGGGCCAGGACACGATCAGCGTCACCGGCACCGTCCTCCGCGACTACCTCACCGACCTCTTCCCCATCATCGAGCTCGGCACCAGCGCCAAGATGCTCTCCATCGTCCCGCTTCTCGGCGGCGGCGGCCTGTTCGAGACCGGCGCCGGCGGCTCCGCGCCGAAGCACGTCCAGCAGTTCCAGCAGGAGGGCTACCTCCGCTGGGACTCCCTCGGCGAGTTCAGCGCCTTCGCCGCGTCCCTCGAGCACGTCGCCGACACGTTCGGCAACGCCAAGGCGAAGGTCCTCGCCACGACGCTCGACCAGGCGATCGCGAAGTTCCTCGACAACGACAAGAGCCCCGCCCGCAAGGTCGGCGAAATCGACAACCGCGGCAGCCATTTCTACCTCGCGCTGTACTGGGCGCAGGCGCTCGCCGCGCAGACCGGCGACGCGGAGCTGCAGAAGCGGTTCGCTCCGGTGGCCAAGGCGCTGGGAGAGAACGAGGCGAAGATCAACGGGGAGCTCATAGGCGCGCAGGGCAAGCCGGTGGACATGGGCGGGTATTTCCACCCGGATCCCGTGAAGACCGGGAAGGCGATGAGGCCGAGTGGGACGCTGAACGGGGTGGTGGACGGGATGAAGTGAGCGGGAACTGATGAGCGGGCCCCCGGGTCGGGCACCTGACTCGGGGCCCCGGCTTTCGGGCCGTTCGCGATCACTTGTCGTCCGGTCGGGGGGGGAAAGTCACTCGCGGGGAGACTCCTGTGAGCTCGCAGGTCCGCCGTCTTGCCGCCATGCTCAGCCTGTCCGCCGCACTGGCCCTCACGGCCTTCGCCGGCGACGACGACCGCCTCAAGGACCTGGTCCGGCAGCTGGACGACGACGACCCGGCGGCGCGCGACGCCGCGTCCGCGGCGCTGGAGGAGGCCGGGGACGCCGCGGTGGCGCTTCTCAAGGAGACCGCCGCTTCCGGGCCGCCCGAGGCGCGCGGCCGCGCGGTGGCGATCCTCGCGCGGCTTCGCGTGAAGGCGATCGTGGGGCGGCCGGAGAATGCGGAGTTGAGGTCGCGCTGGGCGGCGATTTCGGGCGGCGACGCTGCGGCGCGGCGCGAGGCGATCAAGGCGTGGGGCGCCGCGGCGCGGGGCCCGAAGCTCGTGGACTCTGCGCTGGAGCTCCTCGACGCCGATCCGACGGGCGCCGCCGGCGACGCGGCGTGCGAACTCCTGTCGTGGCTCCTGGCGCCGCGGAGGACGGCGCGCGTCGAGAGCACGAGCTGCTCCATGGCGTCGAGCGAGCCCTACCCCGCGCGCCGGCAGCTCGACCTCTTCTTCAAGGGAAACTACGAGGCGACCGAGGAGGCCGCCGCGCGCCTCGACGCGTGCCTGCTGCCCCCGCGCGCGTCCGACAAGTCCCACTCGACCCTCGACGAACTCCGCTTCGTGTGCACCAGCGCCGCCGTCGTCTGGCGGATGAGCGACGAGTCCCCGAAGGTGCGGATCGAGATGCCGGAGGAATCGCTGATGTGGTGGCGCGAGTGGTGGGCGGGCGCGAGGGGCGACCGTTTCGCGCTCATGGACCTCGGCTTCGAGAAGGCGCCGGACGGAAGCGCGCTCGGGGCGAAGGACGTTCCCGGCTGGCTGGAATCGCTCGCGTCGGCGGACGGCCGCCGGGCCCGCGTCGCGCGGCGCGTGCTGCGCGACCTCCCGTCGGCGCTGATCGCGGAGGTGAAGGGCGACGCGCCCGCGGTCGCCGCGTTCCGCGAGCGGCTGCTGCTGCGCGACCGCGGCCGGCTCCTGTTCGGTTCCGACCGCGACGGGACGCGCGCGCTCTGGTCCATGAAGCTCGACGGAAGCGACGTGCGGAAGGCGAGCGGCGAGCTGCGGGAGGTGTGGAGCGGGATGCCGGTCCCCGGCGGGCAGGCGGCGGTCGCGTGCGGCACGGCGCCGGACGGCTCCACCGGCCTTTACCTGCTCGACCTCACCGGGACCGCCGCGCCGAAGAAGCTCGCCGACGGCGGCGGCAGCGCGCGCCCGGCCCCCGACGGAAAGCGCGTCGCCGTGCGCCACAACGACGGCTCGCTCCTCCTCCTCGACATCGCGACCGGCGCTTCCGGGAAAATCGCCGACGGCGCCACGAGCTCGCTCAGCTGGTCGCCGGACGGCCGCCGCCTCGCGTGGAGCACCGGCGGCGCGTTCCAGGCCTGGACGGCGGACGGCGGCGTGCGCACGTTCAAGGTGGACACCGTGTTCCACAACCTGTTCGCGTGGAGCCCCGACGGCGGCGCGATCGCCTTCCCGGGAAAAGGCCGGATCCACGTGCTGGACCTGGCGACGGGGGACGTGACGCCCGCGGGCGACGCCCACACGTCGGTCTACAAGCCCGCGTGGTCGCCCGACGGCTCCCGCATCGCCTTCGCGAGGTGCGGCAAGGGGGAGAAGATCGCCACGATCGAGATCTTCGACGTCGGCAAAGGCACGTCCACGGCGGTCCCCGATCCCGGTGGCTACTCCTTCGGACTCCAGGGCCACTGCCGCTTCAGCCCCGACGGCCGCCTGCTCGCCTACTCCTCGAACAGCCGCGGCGACCACTGCCTCCTCATCGAGGGCGGCAAGACGCGCGAGATCACGGCCACGTGGTTCGCCGACTGGATCCTCGACGGCTGGATGCTCGACTTCGCGGAGAACGACCTCCTGCTGCGCAAGGACGACGGGTCGCTGACGATCAACCTGACCGAGTCGGCGGCGGACGAGTACAACGTGGTGTTTGTGGGGAGGTAGAAGGTGGAGCGGGGCAGGGTCGGTCGGGCCGGCAGACGACTTAAGCGCGGAATTGTCCGGGACACGCCGGGTCTGATGAGCCGTCCGCGCTGCTCCCAGAGACCGTCGTCACGCTGGAGGAGGCGCCAGAGGACCAGGTGAGCCACCGGCAGGTCCGGCAGGCGGGGACGAGCGAAGCGAGACAATGCGGACGAGACTCGTTCGATGGATCGGTCGCCCCGGCTTCTCGCCGGTGACGATCTCATCCGCGCCGACGACCCGCGCCGCCGCGACATGGAGTGCGTCGAGCGCCGAAAGTCCGCTTCGCTTCGCTTCCTCCAGAGCCGCAGCCACGACTTCGTTCGCATCCCGCGGCCAGGCGGAAACACCCGCGAAGAACTCCTCATAAAACGCCGTCTCCTCCGCGCGACCGGTGAACGTCGACTTCGGCAGGACCTCGAGGCGAATGAAATCACTCGACGCGAATGTCCGATTCGGATCTTCCAGGATCGCGATCGCTGTATCCGAGATCTCGGCAGTACCGCGTGCGGCCGCGATCAGGACATCGGCATCAATGAACGTCAGCATGGAGGTCAGTCCGCCTGGGTTTCGCCGCCGCGCTCACTGACCTCGCGCTCGATCTCATCCCATCCAAGGGTCTGCGCCCCTGCTTTCAAGATCTCCTGGCGACGAGCACGAAGCGCGGCGCCGAGACTCGACGGCGGCGGGCCTGATCGAGAAGGCGCGGAGCTGAGACGGGAGAGAGCAGGTGCTGTCGATGGAGGCTGCGGACTCGCCTCCGCTGGCCGTGTCGAGATTGCGAACACGATTCCAGCCGCGAGCAGGAACGACCAGCCCCTGGCCGATCCATCTTCATCGAGCGAGGGCAACACGACTGCCCGTTCGATGGGCGCGGCGAGGCTGGTGGTCGAAGTGTTCATGAGTCGCCCCTCTTGATGCGCTCGTAATATTCCGGATTCAGAGTTTCGACGAATGCACTCCCCACGCGATCATGCGCCGCATCAAGCCAGCGGGCGATGTCGGTCTGGGTCCTGACTCCCGGATTCTCCGACCCGAAGTCCAGGTCAAGCAAGAGAGTTGGAATTCCGTTCTGGACAACGAGCCCTGTCTGATGGATCAGGACGCCGACGGGTGAATCATGCTCGATTTCGTATCTCTGGTACAGCCCCCGGACGGGCCGATCGAGGCCTCGCGCCAGCTGCGGCACGAGGTTGATCCAGCGCGCCAATTCGCCCGCTTTCCGGGGCCGCGCAGGAAGCTCGATCTGGTTCACGTACCGAAGTCCCAACCGCTTGACCGGGAGAAACCCCGCAACGCGTTCGTGTTCTTCGATGACGCGCGAGACAAGCGCTCGGAATCCGTCCCAGGTCGGATAGGGGCGAAGGTGGTTTACGGTGAGCAAGTGAGGTCCGATCTGAACGAGCGCCGACTTGTCGGGACGAGAAAACTGCATCCGGTCAACCTTCCTCTGGACCGGCGCAATCCTGGCCTGACCTGGAGGACTTCCAACATCGATTTCGAGCGCGTCGAGCTGCACGCGGTCGGGGAAGTCAGCGCGCACTCGCTCGTACAGGAGTCCGGGGAACGTCATGTCCCACGACGACGCAGGATCGAAGCGCAGCTCGCAGAGAGCTTCGACCAAGGGAGGGGTTCGGAGTTTATCGCCCATGTGTATCTCGACCGCCACCCCGATGTTAATGGATTTCGTTCCCGGGCCCCAGAGTCGTGAGGAGCGCCGCGACGCACCGAACACGCTGAACTTTCATTACGGCACCAGACGTAGTCCAGCCTCAGACCCGGAGCACTGCCGACTCACCCCCTCAGGAACTGCGCCACGGGCTCATCCCCCGCCAGTTCCGCAGCGGACGGACGTTGAGGCGTCCGTTCGTGGATGTCCGCACCACGTGAAACAAGGAGCGAGAAGACGCTGCCGACGTCCTTGCTCGCACTCGCGTCCAGCTTGAGTTGCCGGGCGTCGAGAACTGCCCTGACGAGGCAGTTATTGCCGTAACTGTCGCAGGCCCTGACGTTCGCGCCGGCAAGCACGAGCTTCTCCAGGCTGGCAAGTGCGCGCTGGAACTGTTCCAGGGTATGCGCCGGCCCGGCAATTCCGAGATATCGGCTGGAGAATATCGCCGCGCGGATCGCGTCATGCACGACCGGCGTCCGCCACTCGTTGATCGATTGCTTCTCGATAAACTGGACATCGGCGCCGCTGTCGATGAGGAAGTCTGCGATGTCGAATTGCCCGCACTTGAAGGCAACCTGCAGTGGCGACTGGCCATCGTCCTTTTTCGGAGGCTGCCGCGCGACGCAGTGGACCAGGCTCGGGTCGCTCCCGATGAGCGCCTTCACCTTGGGGAAATCAGACGCTCGGATCGCCTTGAAGAGAGTCTTCATTCCGAAATCCTCCCTCCTTACGTGACCTGAGCAGCCCGATGGGCAGTTTCCTGCCACTGTCCGTCGCCGTATCGAAGTGAGTACGGGAGCGCATCGGAATCGAACCGACCTGCCCCCTTGTGGAGGGCACTACGGGTTTGAAGCCCGAGGAGGCCACCAGGACCCCATCCGCTCCCCTTCGACTCGCTCGCTTCGCTCGCTCGCTCAGGGCGGGGCCCCTTGCGGGAACGACGCGTGAGGGAAGAGGGTGAGAATTTATCAGCGGGAAGGCGTTCCGGGACGGGAAAAACTCCAGTCGCGGCACCGGTTATGGAGAGGAAAGGAGGGGTGGCATGAAGCGGGTCCTGCTGGCGGCGGCGGCCGTGGCGGTCGCGCTCGGCTGCGAGCGCAAGGCCGGGCGGATCGGGGCGATCCCGTTCGGTGTGGACGCCGCGGCGGCGCTGGCGCAGGGGAAGGCGGAAGGCAAGCCGGTGTTTCTGGAATTCTGGGCCGACGACTGAGGGGCGTGCATCGCGCTCGAGGTCGAGCTGACGGACGATCCGATGCAGCGGCGGCTGCAGTCGTACGTGTGCGCGCGGGTGAATGTGAAGCTGGGCGCGGACGGGCGGCCGAAGGACGAGGGCCAGCGCGCAATCTGGGACGCGTGCAAGGTGAAGGGCATCCCGTCGGTGGCGGTGCTGCGGTCGGACGGGACGCTGGTCGCCAGCGAGACGGGACCGGATGCGGAAGACGTGGAAGCGCTGCTGGCGAAGGGAATGGAGCCGAAGAAGTAGGCCGGAGGCGGGCGCGAACCGGCCTACTTTCCGAGTCTCCGGAGCTCCGCCTCGGCGCTTCTCTTTTCCGTGAACCGCCAGAGGGGGCTGGCGGCCGCCTGGCGCAGGGCTTTCACAGCCGCCGGGCGGTCGTGGTTCAGCAGCAGCCTCTCGCCGGCCCAGAAGCCGGCCTCGCACCGCTGCGCCTCGTGGGCGGCCTCGGCGAGCAGCGCCGCGGGCTTCTTCTCGCCCCACAGCGTCTCGGCGATCGCCCACGTCCACGGCGACGCGCCGGCATTGCCGCGGAGCCACGTGCGTAGCTCGCGCGACGCGGCGCGCTCTTCGCCGAGCTTCGCGCGGCAGAGCCAGATGCGGAAGCGGTTGTAGTCCTCGGGGGCGTCCCTGCGGTCGGTGAGGGCCTGCTCGAAGTCGGCGAGGGCGTCCTTGGGGAGGCCGGCGTCGAAGGCGAGGCAGGCGCGGGACATGCGGGCGTGCCAGGAGGCGGGGTCGAGCTGGAGGGCCCGGGTGAAGTCGTTCCAGGCCGCGTCGGGGTTGCCGGCGTCGCGGCGGATGCGGCCGCGGAGGGTCCAGGTGGAGGCGCAGGCCGGGTCCAGGGCGAGCGAGGCGGACGCGAGGGCCTCGGCGCCGGCGAGGTCGCGCTCGTGGTATCGCATGGTGGCGAAGCGGGCGTTCTGGCGGGCGTGGGTGAGGGGCATGGGTCGCTCCGATTGGGAACGTGGGGAAGCTGGGAACTTATCGCTCCGGAGGGGCGGATTGTTCGGGGAAAAGCGTACGCGGGTGCGCGGGTGCGCGAGTACGCGGGTGGGCGGGGGCGCCGGGCAGTGAGAGCGTCCACGGAATCCATGCGGTTCAGCATGACTGTTCGCGCCAGGCAACTCGCGTACCCGCGCACTCGCGCACTCGCCCACCCGCGCACCCGCGCACTCGCGCACTCGCGCACTCGCCCACTCGCCCACTCGCCCACTCGCCCACTCGCCCACCCGCCCACCCGCGCACCCGCGCACCCGCCCACCCGCGTACTCGCGTACCCGCGTACTCCTTCACCGCCGCGGATCGTCGTAGATGTCCGTCTCCCGCCCATGCAGGATCTGCGTCTGCCCGTGCGCCACCTTGTCCACCGATTCCCGCGGGATCGGCGCAAGCCCGCTCGCAAAGTCCCCCGCAATCCGGATCCCCTCTTCCACCGACGCCACGTAGGCGACCTTGCCGGGCTCGCGCCGGATCCCGGCGCGCAGCATCGTCGCCGCGGTGGCGCGCGGGACCGCCGCGAGGACGGCCAGGATCCCGCGCTTCTTGAGACGCCCGAGGGCGGACTCCATCGCGACGAGGCCCGTCGCGTCGATCGCCGGGACGTTCTTCAGCCGGAACACCACCGCCTTCGCGCCGTCGGCGATGTCGCCCAGCGCCCCCATCGCGCGCTCGGCGGCGCCGAAGAAAAGCGGGCCGTTGATCGAGTAGACCAGCACTCCCGGCGGGAGGACGCCGGTCTGCGCGGGCTCCGCGCCCTGAATGAACCCGTACTGCGTCAGCTCGGCCATGCGCTTCATGAAGAGAATCGCCGCGAGGATGAAGCCGACGGTGACGGAGACGACCATGTCGAAGACGACGGTGAGGGAGAAGCAGGCTAGGAGGACGGCGACGTCGGCGCGCGGGGCGGTGCGGACGATGTGGACGAAGTGCTTGACCTCGGCCATGTTCCAGGCGACGAGGAGGAGGAGCCCGGCGAGGGCGGCCATGGGGAGGTAGGCGACCAGGGGTGCGAGGGCGAGGATGGCGGCGAGGATGGTGACGGCGTGGACCATGGCGGCGACGGGCGAGAGGGCGCCGAAGCGGATGTTGGTGGCGGTGCGGGCGATGGCGCCTGTGGCGGGGATGCCGCCGAAGAAGGGGCAGACGATGTTGGCGACGCCCTGGCCGAGGAGTTCGGCGTCGGGGTCGTGCTTGGTCTGGGCCATGCCGTCGGCGACGACGGCGGAGAGGAGGGACTCGATGGCGCCGAGCATGGCGACGGCGAAGGCGCCGGGGAGCATCTGGCGCCAGACGGTGAAGTCGGAGAGGTCGAGGGGGGCGCCGCCGGGACCGGGGGTGAGGGGGGGCCAGAGGGGCATGGGAGGCAGGCGGGGGATTCCGTGCACGACGACGCCGTCGACGACGGTGGAGAACCGGGAGCCGACGGTGGCGACGTCGAATCCCGGGACGTGGCGCTTGAGGAACCAGGCGAGGACGGCCGCGAACGGGATGGCAACGAGCGGGGCGGGGAGCCGGCGCGTGACGAATTTCGGAAAGAGGACGAGGATGGCGAGGGTGACGGCGGCGATGCCGAACTCCCACCAGGAGACGGTGCCGCGCGCGAGCCAGTAGGCGTGCAGGCGCTCGTGGTAGTGCTCGGGGGCGAACGGCAGGGCGAGGCCGAAGACGTCCTTGACCTGGAGAGTCGCGATGACGGTGGCGATCCCGGCCGTGAACCCGGTCGTCACGGGGTACGGCACGAACTCGATGAACTTCCCCATCCGGGCGATGCCCATGATGAAGAGGATGACGCCGCCCAGCAGACCGCTCATCAGGAGGCCGGCCATGCCGAACTTCGCGTAGATCGGCGCGAGGATCACGATGAATGCGGCCGTGGGGCCCGTCACCTGCGTCCGCGAACCGCCGAGGAGTGCCGCCAGGAACCCTGCGACGACCGCCGTGTACAGCCCGTACTGCGGCGGCACGCCCACGGCGATCGCAAGCGCCATGGCGAGGGGAAGGGCGACGATCCCGACCACGACACCGGCGAGGAGGTCCTTCTGGAACTCCCGGAACCCGTAGCCCTCGCGCAGTCGGGCGCGCAGCGCAGCGGCGGGAAGGGTGAGCAGGGACGGCGGGCCGCTGGCGGAGGCGCTGCGGCGGTTCTGAGGCACTAAGGGCATCCTGAGTGGCCGGGCGTGAAGTTGAGAAGGGCGTTAGAGTAGAAACCGGGAGTGCCTGGGTGTCCAGAGAACGACGCGGGGTGGAACTGGCGAAGGAGCGGGATCGCGCGGAGTCTGGAGCACGGATGCACCGCGGATCACGGACACGGATCGGCCGCGGATACAGCCTTCAATTTCCTCGCGCCCCGCCGCCACGTGACTTGTAATGGGCACCCTGCCCGCCGCACATTCCCGGAGAACACCATGCCTGCTTCCGCTTCTACCACCGCCGGCGCCGCGAAGCCCCCGACGAAGAACAAGGCCCTCATCAAGTGGGTCGAGGAAGTCGCCGCCCTCACCAAGCCCGACAGGATCGTCTGGTGCGACGGCTCCGACAAGGAGCGCGAGCGCCTCACGAAGGACGCCGTCGCCGATGGGACGCTGATCGAGCTGAACCAGAAGAAGCGCCCCGGGTGCTACCTGCACCGCTCGAACCCGAACGACGTCGCGCGCGTCGAGCACCTGACGTTCATCTGCACGCCGACGAAGGACGAGGCCGGCCCGACGAACCAGTGGATGGCGCCGGACGAGGCGAAGAAGAAGCTGACGGGGCTGTGCGACGGCGCGATGCGCGGCCGGACGATGTACGTCGTGCCGTACGTGATGGGCCCGCTCGGCTCGCCGTTCTCGAAGGTCGGCATCGAGGTCACCGACTCCGTCTACGTCGTCCTCAACATGCGCATCATGACACGCATGGGCAAGCCCGCTCTCGACATGCTCGGCGACTCCGGCGAGTTCAACCGCGGCCTCCACTGCCTGCTCGACGTCAACCCCGAGCGCCGCTACATCACCCACTTCCCCCAGGAAAACCTCATCTGGTCCGTCGGCAGCGGCTACGGCGGGAACGCGCTGCTCGGCAAGAAGTGCCTGGCGCTGCGGATCGGGAGCTACCTCGCGAACCGCGAGGGATGGCTGGCGGAGCACATGCTGATCCTGGGCGTCGAGTCGCCCGAGGGGCAGAAGACGTACGTCGCGGCGGCGTTCCCGAGCGCCTGCGGCAAGACGAACTTCGCGATGCTGCTGCCGCCGAAGAGGTTCGACGGGTGGAAGGTGTTCACCGTCGGCGACGACATCGCGTGGCTGCGGCCGGGCCCGGACGGGCGGCTGTGGGCGATCAACCCGGAGAACGGCTACTTCGGCGTCGCGCCTGGGACGAGCTACAAGTCGAACCCGAGCGCGATGAAGTCGCTCGTGAAGGACACGCTCTTCACCAACGTCGGCCTCACGCCGGACGGGGACGTGTGGTGGGAGGGGATGGACAACGAAGCGCCCGAGGGGACCATTGACTGGCAGGGGAAGCCGTGGAAGAAGGGCGCCGAGGGCAAGGTCGCGCACCCGAACAGCCGCTTCACCGCGCCGATGGCGAACAACCCCGTGCTGTCCAAGCACGTCGACGACCCCGAGGGCGTGCCGATCAGCGCGATCATCTTCGGCGGCCGGCGCGCGACGACCGTGCCGCTCGTCCTGCAGTCGTTCAACTGGGTGCACGGCGTGTTCATGGGCGCGACGATGGGCAGCGAGACCACGGCCGCCGCGACGGGCGCCGTCGGCGTCGTGCGCCGCGACCCGATGGCCATGCTCCCCTTCTGCGGCTACAACATGGGCGAGTACTTCCGCCACTGGCTGCATTTCCGCGGCCTGCTGAAATACCCGCCGCGCATCTTCATGGTGAACTGGTTCCGCAAGACCAAGGAAGGCAAGTTCCTCTGGCCGGGGTACGGCGAGAACATGCGGGTGCTGAAGTGGATCATCGACCGCGCGCTGGTGCGGACGGGCGGGGCGGAGACGCCGGTGGGCTGGGTGCCGCGCGAGGGGGACATCGACCTGAGCGGCCTGGACATCTCGAGCGAGGCGTTCGAGGAAGCGACGAAGGTGGACCTGAACGAGTGGCGGCAGGAGCTGGAGAGCACGAAGGACTTCTTCGACACGATCGGGCCGACGATGCCGAAGGCGCTGAAGCTGCAGCGGGAGCTGCTGCTGGGAGTGATCGACGCGGCGCAGGGGAAGTAGGGAAGTTGGTGGTTGGTGGTTGGTGGTCACGACAACACGGCAACCGGCAATCCGGTTGCCGTTTTCTTTTTCCACCACCAACCACCAACCAAGAACCGCCTTTTCGCCTTGCCCGGGCCCGCCGACAGGCCTATGCTCATCAGTGACAGGGGGCCGTACCTTCAGGAGGCGTGCCATGCGTGCGCTCATTCTTGCGCTGGCGCTTTCCGCGCCGGCCTTCGCCCTCACCGTCGAAGAGGTCGTCCAGCTCTCCGAGGCGGGCGTCACCGACGACATCATCCTCGAGCAGCTCAAGGCCGACGGCAGCGCCTTCGAGCTGAGCGCAAAGGAGATCGTCGAGCTGCAGAAAAAGAAGGTCTCGCCGATCGTCATCAAGTACATGGTCACCGCCCGCGGCAAGCCCGCGCCGGCGAAGACCGAGGGCAAGCCCGCCCCCATCCCGACGGGCGAGCCGGTGAAGCCAACGATGGAGGAGAAGGACGCCGTCCTCACCGTCCGCAACCTTGCCAAGGGCATCGTCTCCGTGCTCGTCTACACGCACGAGCGCGAAATCGCCCTCATCCAGGGCGAGATCCAGTCCGCCACCGTCCTCCTCAACGGCTCGCGCGCCGAACTCCCCCTCCCCA
>JADLHC010000086.1 GCA_020849035.1 Planctomycetia bacterium
GATCGGACTGCTGATCGGCTCGGCGATCTACTTCGGCGCGGCGCGGTTCTTCGGAGGCGGGGGCAGCTACCTCCTGATGGTCGTGACGCTCGCGTACCTGACGGGCTTCACGAACCTCATGCAGATCGCGGTCCTGTTCGTGCCCGCGAAGGACGTCGACTGGGTCGCCTACGTCGCCTGGGCCATCGAGCTGATCCTGTACCTGATGGCCCTCATGAAGGTGTTCGACATGAACCTCATGGGCGCGATCATCGCGGTGGTGGCGGCGGGCTTCATCAAGTTCCTGATCGTCGTGTGGCTCATCATCGCGCTTCTCGGGACGGCGATGATGGTGGCCTCCTAGCCTGAATCCGCGGGGCGGACCCCGGCGCGGGTCCGCCCCGGGACGGCCGGAAACCGGAGGTTGCATTCGGCCGCCCCGTCCCTAGAATGACGCCCCCTTCCCCGAAATGAACCCCGGAGGCGACGTGGCGACGGCTTACAAGATGCTGGTGAACGGCCAGTGGGTCGAGGCGAAGTCCGGGAAGACGTTCGCGGTGTGGAACCCGGCGACGGAGGAGCAGATCGCGACGGTCCCGGAGGCGGGGCCGGAGGATCTCGACCTGGCGGTCGCGGCGGCGCGGGCGGCGCTGGAGGGACCGTGGGGAAAGATGAGCGCGGCCGACCGGTCGCGGCTGATCTGGAAAGCGGGCGAGCTGATGTTCCAGCGGCTCGACGACCTGTCGAAGCTGGAGACGGCGAACCAGGGGAAGCCGATTTTCGAGTCGTCGAAGATCGACGTGCCGTGGAGCGCCGGGTGCTACCAGTACTTCGCGGGCTGGGCGACGAAGATCTACGGCGACACGGTGACGCTGGGCGCCGGGTCGTTCAACTGCACTCTGAAGGAGCCGGTCGGCGTGGTCGGCGCGATCGTGCCGTGGAACTTCCCGATCCTGCTGGCGACGTGGAAGCTGGCGCCGGCGCTGGCCGCGGGGTGCACGATCGTGCTGAAGCCCGCGTCGGCGACGCCGGTCACCGCGATCAAGCTGGGAGAGATCTTCACCGACGCCGGCTTCCCGCCGGGCGTCGTCAACGTCATCACGGGCCCGGGGTCGCGGACCGGCGCGGCGATGGCCACGCACCCGGGGATCGACAAGATCTCGTTCACGGGCTCGACGTCGAGCGGGATCGAGCTGATGAAGGCGTGCGCGCCGTCGCTCAAGAAGATCACGCTGGAGCTCGGCGGCAAGTCGCCGAACGTCGTCTTCGCGGACGCCGACCTCGACGCCGCCGTGCGCGGCGCGACCGGCGGCATCTTCTTCAACAAGGGCGAGATGTGCTCCGCCGGCTCGCGGCTCCTCGTCGAGGACAAGGTGTACGACACGGTCGTCGCGAAGCTCGCCGAGCGCACGTCCAAGCTCCTGCAGGGCGACCCGATGGACCCCAAGGTCCGCGTCGGCCCGCAGACGACCGCCGAGCAGAAGAAGACCGTCCTCTCGTACATCGCCGCGGGCAGGGAGCAGGGCGCCCGCGTCGTCGCCGGCGGCGAGGCGTTCTCCGTCAACGGCAAGGGCTACTACGTCAAGCCCACGATCTTCGCCGACGTGAAGCCCGACATGAAGATCGCCCGCGAGGAGATCTTCGGCCCCGTCCTCGCCGTCATCCGCTTCAAGGACGCCGAGGAAGCCGTGAGGATCGCCAACGACTCGATGTACGGCCTCGCCGCGGCGGTCTGGACGAGCAACGTGAAGACGGCGCACCGCACGGCCCGCGCGCTGAAGGCGGGAACCGTGTGGGTCAACGCCTACGGACTCAACGACCCCGCCGTGCCTTTCGGCGGTTACAAGCAGAGCGGATTCGGAAGGGACCTGGGCCGGGAGTGCCTGGACGGGTTCCTGCAGACCAAAGCCGTGTGGATTGACCTGAGCTAGGAAGGCGGTTGATGGGTTGACAGGTTGAGGGGTTGAGAACTGCAGCCGTTCGCCCGTGCCTCACCCCCCAGCCCCAGACCCTTCAACCTATCAACCTATCAACCCATCAACCCTTCGGAGAAGCCCCATGACCGTCGCCACTGCCGCCGCCGGGACCAAGCTCGCCAACTACAAGCCGATCGGGGACGGCGTCTCCCTCATCGAGCTCAACGACCCGCCCGCCAACACCTACACGCACGAGATGATGCGCGACCTCGACGAGGCCATCCTCGCGGCGCGCTTCGACGACGACTGCTACGCCGTCGTCCTCACGGGGTTCGGCGAAAAGTTCTTCTGCGCCGGCGCGAACATCAAGATGCTCGCCAGCGTCA
Organism: Planctomycetia bacterium; assembly: GCA_020849035.1. Taxonomy (GTDB): domain Bacteria; phylum Planctomycetota; class MHYJ01; order WSZJ01; family WSZJ01; genus WSZJ01. The sequence continues at coordinate 2,282 of JADLHC010000086.1, forward strand.
CCCCGAAGTTTAAGTACTACTTCTGCCTCCACGCGAACGAGACGCTCTCCCGCATGGAGCAGACGCCGAAGCTCTTCATCTCCGCCCTCAACGGCCACTGCGTCGGCGGCGGCCTCGAGATCGCCATGGCGACCGACATGATCATCGCCAAGAAGAACGCCGGGAAGATCGGCCTCCCCGAGATCTCCCTCGGCGTCCTCCCCGGCACCGGCGGCACCCAGCGCCTCACCCGGATCGTCGGGAAGCGCAAGGCGCTCGAGCTCATGATCAAGGGCGACAACTTCTCGTTCGAAGCCGCGAAGGAGATGGGGATCGTCAACGACATCTTCGAGGCCGACGGGTTCATGGACAAGGTCATCGCCTTTGCGAAGACCTTCTGCCCGCCGCACAAGGCCGCCAAGGCGGTCGGCAACATCAAGCGGTGCTGCCAGAGCGGCCCCGAGATCCCGTTCGAGAACGCGCTGACGCTGGAGCGCGAGCTGCAGCAGCAGCTGTTCCAGAGCGAGGACGCGAAGGAAGGGCTGGCGGCGTTCAACGAGAAGCGGACGCCGAAGTTCAAGGGCAAGTAGTTGGTGGTGGGTGGTTCGTGGTTGGTGGTAGAGTCCAACAGGTGGGGTCGCGGAGCGCCGCGGCCCCACTTTTCTATACGGGGGCATGACCGATGAAGGCGTTCCGCATCCACCAGCACGGCGGGCCGGAGGTGCTGAAGGAGGAGACTCTCCCGGATCCCTCCCCCGCCGCCGACGAGGCGATCGTCGAGGTGAAGGCGTGCGCGCTGAACCACCTGGACCTGTGGGTGAGGAAGGGGGTCCCGGGGCACAAGTTTCCGCTTCCGATGATCCCCGGCTGCGACATCACGGGGGTTGTGCAGGAGGTCGGCAGCGTGGTGCGAAACGCGAAGCCTGGGGACAGGGTGGTGGTGTCTCCGGGGTTCGGGTGCAACGCCTGCGAGGCGTGCGCGGAGGGGAACGACAACCTGTGCCGCGAGTACGGGATCATGGGGGAGACGCGGGACGGCGGCTGCGCGGAGTTCGTGCGGGTGCCGTCGCGGCTGCTGATCCCCTTCCCGGAGGGGCTGTCGTTCGAGGTGGCGGCCGCGGCGCCGCTGACGATGCTGACGGCGTGGCACATGCTCCTCGGCCGGTGCGGGCTCAGGGCGGGGGACGACGTGCTGGTCCACGCGGCGGGGAGCGGCGTGGGAAGCGCGGCGGTGCAGATCGCGAAGCTGCACGGGGCGCGCGTCTGGGCGACGGCGTCGACCGAGGCCAAGCGCGCGAAGGCGGTAGAACTGGGCGCGGACGCGGCGTTCCCCTACGAGACGTTCGTCGAGGAGGTGCGGAAGCGGACGTCGAAGCGCGGCTGCGACATCGTGTTCGAGCACGTCGGCGCGGCGACGTTCGACGGGAGTCTCAAGTGTCTCGCGAAAGGCGGCCGTGTCGTGACGTGCGGCGCGACGGCGGGGGCTGAAGTGAAGTTCGACCTGCGGGCGGTGTTCTTCAAGAGCCTGTCCATCCTGGGCTCGACGATGGGCAGCCGCGGGGAGCTGATGCGGACGATGCGGCTGGTCGGGCAGGGAAAGCTGAAGCCGGTGGTGGACCGGGTGATGCCGCTGGCGGACCTGAGGAAAGCGCATGAGGTGATGGAGAAGCGTGAGCAGTTCGGGAAGATCGTGGTGGTTCCAAAGTAGGTTGATGGGTTGATAGGTTGAGGGGTTGAGGCCAGCCTCCCCTCGCGCGGCTCAACCTCTCAACCCATCAACCCCTCAACCAGGGAGTTCCCCTTGCCCTACCAGACCATCCTCGTCGACGTCGCCGACCGCCTCGGCATCGTCACCATCAACCGCCCCGAGGCCCGCAACGCCATCGACCTCGGCGTCGTCAACGACGTCACCGCCGCGCTCGACGACCTCAAGGACAAGGTCGGCTGCCTCATCCTCACCGGAGCCGGCGAAAAGGCCTTCGCCGCGGGCGCCGACATCGCCCAGCTCCGCGACCGCAACCGCGACGACGCCCTCAAGGGCATCAACACCCGCATGTTCCGCGCCGTCGAGGACTTCCCCTGGCCCGTCATCGCCGCCGTCAGCGGCTTCGCCCTCGGCGGCGGCTGCGAGCTCGCCATGGCCTGCGATATCCGCATCGCCGGCGAGACCGCGAAATTCGGCCAGCCCGAGGTCGGCCTCGGCATCATCGCCGGCGCCGGCGCCACCTACCGCCTCGCCCGCCTCGTCGGCGCCGGCCGCGCAAAGGAACTCCTCTTCACCGGCCGCGTCATCGACGCGAAGGAGGCCGAGCGCATCGGCCTCGTCAACAAGGTCGTCCCCGACGTCGACGTCCTCAAGACCGCCAAGGTCCTTGCCGCGGAAATCCTGAAGAACGCGCCCCTCGCCGTGCGCCTTACCAAGTGGGCCGTCAACTCCGCCTTCCGCGCCGGCGAGCCCGACACCGCCATCGAACAGCTGTCCCAGGCCGTCCTCTTCGAGACCGAGGAAAAGAAGAAGCGCATGACCGACTTCCTGGAGAAGCGCAAGAAGTGAGCCTGACCGTCATCATCCTCGTGGTCCTCGCCGCCTTCGGCGCAGCCTACCTCGTCTATTCGCGGGCCCTCGTCCGCACCTTCGCCCTCGACGACGCCGCCCGCACCCCGGCCCACGAGATGAACGACGGGGTCGACTACTGCCCCACCGCCCCCGGCATGCTCGCCGCCCAGCACTTCTCCGCCATCACCGCCGCCGGCCCCATCGTCGGCCCCATCACCGCCGGCCTCATGTTCGGCTGGATGCCCGCCCTCCTCTGGATCGTCCTCGGCTGCATCTTCATCGGCGCCGTCCACGACTTCTCCGCCCTCGTCGCCTCCGTCCGCCACAAGGCCCGCTCCGTCGCGGAGGTCATGCGCGAGCACACCTCGGGCCGCGCCTACTACGTCTTCCTCGTCTTCATCTGGCTCTCGCTGATGTACGTCATCGTCGCGTTCACCGACCTCACGGCGAAGGCGTTCCTCGCGAAGGACCCGGCGCTCGGCGAAATCGGCCCTGGCGTTGCCTCGTCCTCCGTGATGTACCTCGTCCTCGCGTTCGTCCTCGGCGTCTGCTTCAAAAAGGGCCTCAAGTCCCTTCCCGCGACGCTGATCTTCGTCCCGGTCCTCTTCGGCATCGTCTGGTTCGGGCAGAAGCTCCCGCTGGCGATTCCGTCGTTCGGCGCCCTCGGCCGCCAGCGCGCCTGGGAGCTGCTCATCCTGGTCTACTGCGGATTCGCCTCCGTCGCGCCCCTCTGGTCCCTCCTCCAGCCCCGCGGCTTCCTCGGCGGCTGGTTCCTCTACGTCACCATCGGCGCGGGCCTCGTGGGGCTGCTCTTCGGCTCCTTCTTCTTCAGCGAGGGCTTCACCGCCACCTACCCGATGTTCCTGGGCTGGGGCACCGGCGCGAAGTTCCTGTTCCCGTTCCTGTTCGTCACGATCGCCTGCGGCGCCTGCTCGGGGTTCCACGGCATCGTCTGCTCGGGAACGACGTCGAAGCAGATCGACAAGGAGGGGCACGTGCGGGCGGTCGGCTACGGCGCCATGCTGGGCGAGGGCGTCGTCGCGGTGATCTCCCTGGCGTGCGTCATGATCCTGGCGAAGGGGGCGAAGGGGACGCCGGACGCGATCTACGCGAAGGGCATCGCGAACTTCCTGCGGATCTTCGGCATCCCGGCGTCCATCGCCGTCGCGTTCGGGACGCTCGCGTTCGCGACGTTCATCTTCGACACGCTCGACGTCTGCACACGCCTCGGCCGGCAGATCTTCGCGGAGCTGTTCGGCATCTCGGGCAACCTCGGCCGCGCGCTCGGCACGATCGTCACGCTCGGCATCCCCGCCTACTTCCTCATGGGCGCCTCGGGCGATGCGTGGAAGACGTACTGGCTCGTGTTCGGCACGTCCAACCAGCTCCTCGCGGGCCTGACGCTCCTCGGCGTCACCGTCTGGCTCGTCCAGGCCCGCAAGACCGCGTGGTTCGTCGGCTTCCCCATGGCCTTCCTCATCGCCACGACGATGACCTCGCTCGTCCTGTTCATCCGCGACGCCTTCGCCGCCGGCGCAGGCCTCCAGGCGAAGCAGGTCGGCGTCGTCGCCGCCGTGCTGCTCCTCCTCGCCGGCTGGCTCGTCTTCGAGGCCGTCGTCGCCCTCACGAAGGCCCGCTCGCGCGCCGCCGAAGCCTAGCCCCCCGCCTTATCCTCTTTTATCCTCCTTCATCCGCGACCCCGCCGTTCCCATCGCCGTTCATCCCACTCCATCCCCTCCAAGGACCCCCATGCCGAAAATCACCGTCATCGGCGCCGGAACCATGGGCCACGGCATCGCCCAGGTCGCCGCCCAGTCCGGCTTCGACGTCGCCCTCTTCGACATCAAGGACGAGTTCGTGCAGAAGGGCCTGTCCAAGGTCCACGAGAACCTCACCAAGGGCGTCGAGAAGGGCAAGGTGAAGCCCGAGGAGCGCGACGCCGCGATGGCGCACCTGCACGGCACGACCGACCTCAAGGCGGCGTGCGAAGGCATCGTCCTCGCCGTCGAGGCCGCCCCCGAGAAGATCCGCATCAAGCACGACATCTTCGAGCAGCTCGACCGCTTCTCCCCCGCCGACGCCGTTCTCGCGACGAACACGTCCAGCCTGTCCGTCACCGAGATCGCCCGCGCGACCAAGCGCCCCTCGCACGTCGTCGGCATGCACTTCTTCAACCCGCCGCACATCATGAAGCTGCTGGAACTCGTCCGCGCCGCCGATACGTCCGACGAGACGGTCGCCAAGGCGCGCGAGTTCGGCGCGAAGTTCGGCAAGGACTGCATCCTCGTGAAGGACTCGCCGGGGTTCGCTTCGAGCCGCCTGGGCCTGTGCATCGGGCTGGAGGCGATGCGGATGTTCGAGCAGGGGGTGGCGAGCGCGGAGGACATCGACAAGGCGATGAAGCTCGGCTACGGCTTCCCGATGGGCCCGCTGGAGCTCACGGACCTCGTCGGCCTTGACGTGCGGCTCGACATCGCGACGTATCTGCACCGCGAGCTGGGAAGCGAGGTGTTCCGGCCGCCGGAGGTGCTGAAGAAGCTGGTGGCGGAGGGGAAGCTGGGGAAGAAGTCGAAGCAGGGGTTTTACAGGTACTAGTGGCGCCGCTCGCGCTGCACGTCGAACGCCGCGGCCGCGGACGGCCGACCGTCTGGATCCACGGCTGGTCGGCGGAGATCGGGGTTTGGCGCTCCTTCCCGGACGTGCCGGGACGCGAGGCGATCCTGGTGGACATGCCCGGTCACGGGCGGTCGCCGTGGACGGCGGACTGGACGCTGGCCTCGCTCGCGCGCGGCGTCCTGGCGCTCCTGGACGCCCCCGCGGACTTCGTCGGCTGGTCGATGGGAGGGGTGCTGTCGCTGGCGTGCGCGCTGGAGCGGCCGGACATGGTGCGCTCGGTCGCGGTGCTCGCGATGTCGAACTTCGGCGGCGAGCGCGCCGTGCGGATGAGGGATTCGCTCGCGAAGGACAAGCTGCGGGCGCTGGCGGAGTTCTACAAGGTCGTGTGGAGCGAGGCCGACCGGCGGACGCCGGGGTTCGAGGAGCTGCAGAAGGAGCTCGCGCGCAAACGGCGGCTGCCCTCGACGGAGGCCATGGTCGGGATCTACGACGGCTTCCTCGCGGGGATCCCGAAGCTCGCGCTGGAAAGCGTTCGCTGCCCGGTCGTCGTCGCCCACGGGACCGCCGACGGCGTCGCGCCGATCGAGCGCGCCCGCGACATCGTCGCGCGCATCCCCGGCGCCCGCCTCGTCCCCGTCCCGGGCGCCGGTCCTGTCCCGTTCCTCACCTTCCCCGACATCTGCCGCGGCATTCTCGACGACTTCTGGTCCAATCATCCCGCCGCCCGCTGACCCGCCACCCGGGCGCCTCCCATGCCTTCCGCCCTCTGCGACTGCGGCCAGGTCTTCCCCGCCGGCGTCGGCGCCGCCTGCCCGCGCTGCGGCGCCCCGTTCCGCCGCACCGAGGCGACCGCCGCCTGCGCGTGCGGCGAGGTCTTCCTCGGCTCCGCCTCCTGGATCTACCGCGAGGTCACCTGCCACAAGTGCGGCCGCGCCTGCGAACTGGCGGTCGTCGAGGAGGCCCGCCTCGCCGTCGTGACGCGCGCCGAGGCCGGCGCGCCCATGCCGAAGGCGCGCTGGGCGTTCCTCGCGTTCCTCCTCCCGCTGGTGCTCCTCCTGTTTCTGAACGACGACATCGAGAAGCGCCTCGAGGAGACGGCGAAGGAGAACCCCTCCGTGAGGCGCCTGCTGGAAATGGGCGAAGATCCGGACGAGGTGCTGGAGAAGCTCCCGGGCCACCGAATCCACGGCGCGTGGCTGCCTCGCGAATCGCCGCTTCCGTGGCTGTTCCTGCTGGTCTCGACCGCGGCCTTTGCCGGCGCCTACCGTTACTTCGTCCCGCCGGGGCGCGCGGCCTGGAAGCAACTCGGCCTCGTGGCGCTGTTCACGGGGACGGCCGGGATCCTGATGCTGCTGGGCATGCAGGCCGTCGCCTTCAGCGGCGAAGGAGGGTTCCTCGTCATCATCGCCCTGATGTACCTGCTGGCGCTCGCGCCGGGCGTCGGGTTCGTGGGGAAGCTCATCGGGTTCACGTTCGGCGTCGGGCTCTGCGAGGAAGGGGTCAAGGCGATTCCCCTGTTCTGGCGGTTCGGCGGAGGCAATTCGCGGCTCGACCTGCGCGGAGCCGCCGCCTGGGGAATCGCGAGCGGCGTCGGGTTCGGGCTCACCGAGGGCGTGCACTACTCGCTGGACATGTACAACGGGATCGCGACCGCGCCGATCTACCTCGTCCGCTTCGCCTCCTGCGTCGCGCTGCACGGCGCGTGGGCGGGAACGAGCGCGATCCTGCTGTGGCGCTGGCAGTCCGCGATGGCCGACACGTGGGGGTCGCGCCTGTGGGCGGCGTTCCGCGCGCTCATCGGCCCGATGGTCCTGCACGGCCTCTATGACGCGCTGCTCTCGAAGGAGCACGAGATCCTCGCGACGGCCGTCGCCGGGCTCAGCCTCGTCTGGTTCCTGTGGCTCTACGGCCGGGCGGACAGGATCGAGGCGAAGGTCCCCGGCCTGGCGGTCTGACTCAGCGTCGAGAAAGGGCCTTCGGAGCTACACTGGACCCATGAGGTTCCCCGGTTGGCGGGAAAGACCTCCGGTCGAGGGTGGCAACGCGAAGGTCGCGCTTCGCCTGCTCTGCGCCCTGGCCCTCGCCGCCGCGGCCGCCGGTTGCGCGGCGCGCGAACCGGCCCGGGACCGGGCGGAAGCGCGCGTGGTTTCCGAGGGCGCCGAACGACTGTGCGCCGAAGTCACCCCCCTGCCGGACGGATCGGTCGGGCTCCGCGTCTGGCGGCATCGGGAACGGACTGTGGAACGGGTCGTCGACACCGGGGGCCCGTCGAGGCGGGCGGAGCCGGGCGTCGTGCGCGTCGCCGCCGTCGGCTTCGATTCGATGGAGAACGTGGACCCGGTCCTCGCTGCCGTCGCGGCCGTCCTGGGCGCAGGCTATGTCGTCACGTTCATCGTCGAGACGATCCTGGACATGCTCAACGCGGTCGCCCGGACGCTCGGGCTCGGGACGGACGAGCCTGGCGGACCGAAGACGGTCCGTCGGGTGGAAGTCTCCCGGACGGCCAGCCTCACGGTCGTGGCGGTTCCATCGGACGGGTCCGAGGAGCGGTCGCTCGGCCCGCAACCCGAAAGGGGCTACGTGCTCGAGGGGAAGCAGGTCTCGCTGCTCGGCGGCCCGGGGGCGTCCGTCACGCTGATCGACGGGGAGGACCGGGACCTGAGGACGACGGTCCGGCTGCCCGCCGGGCGCTGAGCCTGCGGTATCATGCGCCGCCATGCGCATCCTCCTCGCCCTCGCCGCCGTCTCCACGCTCGCCGCCGCCGAACCGGTCCGCGCCGACTTTGAGTCCCCTGACGCCGCCCAGGCCTGGGCGACCGACGCGGGCACCGTCGAGGTCGTGAAGGCCCCGGTGCACGCCGGCACCGGCGCGCTCCGCTGGCAGGCGCCGAAGGAAGGCACCCGCCTCTCCTTCTCCGGACTCCGCGGCGACCTCACCGCGAACCGCGCCGTCCGCTTCTTCGCCTTCCTCGAGGGCACCGTCGAGCGCGAGGTCACCCTCCGCGTCCGCACCCGCGGCGGCGACTTCTGGCGGCGCTTCGCCCTCCGCCCGGCAGTCTGGTCCGAGATCGTCGTCCCGTTCTACCAGTTCCGCCAGGACGCCCTCCCCCGCTGGGACCGCGCCGAGGCCCTCGAGCTCGTCGCGCGCCGCCCCGTCTCCCTCGTCCTCGACGACCTCGGCCTCGTCGCGGGCGGCGAGCACCCGCAGATCGAGCCCGGCGCCGCCCTCGTCGAACGCCTCTTCCCCGGCGCGGAGCCGAAGATCGCCCTCACCCCGAACTTCCGCGTCTTCACCGACGCCCCCGTCGACCCCGCGGCCGTCGCCGAGCGCCTCGAGCAGGGCCTCGCCCGCTTCCGCGAGATCTTCGCCGTCGAGGAGCCGCTCGCCTGGCCCGTCACCCTCGTCATCCGCCCCACCGCCGACGACTACCGCCGCTCCGCCGTCGAGACCGCCCGCGACCTCTACGGCGGCGACCTCGCGCCCCCCACCGCCGGCGGATTCACCTTCTACGAGTACGCCTTCACCAGCTACGACGAAAAACACGGCGCCACGCGCCCCGTCTTCCTCCACGAGGCCTTCCACCAGGTCGTCACACGCCTCCTCGGCTTCCGCGGCGCCGGCGGCGCCCTCTGGATCGAGGAGGGCCTCTGCTACTTCATGCAGGACGAGTTCACGCCGATCGAGAACGCGAAGGAGGAAGCGCTGAAGCTGCTGGACAACCCGAAGCGCCCGGCGCTGGCGACGTTCGACGCGAAACAGCGGATCGACTCGGGGGCGGAGAATCTCGCGGCGTTCCTGGTGGTGAGGTACCTGCTGAAGGGGCCGCACGCGGGGGCATGGAAGGACGTGCTGGAGGCGCTGCGCGAGAACGACGTGCGGCTGCTGGACGCCGTCGGGGAGGCGCTGGGGGTCAGGCCCGCGGAGTTCGAGAAGTCCTGGGAGGAGTTCACGCGGGCGTGGGCTGCGGAGAAGTAGGCTTCTCGACGCCCCACATGCGTCCGGACTCCATGTCGCTGAAGACGGTCCTGTAGAGCTCCATGCAGCGGTCGCGGAAAGCGGGGTCCACGGTCACGGACTTCTCCGCCCAGCGGTGGCAGTGGCGGCAGGTCTCACAGTCCACGTCCTTGCACCCCTTGGACAGGAAGCGGTCGATGAAGCCGTCGAGCGCGCGGTTGTCCACGACGACGGGTGGCGGGCCGTCCGTGCCGCCCATCATGCCCCGCGCCTCGAACAGCTTCTTCACCGTCCAGAGCCGCGACAGGCTCACGGTGAACGGCCGGAACATGTGCTTCAGCCGCCACCAGAACCCGCGCCCGGGCGCGTCGCCGCGGAGTTCCTTGAATCCGTACGGCTGGACGAGATCGAGCAGGTTTCCGTCGTGGCGCCGGTTGGCGTACGCCTCGACGCGCCGCACGAGGACGTCGGTCGGCGCCCCGCGCTCCGTGAGCTTGAACGAGTCGTACCCCAGCGCCTCGTAATGGTGCAGGTCCTCCGGACGGATCCACTCGTTCCGGATGTAGTGCACGGGATCCTGGAGCTTCATCGCCGTGCACTTCAGGAAGCACCAGTCGATGAAGAACCCCTTCGTGTGGTGCCCCGACTGCGAAGCGTGCGCCAGCGTGTTCATGTGGTACGGCGACATCGCGCAGGACTGCAGGCAGCTGTTGCTCACGAGGAGCTGGAGCTCGCATTTCACGGACTTGCGGATGGCCCGCAGCAGTTCGAACTCGCGGTTCACGAGCATCGAGTCGAGCATCACGCAGTCCGCGCCCATCTCCTCCCACATCTTCGCCTTGCGGACGTGGTCCACGCCGGCGAACACGGACACGCGGACGCGCAGCTTCGGGTAGCACGCCTTGACGATCCGGAGCAGGAACGGCGACGCGACCGTCACCGACTCGCAGCCGATCTCCGCCGCCCAGTCCAGGATCCCCCGGATCGCCCGCTGCCCCTTCCGCGTGAATTCGATGTTGTCGAGGCAGGCGGCGTTGAGCAGGTAGTTGAAGCCGATGCCGTGCTTCCGCGCCCGCTCGACGTGGCGCTGCACCTCGCGCTTGCCGATCCCGGGAAGCTGGAGCGACGCGCGGCCGCCGCCGGCGGCGTCGGTGGTGAGTTTCCCGTAGAGCTCGCGCACGGGGAACTTCGCGATGCGCTCGAGAAGGTCGTCCTGGAAGTTGGTCGCGAGGCTGAGTTTCATGGCGCGGCTCCTCTGGGGGATGGGCGCCATGGTACTTAAGGACGTTAACGAATGCGTGAGCGACGGATGAAGGTCCGGTGAACGCGGCGCAACTACCGGATGAAGGCCTCCGCCTCCTCGATCTCCTTCGCCGACATCTGCTTCGCCAGCTCCGCCGGCCGCGGCGGCACGTACACGCAGTACGGCTCGCTCGCCAGCACGTCCCCCGTCACGCCGTACGCCCGGCTCCTCGACCCGCCGCAGACGTCCCGGAAGTCGCACCAGCCGCACTTCCCCTTCAGCTTCGTGTAGTCGCGCATCTCCACGAACAGCGGGTCGTTCCGGTAGATGTCCACGAGGGAGCGCTGGCGCACGTTTCCGCCGCTCATCGGGAGGAAGCCGCTCGGGTAGACGTCGCCGGTGTGGCCGATGAAGACGAAGCCGTTGCCGTCGTTGACGCCCTTCGCCGCCCGGCCGACCTCGCCGAGGGAGAACCCGGGGGTCGCGGAGAGCCGCGTGAAATGCGCCGGGCGCGCCGGGTCGGCGGCCTCGCCGGCGACGGCGCGCTCCTGCGCCATCCGCTGCATCACGACGCGCCGGTAGTGCTGCGCCGCAGTGGTCTTGATGTCGAACGGCAGCGTCTTCGTCCAGTCGTAGATCTTGTTCAGCATGACCTCGTGCTCGCGCGCCGAGATGATGTCGCTGCGGATCCCGCGCCCGACCGGCACGAGGAAGAACACCGCCCAGAGCGCGATGTCGAGCGTCTTCAGCAGCTCGGCGAGCGCGTCGAAATCGTGCAGGTTCAGCTTGCACACCGTCGAGTTGATCTGGACCGGCAGGTCCACTTCCCGGGCGCGCCGGATCGAGCCGATCGTCCAGTCGAACGACCCGTCCACCTTGCGGAATTCGTCGTGGATCGCCGCGCACGACCCGTCCAGCGACACCGCGAGCCGCGACAGCCCGTGCTCCTTGAGCCGCTTGATCACCTCCGGCGTCATCAGCCGCGTCCCCGACGGCGTCAGCGTCGTCCGCAGCCCCTTCTGCACCGAGTAGTCGATCAGCTCGAACAGGTCCGGCCTCTTGAGCGGATCCCCGCCGGTGATCACGAACAGCGGCTGCCCGAACTCCGCGATCTGGTCGATCAGCTTCTTCCCCTCCTCGGTCGTCAGCTCGCGCGAGTCGCGCCACGGACGGGCCTCGGCGCGGCAGTGGACGCAGGCAAGGTCGCAGGCCTGGGTGACTTCCCAGATGACGATGAAGGGGTTCCGGTTGAAGTCGACGTCGAGGATGGGCGGCTTGCCGGTGCGCGCGCCTTTTTCGGGGGGGAGGAGGGGCATGGGGGGAGTTTAGGGGGGGAGCGGGCGTTCGTGAAGCGTGGGCTTTATGAATGGTTGGCGGTTGGAGGTTGGTAGTTGGTGGTATTGGTTCGAGGCCGGGCGAGAGGGGCGCCAGCCGGGAGTCAGGCGAGGAGGTCGAGGACGGAGCCGAGGGCGGTGGACTGGGCGCGCAGGACTTTCAGGTTCAGGCGGAAGGCGGCGCCGGCCTGGAGGAGGGTCGCGAAGTCGCCGACGAGGTCAGGGTCGCCCGTAAAGGTGACGCCCGCCGTCGCGACGCCACCGCCCGTTGACTCCGCGAGATCCACGCGCTGCGCTGAGTACCCCTGGGTGGATGCGTTCGCGATGTTCCCCGCCGCCGCCGCCATCTGCCACGACGCGGCGTTGAGGGCGGAAAGGGGAGCTGCGAACATGCCCGCATCCTAACAGGCCGGGAGCCCCGCAGGTCCGCCCCGGCACGCCCGTCGGCATCCCCCGCCGTTCTTCCCCGTGTCCCACCCCCCCCTTCCCAACCCCGCCCCCACCCCGTACCGTCCCCCCCTGCCCTCCCCCCAGGTCCGCGCAGTGGTGGCCATGTCCCTCGACGGCAAGATCGCCACGCGCGACCGCGACGACGTCACCTTCTCCTCGAAAGCCGACCGCCGCTTCCTCAACGAACTGCGCGCGACCGCCGACGCGCTCGTCGTCGGCGCGGGCACCGTTCGGGCCGTGGACCCGCCGATGCGCGTGTCGCCGCGGTCGCTGCTGAAAGGGCGCCCGGAGCCGGCGCGGGCGGTCGTGTCGACGCTGTGCCTGCTGTCGCCGGACCTGAGGGTCTTCGGGCCGGGCGGGAAGACGACGGTCTTCACGACGTCGCAGGCCTCGCCGGGGGCGCGGAAGGCGCTGTCGCAGGTCGCGGAAGTGCGCGTCGCGCGCGGGCCGCGCGTGACGGCGCGCGAAGTCGTGGACGCGCTGGCGGCCGGCGGCGCGAAGAC
>JADLHC010000087.1 GCA_020849035.1 Planctomycetia bacterium
CCCGCGGGCTTCCGGGTGCTCGCGAAGCCACGTCCTCCAGTCCGCCGCTTCCCACGGCGGCATGTCCGGCGGCGTCTTCCGGCGTGTCAGCGAGACCAGCGCGTCGCCCGCCGTGCTGCGGACGACGAAGTCCCCGTCCTGCGCGAGATCCGCGAGACCCTCCAGGGCCTCCCGCCCGCGCGCCACGCCGAGGGCGCGGGCCGCGGCGAGGCGGTCGTCCGGGTCGGAGGAGGTCGAAAGGGTCCGGAGACCTGCGGCGCCCTCGGGGTCCCCCAGGGTCAGCAGGGCGGCGAGCTTCGCGGCGCGGGCGGCGCGGTCCTCTTCTCCCTCCAGCGATGCCCGCAGCCCCGCGCGGGCGAACCCCGGCGCCTCGAGTCCCAGCGTGCCGACGGTGCGGGCGCCGGCGGCGCGCGCGCCGGTGTCGGGTGCGTTCAGGAGCGGGAGGAGCCGGGGCAGGGCGTCGGGCCCGAGGCGGGGGAGGACGGCGCCCAGGGCGAGTTCGTCGCCCGGGGCGCCGCGGAAGGCGGCCGCGGCCAGGGACAGGATCGTCGTGGAGGAGTCCGGCCGGGCGCGGGCGACGGCGGCCTGGCGGGCGCGCGCGGAGGGGCCGTCGAACTCGGCGGGGACCGGGCATTCCACGACCCGGATCGATTCCGCCGGCGGGTCCGACGGCGCATTCCAGCGGCGCAGGTGCCGCCGCAGCCGAAGCAGTTCCTCGCGGCTCTCGGGCTCGTCCGCCGCCCTCGCGAGAAGTGCGACGTCCGCCAGGGTCCGGGACTTCTCCAGGGCGTAGTACTCCGGGAAGTCGGACGTGGACCCGCATCTCAGCGAGGAGAGGCAGGCGAGGGAGATGGAGAGCAGGGAATCCGCGGGAAGCCGGGAGAGCGCCGCGCTGCGCGCATTGCGGTCACCGCGGAAGATCTGCTCGTACGCCGTCCCGGTTCTCCCCAGCGGAATTCCCGCGGCGCGCGCCAGGGAGAGCAGCGTCTCGTTCGCCGCCAGGGAATCCATCGTCGCCGCGTCCGCGTCCCGAAGGCCGTCGCCGAGCGTCCCGACGATGCGCTCGAGGTCCGGCCGCGCCGCGTCCTCCCGGGCGAGGGCGAGCAGGAACGCCGACAGAGCCGTCGCGCAGGGCGGCGAAAGCGGCGGGCGGTTGCGGATCGGCGTGAAGCGCAGCGCCTCCACCGTGACGGCGCGCGACTCGGCATCCAGAGCCGCGCGGCCCAGCAGCGGGACCGTGAGGGGATCGCACCAGGCGCGCGAGAGCAGGACCGCGGTGGCGGGGACCCTGGCCTGGCGGGAGGCATCCCGCGCGAATGCAGCCACAACGCGCGCTCCCGTCGGCCCGGAGCCTGCGAGCGCGTGGAACCACGTCATCGTCCGGCTGGAATCGGAGGCGGCCTCGAACCCGTCGAGCAGCGCCGGCACGAACGCGAGGTCTCTTCCGTCCTGCAGGAGGCCGCCGAGAACCGCAGGGTCGTCGGCCCTTCCTCCCCGAAGGGCCGCCAGGACGGAGGTGCGGTCGCCCAGCATCCCGATCTGCGACGCCTTCTGGCGGTCGAGGGGACCCGGGGCGGCGGCGAGGGCGCGCAGCCGTTCGACGACGTAGCGGCGAGGCCGCGTCCAGCCTTCCCGGCTGTCCAGTTCGGGCCGTTCGGGGGCGGCCTGGGGGCGCGCCGAGAGGAGGAACGCGAGGGCCGCCTGCGCCGTCGCGGCGTCCTGTCCCCCCGCGACCTCGACCAGGCGCTTCGTGATCTCCGCCCGCTGGTCGATCCTGTCCCATGCGTCCCCGAGGAGCCCGAGCGCGAGTTGCTTCTCCTCGGCGTCGTCGGAGGACAGCATCGCGCCCCACGTTTCCGCGTCGAGCCCGGAAACCCAGCCGGCGCGGACTCGGGCGGCTCCGTCGAGTCCGCGAGGGAACTGCGCGGCATCGGGAGGAACGCCGAGTCGGAGCAGCCTGGCCACTCTCCGGGCGGCCCCACCGGCGTCCGGGTCCCCTTCGAGACCCGCGAGCACGGGCCCCGCTTCGCCATGGACGAGCCAGAGCGCCTGATAGGCGGCGCCGGCCACCGGGCCGGACTCGCCTCCGACATCGAGCAGATGCCGCACGGCCCACTCGATTTCCCCGGTCGAGCCCGGTCCGGCCGCCGCGTCGAGACACGTGCGGAGGGCCGCCGCCAGGCACAGGGCTGATTCGATCCGCTGCCCTGCAGGCCGCGGCTGGCGCTCCCTCGTCCAGCGGTCGAAGCTGCGAAGGGCGGACAGTCGCACGGATTCGTCGGGATCGCCGAGGAACGCGGCGCCGCGGACGATCTCCTGCGGCGTGAAGCCGTCGAGGGGCGCGAGCGCCCTGCGGACGCCTGGATCCGCATCGTCGCCCAGCACCACCCGGAGGTCGGGGGCGAGGAAGCGCGACCTGCCTCCGGCGCGCCTCGCGATGTCGAGCGCGCCATCGGGCCCGAGCAGTCTCCCCAGGCGCGCGGGATCGTCCCAGAGCAGGCGCTCCATCGTGCCCGGGCCGGTCCCCGCGATGCGTGGCCAGATGACCAGTCGCAGCTCGGGACCGTGGGTCCCCGCGAGCAGCGAGAGCACCGAGGCCAGCTCCTCCGCCTCCTCCGGCAGCGCCGGCAGATCCCCCGGTTCCAGGGTCGCAGACATCAGCGCGGCCCAGAGGCGGAGCCGGACCCCGCTGTCCCTCTCCGCCTCGAGGGCAAGGCGGATGTCCCCCGCGAGCCCGCGGACCGAATGGTAGCCCAGGGCAAGGGCCGCCGGGTTCCGCACCCGCAAGGGCCTCGAGCCCAGGTGTCGCAGCGCCTCGCGCGCCCAGCCCGGGTCCCTTCCCGGTCCGGATGCCAGCGTCTCCAGACCGCGGCAGAGGTCGTCCTCGGAAGCGGCGTCCATCCAGCGCGCCAGTAACCGGCCGGATACGGCGCTTCCGGCGACGACCGCACGGGACGCGCCGGCCCGGCGCGCCTCGGGGTCGGAGGAGGCGAGGAGCAGGAAGACTTCGAGGTCGGTCACGGCGATCTCGGGGTCGAACCGCCGCGCTGCGAGGATCGCGCCGGCCAGGGACGCCTCGGGGGCCTCCGAATCCAGCAGGGCGCGGAGAGGCGCGTCCGCCTCCGGTCCCGCCCGCCGCAGGTCCTCGACGGCGCGGCGGACTGCTTCCGGATCCGCGTCCGCGAGACGGGCGCAGGCTTCGCCCGCGTCGCCGGCGGCAAGCCGCAGGGGGAGGAGAAGGAGCAGCGCCAGGACGCGGAGCATGGGTGGATTATAGGCCTTCACGATCAGGCCCCCGGCTCTAACGTCCCTGCGCGCCCCGGGTTCGACCCCGCTCTACACGCCGCCGCCGCCCTCAGCCTCCGGACGGTCGGTCAGCGCGGCGCACAGGTATTCGCGGTTCATCCGCGCGATGAACTCCACCCCGATCGACTTGGGGCACGCCGCCTCGCACTCCCGCGTGTTCGTGCAGTTTCCGAACCCCTCCGCGTCCATCTGGCTCACCATCTTCTGCACGCGCGTCGCCGCCTCCGGCCTGCCCTGCGGCAGGATCCCCAGGTGCGACACCTTCGCGCTCGTGAAGAGCATCGCGCTGGCGTTCGGGCACGCCGCGACGCACGCGCCGCAGCCGATGCACTGCGCCGCATCCATCGCCAGGTCCGCGTCCTTCTTCGCCACCGGCACCGAGTTCGCCTCCGGCGCGCTTCCCGTGTTCACGCTCACGAACCCGCCCGCCGAGATCACCCGGTCGAACGCGCTGCGGTCCACGACGAGGTCGCGCACGACGGGGAAGGCTTTCGCGCGCCAGGGCTCGAGGAAGATCTGGTCGCCGTCGTTGAACGTGCGCATGTGCAGCTGGCAGGTCGTCGTCGCCGGCCTCGGCCCGTGCGGGATTCCGTTGATCACGATCCCGCACATCCCGCAGATTCCCTCGCGGCAGTCGTGGTCGAACGCCACCGGCTCCTCGCCCTTCTCGATCAGGCGCTCGTTCAGCACGTCCAGCATCTCCAGGAACGACATCTCCGGGCTCGCGTCCGGAACGTCGTACGAGACCATCTTCCCCGCGTCGTTCGGGCCGCGCTGGCGCCAGATGTGGAGGATCAGCTTCATTATTTGTAGCTCCGCTGGGTCGGGTGAACGATCTCGAACGTCAGCGGCTCCTTGTTGAGCTCCGGTTTCTGCCCCTCGCCCTTCCACTCCCACGCCGCCACGTACGCGAACTTCTCGTCGTCCCGCTTCGCCTCGCCGTCGGGCGTCTGGTGTTCTTCACGGAAGTGCCCGCCGCAGGACTCCTCGCGGTGGAGGGCGTCGCGGCAGGTGAGCTCGCCGAATTCGAGGAAGTCGGCGACGCGGCCGGCCTTCTCGAGCTGCTGGTTGAGCTGCTCGCCGGTGCCGAGGACCGAGATGTTCTTCCAGAATTCCTCGCGGATCTCGGGGATCCGCTGGATCGCCTTCTGGAGCCCCGCGGCGTTGCGGCCCATGCCGCAGTTGTCCCACATGACCTTCCCCAGCTCCTTGTGGAACGAGTCGGGCGAGCGCCTGCCCTTCACCCCGAGCAGCCTTGCCGTGCGCCCCGCGACCTCTTCGATGACGGCCTTGCACGCCGGCGCATCGGGTTCGACCTTCTCCAGCTTCGCGTTCGCGAGGTAGTGGCCGATGGTGTAGGGGATGATGAAGTACCCGTCGGCGAGTCCCTGCATGAGCGCCGACGCGCCGAGGCGGTTTGCGCCGTGGTCGCTGAAGTTCGCCTCCCCGAGCACGAACAGCCCGGGAATGGTGGACATGAGGTTGTAGTCCACCCAGAGGCCGCCCATCGTGTAGTGGATGGCGGGGTAGATGCGCATGGGCGTCCGGTACGGGTTCTCGTCGGTGATGCGTTCGTACATCTCGAAGAGGTTCCCGTACTTGTCGGCGATGGTCTTCTCGCCGAGGCGCCTGATGGCGTCGCCGAAGTCCAGGTAGACGCCGAGGCCGCCGGGCCCGACGCCGCGCCCCTCGTCGCAGGCGGCCTTGGCGGCGCGCGACGCGACGTCGCGGGGGACGAGGTTGCCGAAGGACGGGTATCGGCGCTCGAGGTAGTAGTCGCGCTGGTCCTCGGGGATCTGCGCGGCGGGCCGCTTGTCGCCCTTCTCCTTAGGCACCCAGATGCGCCCGTCGTTGCGCAGCGACTCCGACATCAGGGTGAGCTTGGACTGGTACTCGCCGCTTACGGGGATGCAGGTCGGGTGGATCTGCGTGAAGCACGGGTTGGCCATGAGGGCGCCGCGGCGGTGGGCCCGCCAGATCGCCGTGACGTTGCAGCCCTTCGCGTTGGTCGAGAGGTAGAACAGGTTTCCGTAGCCGCCGGTCGCGAGGCAGACGGCGTCGCCGGTGTGCGACTCGATCCGGCCCGTGACGAGGTTCCGGACGACGATGCCGCGCGCGGCCCCGTTCACGAGGATCACGTCCAGCATCTCGGTGCGCGGGAACATCTGCACGGCGCCCAGGCCGATCTGCCGCTGGAGCGCCGGGTAGGCGCCGAGCAGGAGCTGCTGCCCGGTCTGGCCGCGGGCGTAGAACGTGCGGCTCACCTGCGTCCCGCCGAACGACCGGTTCGCCAGAAGCCCGCCGTACTCGCGCGCGAACGGGACGCCCTGCGCGACGCACTGGTCGATGATGCTGACCGAAATCTCCGCCAGCCGGTGAACGTTCGCCTCGCGCGCCCGGTAGTCCCCGCCCTTCACCGTGTCGTAGAACAGCCGGTGCACCGAGTCGCCGTCGTTGCAGTAGTTCTTCGCCGCGTTGATGCCGCCCTGAGCCGCGATCGAGTGCGCGCGCCGCGGGCTGTCCTGGAAGCAGAACGCCTTCACCTTGTAGCCGAGCTCCGCGAGGGAGGCGGCCGCGGAGGCGCCCGCGAGCCCGGTCCCGACGACCAGGATCGTGTACTTGCGCTTGTTCGCCGGGTTCACCAGCTTCATCTCGAAGCGGTGCTTCTCCCACTTGCCCTCCATCGGGCCCGACGGGATGTTGCTCTTGAGTTCGATGGTCATTTCAGGATCCCGAGCATGACGGAGACGGGGATGGAGATGTAGCCGGCGCCGATGGCCGTGGCGACGGCGATGGAGGCGAAGCGGAGGGCGGGGGTGTACTTGGGGTGGTTGAAGCCGAGGGTCTGGCAGAGGGACCAGAGCCCGTGGGAGAGGTGGGTGGCGAGCATGACCATGGCGACGATGTAGGTCAGGGCCACGGCCTTGTTCTGGAAGCCGACGATCACGTTGCGGTAGACGTCGTCGGGATTGAAGTCCGGGTGGGCGTGGCCGGTGGTGAAGTGAAGGAGGTGGTAGACGACGTAGGCCAGGATGAGGGGCCCGCTGATGATCATGGTGCGCGCGGCGTACCCGGCCTCGCGCCACTGGCGCACGTGGTACTTCACCGGCCGCGCCGCGCTGTTCTCCATCGCCAGCAGGATGGCGGCGGCCGCGTGGACGAGGACGATCGCCAGGAGCGAGAGGCGCGCGCCCCAGAGCACGGCCGGCTTGCTCTTGATGAGGTGCCCGTACTGGGTCAGCGCCTGCTTGTCCGGCAGGTAGACCTGCAGATTACCGAGGAGGTGGATCACGACGAACCCGAACAGCATCAGGCCCGTCACGGCCATCAGTCCCTTCTTGCCGATGGAAGATCTCAGCGTTTCCGACACCCAGCAGCCGGTCGATCCGCCCATTCATGACTCCCTGGTGACTGACGGCGTGGCAGTCGCGGCAGTTTCGGCCGCAGTCCCGGATTTGTCAAATGACGGGGCCGGCGACCATAATGCCGCGCCGCGCGGCCTAACGCACCCCATGAGCGACAACGCAGCCTCTTCCCGCCCCCGGATCTCCGCCGTCGTGATCTGCTTCAACGAGGAGCAGAGCATCGGCGCGTGCCTCGAATCCGTCCGGTGGTGCGACGAGGTCGTGGTGGTCGACTCAGGCTCCACGGACCGTACGGTCGAGATCGCCCGCGGGTTCACGCCCCGGGTTCTGCACCACGACTGGCCGGGGTTCGTCGCGCAGAAGAACTTCGCGATGGAGCAGGCCACGGGCGACTGGATCCTGTCCCTCGACGCCGACGAGCGGTGCACCCCGGAACTCCGCGCGGCGATCGAGCGGGCCGTCGTGCAGCCCGGGCCCGCCGGCTACCGGGTTCGCCGGCTCGTCCGCTACCTCGGCCGCTGGATCCGCCACTGCGGCTGGTACCCCGACGAGAAGGTGCGCCTCGTCCGCCGCGGCGCCGCCCGGTGGGAAGGCGAGGACCCCCACGACCGCCTCGCCTGCACCGGCGATGTCCGCAGCCTCGATGCCGACCTCCTCCATTTCACCTACCGCGACTTCGCCCACCAGATCCGCACGATGGACCACTTCTCGGATGTGGTCGTCGCCGAGTGGGAGAAGAAGGGTCGTCGGCCGTCGTACCTGATGCTGCTGCTGCACCCGCCTGTGAAGTTCCTGGAGGTGTACATCCGGAAGCTCGGCATTCTCGATGGTCTCCCGGGGCTGGTCATCGCGGCGGCCACGGCGTTCTACGTGTTCTCGAAGCACGTGAAGCATCGGGAGCGTTCGCGGGGCCTGACTTCGCCCTCCGCCGGTCCGCCGGTTCCCGCCACGGTCGCCACACAGCACGAGGAGATGCCCGCCCCATGACGAGCATTCCGGGAGCGTCCGCGTGAGGCTGTTCATCGCCGTCGACACGGATCCCGCCCTCCACCCGGTCCTCTCCCGGGTCGTGGAGCACCTGCGTTCGGCGGGGGCGGACGCCAGGTGGACCGGTCCTGAGCAGTGGCACGTGACGCTGAGGTTCATCGGGGAGACCGACGACGCCATGGCGGGGCGCGTGGCCGGGGCGATGCGGAGGATCGCGGCCGCCGGGCAGCCCGCGGCGCTGCGGCTGGCCGGCCTCGGTACGTTCGGGGGCCCGAAACCCCGCGTGGTGGCCGCGAAGGTCGACGATCTCTCGGGCGTGATCTCCGCCGCGGCCCGATCACTCGAGGGCGAAGTCCGGCTGCTCGGGTTCGCGCCGGAGAACCGGCCGTTCACGCCGCACATCACCCTGGCCCGCGTCCGGTCGCCCCGGAATGCGGCGGCGCTTGCGGACGCCGTGCGGTGCGAATCCGCGAGCGTCAAGGGGGAGTGGCTGGCGTCCGAGCTCGTGCTCTACCTCTCCACGCTGAAACCCGGGGGCGCGGAGTATGAGGCCCTCGCCCGCGCCCGGCTGGGCGGATGAGCCGGGGGGACGCGTACAACGGAGGTTGCTGAATCCGCCCGCCCGGGTAGTCTGTACGCCCACCTTTTTCCGGAACGCGCCATGTCCGAAGCCGCCAAGCCCGACTCCCGCCGTGCCGCCCTCCAGGCCGCGATTTCCCAGATCGAGAAGCAGTTCGGCCGCGGGTCCATCATGCGGCTGGGCGCTGAGCCGAAGGCGGTGGTCAACGGGATCTCGACGGGCTCGCTCACGCTGGACCTGGCGCTCGGCGGCGGCGGCATCCCGAGGGCCCGCGTCAGCGAGATCTTCGGGCCGGAAGCCAGCGGCAAGACGACCGTCTGCCTGCACCTCGCGGCGAACGCCCAGAAGTCCGGCGGCACCGTCGCCTTCATCGACGCCGAGCACGCGCTCGACCCCGTCTACGCGAAGAGGCTCGGGGTAAACCTCGAGTCGCTCCTCCTGTCGCAGCCCGACAACGGCGAGCAGGCTCTCGAGATCGCCGACCTCCTCGTGCGCTCGAACAGCGTGGACCTGATCCTGATCGACTCCGTCGCGGCCCTCGCGCCGCGCGTCGAGCTCGAGGGCGAGATGGGCGACCAGCACGTCGGCCTCCAGGCGCGCCTCATGAGCCAGGCCCTCCGCAAGCTCACCGGCTCCCTCGGCAAGTCCCAGACCGCCGTCGTCTTCACCAACCAGGTCCGCGAGAAGATCGGCGTCATGTACGGCAATCCCGAGACCACCCCCGGCGGCCGCGCCCTCAAGTTCTACGCCTCCGTCCGCATCGAGACGCGCCGCGTCACCGCCATCAAGGAAGGCGAGAACACCATCGGCCACCGCGCCAAGGCCACCATCGTCAAGAACAAGCTCGCCCCGCCGTTCCGCAAGGCCGAGTTCGACATCATCTACGGCCGCGGCATCTCCCGCGAAGCGGACGTCCTCGACCTCGGCGAACAGCACAAGGTCCTCACCAGAAGCGGCACCTGGTTCAACTTCGGCGAGACCAGGCTCGGGCAGGGAAGGGACAAGGCGCGTGAGTTCCTCGAGCAGAACCCGGACGTCCTGAAGCAGGTGGAGGACGCCATCCGCAAGGCCTCCGTCGCCCCGCCGCCGCCCGCGGCGAAATAAGCCGCGGCCTCCCGAAATTCCGAACCGCATCCCGCCGCGGTTGTTATTCTTTTCGCCCCGTTGCCCGGCCATTTCCCCGAAAACCCACACCGGACCGCACCCATGAAGGCCTCCGAAATCCGCGCGCGCTACCTGAAGTTTTTCGAGAAGAAGGGCCACACGATCGAGAAGTCCGACTCGCTCGTGCCGGAGAACGACCCGACCGTGCTGTTCACGGGCGCGGGGATGAACCAGTTCAAGGACATGTTCCTGGGCAAGGGGAACAAGCCGTACCGGCGGGCGACGACGTCGCAGAAGTGCCTGCGGACGGGGGACCTGGACAACGTGGGGAAGACGCCGAGCCACCACACGTTCTTCGAGATGCTGGGGAACTTCTCGTTCGGGGACTATTTCAAGGCGGAGGCGATCCCCTGGGCGTGGGAGTTCTGCACGAGGGAGCTGGCGATCGACCCGGCGCGGCTCACGGTGACGGTGTACGAGGACGACCAGGAGGCGTACGACATCTGGGCGAAGATCATCCCGAAGGAGAAGCTCTTCCGCGGCGACGCGAAGGACAATTTCTGGCCCGCGAACGCGCCGAAGGACGGCCCGAACGGGCCGTGCGGGCCGTGCAGCGAGATCTACTTCGACCGCGGCGCGAAGTACGGGTGCTCGACGACGGACTGCGGCCCGCTGTGTCCGAAGTGCAAGCGGCACATCGAAATCTGGAACCTGGTGTTCACGCAGTTCGACCGGCAGGACGGCGGAGTGCTCGCGCCGCTGAAAAATAAAAACATCGATACCGGCATGGGTCTGGAGCGCACCGTCGCGACCCTGCAGGGCGTCCCGACGAACTTCGACACCGACCTCTTCGCGCCCATCATCCGGCGCATCGAGGACATCACAGGCAAGCAGTACCTCCAGGAGGGTCCCGACACCCCGCGCTTCCGCCGCATCGCAGACCACGCGCGGGCGATGACGTTCGTGATCGGGGACGGGGTGACGCCGGGGAACGAGGGGCGGGAGTACGTGCTGCGGCGGATCATCCGGCGCGCGGCGGACGACGGGAAGCGGCTGGGGATGCGGGACGCGTGGCTCTACCGGCTGGTGCCGGCGGTGGGCGAGGCGATGGGGGACCAGTATCCCGAGATCGTGGAGCGGCGGGAGAACATCGCGCGGATCGTGAAGGCGGAGGAGGAGCAGTACGCGGCGACGCTCGAGGCGGCGCAGGGGATCATCGAGCGCGAGGTGACGCGGCTGAAGGGCGCGAAGGGGCGGACGTTCTCGGGGGACGTGGCGTTCGACCTGCACCAGACGCATGGGTTGCCGATCGACCAGCTCACGGAAATCCTGAAGGAGCGCGAGATCGCGACCGACCGCAAGCGGTACGACGAGTTGATGGAGGATCACCGGAAGAAGAGCGCGGCGCAGGCGGCGGGAGACGTGTTCTCGCTGGGGCCGCTGGGGAAGATCAAGCCGACCGTCGCGACGACGAAGTTCTGCGGTTACGACGCGATGCAGGGGACCGCGACCGTGAAGGCGATCATCGTCGGCAACGACGTCGTGGACGGCGCGGGGGCGGAGACCGCGGTCCGGGTTGTTCTCGACCAGACCCCGTTCTACGCGGAGAGCGGCGGGCAGGTCGGCGACGCCGGCGTCCTGCGCGGGGACGGCGTCGAGGTCAGGATCGAGGAGACGAAGAAGACCGAGGGGTACTGGCTGCACGGCGGGAAGGTGGTCCGGGGCACGCTGCGCCCGGGGCTCAAGGTCGAGGCCCAGGTGGACGTGGACCGCCGCTGGGCGATCATGCGCAACCACACGGGGACGCACATCCTCCACAACGCGCTGCGCACCGTGCTCGGAAAGCACGTCGAGCAGGCGGGCTCGCTCGTCGCGCCCGACCGTCTCCGCTTCGACTTCAGCCACTTCCAGGCGCTGACGCGCGACGAGGTCCGCCGGATCGAGACGTATGTGAACGAGCGGATCATGGAGAACGCGCCGGTGACGTGGCGCGAGATGCCGATGTCCGAGGCGAAGAACCTGGGCGCGCTGATGTTCTTCCAGGACAAGTACGGCGACGTCGTGCGCCTTGTGTCGGTCGGGGACTGGTCGCGCGAGCTGTGCGGCGGGACCCACGTCCCCTCGGCCGGGACGATCGGCTACTTCCACGTCGTCAGCGAGGGCTCCGTCGCGGGCGGCACGCGCCGCATCGAGGCGGTGACCGGCGCGGGCGCGGTGGCGCAGGCGCTGCAGTCCGAGGACCGGGTCGCAGCGGCGGCGACCCTGCTCAACACGCCCCCGGCGAAACTCGCCGACCGCATCCAGGAGCTCCTCGACGAGGTCCATGCGCTGAGGCGCGAGCACGAAAAGGCGCGCCGGGCCGCGGCGGCGGACGAGGCGGGAGGCCTCTCCGCGAAGGCGTTCCAGGCGGGACCGGAGAAGGCGGTCGTCGAACTCCTCAAGGACAAGTCCGCGGACGACCTTCGCTCCATGATCGACAGGCTCGTCAAGGAGCAGAAGATCGCGGTCGCGGCGCTGGGAAGCGTCTTCGAGGAGAAGCCCGTGCTCGTGGTCGGCGTCCGGCAGGACCTGACGGCGAAGCTCGACGCGGGCGCGATCGCGAAGGAAGCGGGCAAGGCGATGGGCGCGGGCGGCGGCGGCAAGAGGGACCTCGCGCAGTGCGGCGGAAAGGACGCGTCCAGGGTCCCCGCAGGCCTTGACGCGGCGCGCGCGGCGATCGCCCGGCTTCTCGGGTAGTTCCCGGATTGGAGGTGGACGTCGAATCCCGCGCGGATATCATGGCCGCGCCGGGGCACCCGGCTCCAATGATCCGCGCCACCCTGGACACTTTCGACGCCCTCTTCCTCAGTTTTGGGCAGCGTCTCGGCCACTTCTCCTCCCGGGACATGGGGGACGCCGCCGCCGCCGCATCGCGGCTCGAGCGCTCGGGCCACCCGGTCCCGATCGAGACGCTGGTCACCTCGCTGGGGATGGCGGACGAGCCCGCGTGCGAGGGAATCCTGGCCGCGATCCGGGAGTCGGAGTTCCGGTGCACGTCGTGCGGGACGGGGCTGCGCGGGGCCGATCTCGAGAGTGCGCGCACCGTGACCTGCCCGCGGTGCGGCGAGGCGGGCGTCGACCGGGTCACCCGCGGCACGTCGCGCGCGCCTTCCGTCCGTGTGCCGGCGCGACCGGCCGCCCGCGCCGCCCCCGGCGGCCAGTCCCCGGCGTCCGTCACCGGGACGGCGCTCACCGAGCTCCGCAGCATCGACGTGCCCGTCGAGCACGAGCCGCGCCCGGATCGCGCCGACCCGCTCCTCGGGAAACTCTTCGGACGCTACCGCATCAAGGGACTCCTCGGCATCGGCGGGTGGGGGAACGTCTACCTCGCGGAGTCCGAGGGGCGCGAGTTTGCAGTGAAAGTCCTGCGCGCCGAGCTCGCGGGCTCCGCCGATCACCTCGACCGCTTCATGACCGAGGCCCAGATCACCGCCACCCTCGATCATGCCGTCATCCGCCGCACGCTCGACATCGGGAAACACCACGGATTCCACTACATGGCGATGGAGTACGTGGATGGGGCCAGCGTGCACGCGCTCGTCGCGCGCAACGGCCCGCTCCCCGTGGCGCTGGCGGCCAAGATCGCCGTCCGCGTCGCCGAGGCCCTCCGTTTCGCCTCGCGCCGCGGAATCGTGCACAGGGACATCAAGCCCCGCAACGTCCTCGTCTCGCGGGCGGGGGAGGTCAAGCTCACGGACTTCGGGCTCGCCAAGATGCTCCTCGACGGCTCGAGCATGACAGGAACCGGCGCCGTGCTCGGCACGCCGGAGTACATGAGCCCCGAACAGTTCGACGGCGCGCGAGCCGACAAGCGCTCCGATATCTACTCCCTCGGCTGCACTCTCTTCTTCATGCTCACCGGCCACCCGCCTTTCGAGGGCACGGACTTCGCCTCCCTCATGCGCCGCCACAAGCAGGGACAGCCCCCCTCGCCCCTCCGCTTTAACCCCGATGTCCCCGCCCACGTCTGCTCGGCCCTCTCGCGGATGCTCGAAAAGGCGCCCACGCGGCGCTTCCAGGACTACGACGAACTGCTGGAGGCGCTCTCGGCGCCGGGGGAGGCGGGGGAGCGGCACGAAGGGGCGGAGGCGCACGGACTGGAAGAGGCGTGGATGGACGAGGAGAGGGTGAAGCGCGGGGCGGAGGTGCAGGCGATGTACACGGCGGAGGGGATGCCGGCGCCGCCGCGGTACCACGTGCTTCGGGGGCTGGGCTACGGGGCGGGCGTGGCGGCGGGGCCGGACGATGGGTTCTTCGCGCATCCGGTGCTGCTGCGCTGCGACGGCTGCGGGCGGTCCTTCCGGTTCAAGGCGCCGCTGGCCGGGGAACTGGCGTGTCCGAAGTGCCGCGCGGTCGCGATGAGCCATGCCGCGTTCGCGATCGACCGGCAGGCGTGTTTCCTGTACCTGCGGATCGGGGACCAGGGAGCCGGGATACCGAACGCGCAGGACGACCTCGTGCGCGTGGCCGGCATGGCGAGCCAGTCGGGCACGAACAACGTGGTGCTCGACTTCTCGGCCTGCTCGACGTTCCCGAGCGAAGTCATCGGGCCGCTCTTGCGGCTCAAGGAGATCCTCACCGCCGACCGCGTCGCCCCGGCGCTGCTGGTGTCGACGAAGGGGATGAAGGCTCTCAAGTCGCGGGGGATGCAGGAGTTCTTCCTGTGCTTCTCTTCCGAGCAGGAGGTGGAGGAGCACGTGGCGGCGGCGCGGCTGTGCCCGCACGTCCGCTATTTCCTCTGCGCCGTCCGCGGCCAGCTCACGGTGGGCGAGGAGGAGATCCAGGAAAACCTCGCGTCCAGCGCCCGCCCCTGCGTGGACCGGGCCGCGTTTGAGGAGGCCTATCCGCTCCTGCGCGAGGCGCTTCGCCGCTCCGACGCCCGGGCCGCCCGCGCCGCCTGCGCGGCGCTGGGGCGGCGGCTCGGGAAGGAGCCGTGCCTGCAGGCGGCGGCGAAACGGATCAGGGACATGGCGGAGGACGCGATCCGGCTGTCGCTGGAGAATTCGGCGCGGTCGCACCTGGCGCGGGGGCGGGTGGACCGGGCGAGGGTGGCTGCGAAGGAATGCCTCGCGGCGTTCCCCGATTCGCCGGCGGCGGCGGAGGTGCTGGCGCAGATCGCGATGACCGAGGGGCGCCCGTCCGAGGCGGCGGGGCATTTCGAGGCCGCGGCTCGCGGGGCCGCCTCGACGGCGGAGTACCGGCTCAGCGAGGCGGCCGCCCTCCAGCGCGCCGGGGACAGCGCGGGCGCACTCAAGTGCCTCGACGCCGTGCTCGCGGAGGACCCGGGGCATTTCCGCGCGGCGCACTTCAAGGGAACGATCCATTTCGCGCGCGGCGAGTACGAGCAGGCCGGGGAGTCGTTCGACCGGGCGCTCGAGATCCAGCCTGAGATCGCCGACGTGCTGCTCTGGCGAGGGCGGGTGAATCACCGTCTCAACCGGCTCAACGAGAGCCTCCGCGACTTCGTCAAGGCGAACCGGATCGAGCCTCGCCGCCCAAGGACGCTCGCCAACTGCGGCGCCATCTGCGGCCGCCTCGGGAGGCACCGGGAGGCGATCGCGTTCCTGCAGAGCGCCATCAGGCTGAACCCGTCGCTGGCGGGACCCCGGTACAACCTCGCCTGCTCGCTCGCGGCCACCGGCGACACCGCCGGCGCGCTCAGGACGCTTCGGGAAGCCGTCGCCGCCGGCTGGCGAAACCGCGATCTCGCCCTGCGCGACCCGCTTCTCCAGCAGCTCCGCGACGACCCGGAGCTCGGCCCGCAGTTCCAGTCCGCCATGGCCGACATGCCCGGGCAGGGCGAGACCGAGGAGTACTGACGCGGCGCGCCGGAGCGCGCGCGGCGGGCCCTGACGCCGTGCGATGCCCCCCAACCTTGACACCCCTGCCGCGCCGCCGCTAGACTCCGCCCCCTTCGACAGTCCCACAGGAGCCGAAATGCCCAATCCAAAAAGGAAATTCTCGCGGTCGCGGACGCGCAAGAAGCGCACGCACGACCGCCACAAGCTGCCCACGCTTCACCTGGCCGAATGCCCGCGCTGCCACCAGCACCGGCGCCCGCACCGCGTGTGCGGGAACTGCGGGTATTACGACGGCGAACCCGTGATCAAGCTCTAGGGCCATGAAGCTCGCCCTGGACGCGATGGGGGGCGACCACGCACCGGCGGAGGTGGTGCGCGGGGGGATCGAATACGCCCGGACGGCTCCGGAGGACGTCGTGCTCATGGTCGGCATCCCGGAGAAGGTGCAGCCGCTGCTCGCGGGCGCGCCGCCGAACGTGAAGCTGATCCCGTGCACGCAGGTGATCGAGATGGGGGAGCATCCTGCGAAGGCGCTGAAGGAGAAGCGCGACAGCTCGATCGCCCTGTGCGTGGGGATGTGCGTGAAGGGGATGGCGGACGCGTTCATCGGCGCGGGCAACACGGGCGCGTGCGTCGGCGGCAGCCTTTTCCTGATGGGCCACCTTCCCGGCGTGCTGAAGGCCGGGATTGCGACTCCGCTGCCGATGAGGGGCGGCGAGTGCACGGTGATCGACGCGGGGGCGAACATCGTCCCGAAGCCGCAGCACCTTCTGCAGTACGCGCTGATGGGTGCGATCTACGCGAAGGTTCGCGGGATTGCCGAGCCGAGGGTCGGGATCCTGAACATCGGCGAGGAGGACGACAAGGGGACGGAGCTGGTGCAGCAGGCGCGGGACCTGATCCGGAAGACGGACCTGAAGTACGTCGGGTTCGTGGAGCCGACGGCGATCGCCGAGGGCGCCGCGGACGTGGTGGTGGCGGACGGGTTCGCCGGGAACATCCTGCTGAAGGCGTTCGAGGGGATGGGCGAGCTGCTCCTGCAGCATTTCGAGAAGAGCGGCGTGGGCGGGGACGCGTTCGCGGCCGCGATGAAGGAAGGGCGTCGGATCGGCGACTTCGCCTCGTACGGGGGCGCGCCGCTGCTGGGGACGAAGGGCGTGACGATGATCGCGCACGGGCGGTCGAACGCGACCGCGATCGCCAACGCGCTGCGGCGCGGGTCGGCGTGCGCGCGCGAGAAGATCGTCGAGAAGATCGCCGCCGAAATCCAGAAGTACCCGATGAGCGCCTAGACCATGACCCAGCTCCTCAAGGTCGGCATCGCCGGAACCGGCTCCTACGTGCCGGAGAAGGTGATGACGAACAACGACTTCACGAAGTACGTCGATACCTCCGACGAGTGGATCCGGGAGCGCACGGGGATCCGCGAGCGGCGTTTTGCCCCGGAGGGGATGGCCACGTCCCACATGGCGGAGATCGCGGCAAAGAGGGCGATGGAGGCCGCGAACGTGGCCCCCGAGGACATCGACCTGGTAATCGTGGGGACGGTGACGCCGGACAACGTGTTCCCGACGACGGCGTGCCAGCTGCAGCGCCGGCTCGGCTGCGTCCGCGCGGGAGCGTTCGACCTCGCGGCGGCGTGCAGCGGGTTCATCTACAGCACCTCGGTCGGATGGAACATGGTCCGCTCCGGCGCCGCGCGAAACGCCCTCGTGATCGGCGCGGAAAAGCTGTCCAACCTGCTGAACATGAAGGACCGCACGAGCTGCATCCTGTTCGGCGACGGCGCGGGCGCGGCGGTCATCCGGCCGATGGACGGCCCCTCCGAGATCCTCTTCTCGTCGCTTCACGCGATCGGCGACACGGAGGAGGTCATGATCCTCCCCGCGGGCGGCAGCCGGATGCCCGCGACGAAGGACACGGTGGAGAAGGAGCTGCACTACCTGCGCATCAAGGGCCGCGAGGTCTTCAAGTTCGCGGTCAGCAAGATGGTGGAGCAGGTGGAGCTGTGCGCGGAGAAGTGCGGGGTGCCGGTGTCGAAGATCGCGACGATCATCCCGCACCAGGTGAACCTGCGGATCCTGGAGTACGCGAGCGAGAAGCTGAACGTCCCGATGGACCGGATGATGATCAACATCGACAAGTACGGGAACACGAGCGCCGCGAGCGTGCCGATCGCGCTGGACGAGGCGGTGCGGTCGGGGCGTGTGAAGCGCGGGGACCTGGTGGTGATGGTGGCGTTCGGCGCGGGGCTGACGTGGGGGAGCGTGGCGCTGAGGTACTAGCAGGAGACGGGAGACGGGGGACGGGAGACGGGAGTGTCCGGCCGCCGACGGCGGCCGATTTCGTTTCCAGGGGAGAACCGAGCGATGAAGACCGCGGCGCTGTTCCCGGGGCAGGGCGCGCAGGGCGTGGGGATGGGGAAGGACCTGTTCGAGAAGTCCGCGGCGGCGCGGAAGACGTTCGAGGAAGCGAACGCGATCCTGGGCGTGGACCTCGCGAAGACGTGCTTCGAGGGCCCCGAGGAGACCCTGTCGCGCACCGACACGTGCCAGCCGGCGATCCTGGTGCACTCGATCGCGGCGATCCGGGCGCTGGAGGAGAAGGGCGCGCCTCTGAAGGCGGACCTGGCGGCGGGGCTGTCGCTCGGCGAGTACACGGCCCACGTGTTCGCGGGCTCGATCGCGTTCGCCGACGCCGTGCGGCTCGTGCGCAAGCGCGGCGAGGCGATGCAGGCGGCGTGCGACGCGAAACCGAGCACCATGGCGACGGTGCTGGGGCTCGACCTGGAGAAGCTGAAGCATGCGGTCGCCGAGGGGAAGGCGAAGGGGATCGTGGTGGTCGCGAACCTCCTCGGGCCCGGCCAGGCGGCGATCAGCGGCGAGGTCGCCGCGGTCGAGGCCGCCGGCGAGGCCGCGAAGAAGCTCGGCGCGAAGCGCGTCATCCCGCTGAAGGTCGCGGGGGCGTTCCACTCCCCGCTGATGGCGTCCGCGGTGGAGACGCTCAGGGCCGCGCTCGCGAAGACCGAGATCCGCGCGCCGCGCATCCCGGTCATCAGCAACGTCACGGCCGCCCCGGCCACCGACCCCGCGCAGATCCGCGAGCTCCTCGGCCGCCAGGTCGGCGAGTCCGTCCTCTGGGAGGAATCCAACAGGCGCATGGGAGCGGACGGCGTGAAGCGCTTCGTCGAGGTCGGCCCCGGCAAGGTGCTGACGGGCCTGGCGCGCAAGATCGTGGACGGGAGCGAGACGGCGAACGTCGAGGCGTGGGCGAACGTCGAGGCGTTTTCGGGGTAGCGCGGGCCGGCCGTTCCCGGCTAGCGTGACCGCATGCCCGCGCCGAGCGTCTTCGCCGCCTGGTTCGACACGCTGAAGCAGTGCGAGCTGGGCGGGATGCTCGGCCTCGCGGCCGCCGCGCTGGCGGCCCCGGCGCGGCTGGCGGCCGTCGTGGCGCGGGGGTTCTGCCGCGCGCTCGACGCCGTCGCGGACCGGCCCGTGCTCGCGGTCTCCCTTCCCGGCCTCCTGTCTTTCTCGGGGGCGGCGCTGGCGGGGCTGCTGCTGCGGTATCCCGAGCCCGAGATCCACGACGAGTTCAGCTACCTGCTGGCGGGGGACACGTTCGCGCACGGGCGGCTGGCGAACCCGCCGCACCCGATGTGGCGGCATTTCGAGTCGTTCCACGTCCTCCAGCAGCCGACGTACCAGTCGAAGTACCCCCCGGCGCAGGGGATGTTCCTGGCGCTCGGGCAGCGCGCGACGGGGGACCCCATCGCCGGCGTCTGGCTGAGCACCGCGCTGGCGATGTCCGCCTTCGCCTGGATGTTCCGCGGCTGGCTGCCGGCGCGATGGGCCGCGTGGGGCTCGCTCCTGGTTCTGCTGCGCGTCGGCGTGACGAGCTACTGGGCGCAGGCGTACTGGGGCGGCGCCGTGGCGGCGCTCGGCGGCGCGCTCGTCTGGGGGGCGTACCCGCGCCTCCGCTCGTCCCCGAACGTCCGCGACAGCCTCTGGCTCGCCCTCGGCCTCGCCGTCCTCTCCAACGCCCGCCCCTTCGAGGGCCTCGTCGTCTCCCTCCCCGTCGCGGCGGCCCTCGCGTGGCAGTTCGCCCGCACCGCCGCCCGCGCCGCATGGCTCGCCCGCGTCGCCGCCCCCGTCGCCCTCGTCCTCGCCGCCGACGCCGCCTGGATCCTGGCGTACAACAGGGCGGTGACGGGAAGCGCGACGACGATGCCGTACTTCGTCCACGCGGAGCAGTACGCGCAGATTTCGCAGTGGGTGCTCGGGAAGCGCCGCCCCGCGCCCGCCTACCGCCACGCGGAGATGCGCGAGTACTACGAGGGGCAGGAGCTGCCGTTCCACGAGCGGCAGCAGACGGCGGGCGGGTTCCTCGCGGAGCTCCCGCGGAAGCTCGTGGGCTCGGCGGACGTCCCGTACGCGGGCCTGATGTTCCTTCCGGTCGTGTTCGCCGCGGGGGTGTGGCGCCGTCGCCGCACGCGCCTCGCCATCGCCGGGTTCGGTGCCGCGCTTGCCGCCGCGGCCACGCTCACGATCTTCATCCCGCACTACGGGGCCCCCGCGACCCCGTGCGGCTTCCTCCTCGTCGCGCAGGGCCTTCGCCACCTCCACGCGGCGCGCCTCGGCGCCCGGCGCTTCGGCCGCCTCGCCGCGATCGGCGTCACGGCGACGGCGGTCGGCGTGTTCGCGTACCTCCTGTGGCTCCACTCGGTCCTCGGCGCGTGGGGCCACGTCCGCGCTCACGTGCAGCAGACGCTGGAGGACCTGCCGGGCAACCACCTCGTCGTCGTCCGCTACGGCCCGCCGCCCGGGCACCAGGTCCACAACGAGTGGGTCTACAACGGCGCCGACATCGACGGCGCGCGCGTCGTCTGGGCCCGGGACCTGGGCGACGACGGCAACCGCGACCTCATCGCGTATTTCCTTGCGCAGGGCCGGAAAATCTGGCTCATGGAGGTGCCGGACGACGCCCAACTCCCCCAACCCAGGCCCTACCCGGGACTCAAATAGCCGAAAGGAGACCTTCATGCCCTCCCTCACCGGAAAAACCGCCCTCGTCACCGGCGCTTCCCGCGGCATCGGCCGCGACATCGCGATCCGGCTGGCCGAAGAGGGCGCGGCCGTGCTGTGCGTCGCGACGAACGAGGCGCTGCTGCGCGAGACGGTGACGGCGATCGAGTCGAAGGGCGGGAAGGCGGCGTACGCGATCGCGGACGTGGGGAAGGCGGCGGAGGCGGAGGCGGTGATCGACAAGGTGGTGAAGGACTGGGGGAAGCTGGACGTGCTGGTGAACAATGCGGGGATCACGCGGGACAACCTGCTCATGCGGATGAAGGACGAGGAGTGGGACCGCGTGCTCGAGGTGAACCTCAAGGGGGCGTTCAACCTGATCCGCGCGGCGGCGCGGCCGATGATGAAGGCGCGGTCGGGGAAGATCGTGAACATCTCGAGCGTGGTGGGGCTGATCGGGAACCCGGGGCAGGCGAACTACGCGGCGTCGAAGGGCGGGATGATCGCGATGACGAAGTCGGTGGCGCGCGAGCTGGGGAGCCGCGGGATCACGGCGAACACGGTGTGCCCGGGGTTCATCGAGACGGAGATGACGGGGAAGCTGACCGAGGACCAGAAGAAGGCCCTGTTCGCGAACATCGCGCTGGGGCGGTTCGGGAAGACGTCGGACGTGGCGGGCGTGGTGGCGTTCCTGGCGAGTTCCGCGGCGGACTACATCACGGGGCAGGACATCGTGGTGGACGGCGGGATGACGATGTAGCGGGGGAGGGGCGATGGCGCTGATGCTGGGACCGGCGCCGCTCGACGCGTGGGTGTCGGCGGCGCGGCTCGTCGAGCTCGGCGCCATGGCCGCGCTCGTCGCGGCCTGCCCGTTCCTGCCGGCCGCGGCGCGCCGCGTGGCGGCCGCGGTGCTGCGCGCGGCGGACGCGGCGGGGCGCAGGCCGGGCCGGGCCGCGCTCGCCCTCGGAATCCTCTCCCTCGCCGGCGCCGCCGCCGCCGGGCTGCGCGGCGTGCCCCAGCCCGCGGTCCACGACGAATTCAGCTACCTCCTCGCCGCGGACACCTTCGCCCGCGGCCGCCTGAAGAACCCGACTCCGGCCCACTGGGAACACTTCGAGGCCTTCCACGTGCTCTCCGTCCCGAGCCGCATGTCCAAGTACCCCCCCGCCCAGGGCCTCGCCCTCGCCGCCGGCCGGCTCCTCGGCCACCCCGTCGCCGGCGTCTGGCTCTCCACCGCCGCCGCCGTCGCCGCCGTCGCCTGGATGCTCTTCGCCTGGCTCCCCCCGCGCTGGGCCGTCCTCGGCGGCCTCCTCGCCCTCCTCCGCTTCGGCGTCGAGGGCTACTGGGCCCAGAGCTACTGGGGCGGCTCCGTCGCCGCGCTCGGCGGCGCCCTCGTTCTCGGCGCGGCCGGGAGGATGTGGCGGGAAGGGCCGTCGGCGCGGCGCGCGCTGGCGTTCGGCCTCGGCGCGGCGGTGCTCGCGAACAGCCGGCCGTTCGAGGGGCTCGTGCTGTGCGCGCTGGCGTCCGCCGCCCTGGCGTGGCGGGCGTCCCGCCGATGGGAGGCGGCCTGGCTCACGCGCGCCGCCGCGCCCGTCGCCGCCTGCCTCATCGCGACCGTCGGCGCCGGGATGGCGTACAACCGCGCCGTCACCGGCGACGCCCTCCGCCTCCCGTACTTCGTCCACCAGCAGCAGTACGCCGCCATCTCGCCGTTCCTCTTCGGCACGCCCCCGTCCCCCCCTCCGTACCGCCACCGCGAAATGGCCGCCTACTACCTCGGCGTGGAGAAGCCCGTCTGGGACCGGCAGCAGTCCGCCGCCGCGCTCCAGCTCGAGACGCTCTGGAAATGGTGGCGCTGCGTGGACTTCCCGTTCGGCATGCTCGCGCTCCTCCCGCTCGCCTTCATCCGCCCGCTGTTCCGGTCGCGCGCCGGCCGCCTCGCGCTCCCCGCGTGGATCGCCTTCCTCGCCGCCATCGCCACCCTCACCCTCGTCATCCCCCACTACGCCGCCCCCGCCGCCGGGCTCTTCACCCTCCTCGTCGTCCTCGCGCTCCGCTCCGTCCACGCCCTCGGCCGCCCCGCGCGCCGCTGGGGCCGCGCCGCCGCCGTCGCGCTCCTCCTCCCGTCCGCAGGCCTCCTCGCCTGGCGCGTCGCCGGACACGACCCGGGCGGCGCCTTCGGCCGCAACCGCGCCGCGCTCGTGCGCAGCCTCGAGGACACCGGCGGCTCCCACCTCGTCTTCGTCCGCTACGGCCCGCGCCATTCCCCCAACTACGACTGGGTCTATAACCCCGCCGACCTCGACTCCGCCCCCGTGCTCTTCGCCCGCCCCCTCGGCCGCGTCCCCGATCTCCGCCTCCGCGCCGCCTACCCCGGCCGCACCGCCTGGATCCTCACCGTCGACGCCGACGACGACGTCCCCACCCTCGCCCCGCTCCCGTGATCCCAGCGCTTCTCACCGCCGCCCCCGCCGCATAAAGTCCGCTCTCCCACTTCGGAGCCCAGCCATGTCCCCCAGACTCCTCGCCCCGCTCGCCCTCGCCCTCCTCGCGCTCCCGGCCTCCGCAGGCTTCAAGGACGGCGTCTTCACCTCCGAGGACCACGGCCTGCGCTTCAGGCTCCCCAAGGGCTCGAAAGTCGACGCGAAGTCCGCCGGCGACGGCAAGCTCGCGCTGTTCGAGACCGCGGACGGGAAGCTGAAGGGCGTGATCCGGCACGGGACCGAGGGGCTCGGGGCCTCGAAGCACGCGAAATGGCGCGCCTCGGAGTGGGAGAAGAGAGGCGCCGTGGTGACGTGGGACAGCGAGGAGAAGGTGGAGGGGAAGGACGGCGAGTGGCTGAAGGTCGTGCTGGAGCTGGAGGCGGGCGAGGAGGAGATGAAGTCGGCGCACCTGTTCGTGTCGAGGGGGAAGGACGACTTCGAGCTGGGGGTGATGGCGAAGGCGGGGGACTGGGACGGCGCGGCGAAGGACATCGAGGCGATCCTCGCGTCGCTGGAGTTCGGGGCGTTCAAGGACGAGGGGGACGACCCGCCGCCTCCCGACGCGGAGCCCGCGGCGAAGACCGGGGGGCGCACCTGGGCCGACGCCGCGCGCGGCATCGCGATGCGGGGGGCGGAGGGATGGACCTGGCGCGCGGAGAATTTCCGCGCCGGCGATCCCTACGAGATCCTCGAGTGGGACACCGGGGACGACGAGTTCATGGTGACGCTGTCGGAGGTCGAGAACGCCAACGGCGTCGAGCCAGGGACGTGGGCTGACATGACGCTCAAGGCGCTCGGCAAGTCCTTCAAGAACCTCAACATGCTCGAGGGCAAGGCCCCGGAGGGGACCGAACGGCGCGACTTCACCGCCGAGAACGCGGGCAAGTCGCTGCGCTTCGCGCTCCTGTTCTTCGCGCGGAACTCGAAGATCTACTACGTGCAGGTGATCACGGCGGAGTCGAAATGGGACGCCCTGAAGGAGACGGCCGAGGGCGTGATCTCGGGGCTCGCGCTGGGCGACGTGTCGAAGCAGGTGGAGGAAATGGCGTCCCAGCCGGCGGCCGCGGATCCGAAGGAGAAGCGTGCGCCCCCGGACGAGGGCGGGAAGACGGTGCTGGCGCCGAGCCCGTGGGAGGGTTGCGGGAAGGGCTCGTGGGTGAAGTACCGCCTGGTGTCGGAGGCCGGCGGGACGAAGACGGAGATGGAGATGACGACGACGCTCGTGGACTTCGACGACGAGTCCTACACGGTGAAGACCGACATGGTGATGGGCGGGAACGCGATCCCGGGGCAGGAGACGAAGGTGAACCGCCGCGTGCCGGCGCCGGCGGGGGACGCGGAGAAGCCCGAGGAGGGCGACGAGACGATCAAGGTCGCGAAGGGCGAGTTCGCCTGCCACTGGGTGAAATCGAAGGCGGGCGACGGCTGGGCGAAGGCCTGGACGAACCCGGACGTGCCCGGGCGCGTGGTGAAGACGTCCTCGGAGGCGTCCGGCGCGAAGAGCGAGATGGAGCTGGTGGACTTCGAGAAGAAGTAGCCGTCGCACGATTCCTGTCCGCCCCGTCCAACCCCCGCTAGGATCCCGCCTCCATGGCACGCACCCCGAAGCAGGACAAGCCGGTGGCCAAGGCGCCCGCGAAGGCGGCCGGCGATCCCCTGGCCCGGCTGGAGGAGCTGAAGAAGCGGGCGCTGATCGGCGGCGGTCCCGAGAGGATCGAGAAGCAGCATGCCGCGGGGAAGCTGACGGCGCGCGAGCGGGTGGACCTGCTCGTGGACGAGGGGACGTTCGACGAGGTCGGCATGTTCGTGACCCACCAGTGCGACGCGTTCGGGATGGAAAAGCAGAAGTTTCCGGGGGACGGCGTGGTGACCGGGGTCGGCAAGGTGGACGGGCGGCCGGTCGCTGTGTTCTCGCAGGACTTCACCGTGTTCGGCGGGTCGCTGGGGCTGGCGCATGCGGGGAAGATCTGCAGGCTGATGGACCTGGCGATGAAGGTGGGGATGCCCGTCATCGGCCTCAACGATTCGGGCGGCGCGCGCATCCAGGAGGGCGTCGAGTCGCTGGGCGGTTACGCGGACATCTTCCTGCGCAACACGCTGGCGAGCGGCGTCGTGCCGCAGATCAGCGCGATCATGGGCCCCTGCGCGGGAGGCGCGGTGTACTCGCCGGCGATCACGGACTTCACGTTCATGGTCGAGGGGACGAGCTACATGTTCGTGACGGGCCCGAACGTGATCAAGACGGTCACGCACGAGGAGGTCACGAGCGAGGCGCTTGGCGGCGCCGCCGTGCACAACGAGACCAGCGGAGTGGCCCATTTCCAGAGCCGCAACGAGGCGGACTGCATCCAGTCCATCCGACGCCTGCTGTCCTACATCCCGGCGAACAACCTCGAGGAGCCTCCCGCCGTCCGCAGCGACGACCCGCCGGACCGCCGCGACGAGAAGCTCAACAAGGTCATCCCGGCCGACCCCAAGAAGCCGTACGACATGCACGACGTCATCGGCGCGGTCGTGGACCCGGGAACGTTCTTCGAGGTCGCCGCGAAGTTCGCCCAGAACATCATCGTCGGCTTCGCCCGCTTCCACGGACGCGTCGCCGGCATCGTTGCGCAGCAGCCCGCGGTGCTCGCGGGGTGCCTGGACATCAACTCGTCGGTGAAAGGCGCGCGGTTCGTCAGGTTCTGCGACGCGTTCAACATCCCGCTCGTGACGTTCGAGGACGTGCCGGGGTTCCTGCCCGGCGTGGCGCAGGAGCACGGCGGAATCATCCGGAACGGGGCGAAGCTGCTGTACGCGTACTGCGAGGCGACGGTGCCGAAGATCACCGTGATCACGCGCAAGGCCTACGGCGGCGCGTACGACGTCATGTCGTCCAAGCACGTCCGCGGCGACGTGAACATCGCGTGGCCCGCGGCGGAGATCGCGGTCATGGGCGCGGAAGGAGCCGTGAACATCCTCTTCAAGCGCGAGATCGAGGCTGCGAAGGATCCCGCGGCGGAGCGCGCCCGGCTCGTGGCCGAGTACCAGGAGCGCTTCGCGAACCCGTACATCGCGGCGGGGAAGGGGTATGTGGACAAGGTGATCGAGCCCGCGGACACGCGGCGGGAGATCTGCCGGGCGATGGAGCTGCTGCGGACGAAGAGGGAGAGCGTGCCGTCGAAGAAGCACGGGAACATTCCGCTCTAGGAGCCTTTCATCCGCCCCTGATCCGCACCATCCGCCTTATCCGCGAATTCCCTTCTGAAAAGTGCATTCGCGGATGAGGCGGATTCGGCGGAACCGGCCGCGGATGTCGTGGGAGAAGAGATGGCGGCGAAGCCCAGACCGATCCGGAAGCTGCTGGTCGCGAACCGCGGGGAGATCGCGGTGCGCGTGATGCGGAGCGCCCGCGAGATGGGCATCCGCACCGTCGCGGTCTACTCGGACGCGGACGAGGCCGCGCCGCACGTGCAGGCGGCCGACGAGGCGTTCCGGCTCGGCCCGCCGCCGGCGCGCGAGAGCTACCTGCGGGGCGACCTGATCGTCGCCGCCGCGAAGAAGGCCGGCGCCGACGCGATCCACCCCGGATACGGGTTTCTCAGCGAGAACGCCGCGTTCGCCCAGCAGTGCGCCGACGCCGGCGTGATCTTCGTCGGCCCTTCCCCGAAGTCCATCGACGCCATCGGCAACAAGGTGAACGCGCGCCAGGTCGCGAAGAAGGCGAACGTTCCGACCGTCCCCGGCCTCGACCGCGCCGTGAACGACGGCGAGGACGTTTCCGGCATCGCGAAGAAGATCGGCTTTCCCGTCCTCATCAAGGCCGCAGCGGGCGGCGGCGGGCGCGGCATGCGCGTCGTCCGCGAGCCCGGCGAGCTGGCGCGCAACATCCGCGAGGCCCGCGGCGAGGCCGCCGCGGCGTTCGGGGACGGAAGCGTCTTCATCGAGCGCTACGTCGAGAAGCCGCGCCACATCGAGATCCAGGTCTTCGGGGACACCCGCGGAAACGTGGTGCACCTGAACGAGCGCGAGTGCTCGATCCAGCGGCGTCACCAGAAACTGATCGAGGAGGCTCCGAGCGCGGCGGTCGACGCGAAGCTGCGGGCGAAGATGGGCGAAACCGCGATCCGCCTCGCGAAAGCCGTGAACTACCAGGGCGCCGGGACGCTCGAGTTCCTCCTCGACCGCGACGGGAGCTTCTACTTCCTCGAGATGAACACGCGCCTCCAGGTCGAGCACCCCGTCACCGAGATGACGACCGGCACCGACCTCGTGAAGGCCCAGCTCCTCGTCGCCCAGGGCGAGGCCCTCCCCTGGAAGCAGGACGAACTCGCCCCGCGCGGCCACGCCATCGAGGCCCGCATCACCGCCGAGGACCCCTTCGCCGGCTTCACTCCGCAGGCCGGCCCGATCCTCGGCCTCGCCACGCCGTCCGGCCCGCACACGCGCTGGGACGCCGGCATCCGCGAGGGCGGCGCCATCTCCATGTTCTACGACTCCATGATCGCCAAGCTCGTCTGCTGGGGCCGCGACCGCGCCGAGGCCATCGAGCGCCTCCGCCGTGCCCTCGCCGAGCTCGTCATCGTCGGCGTCCCCACGCTCGTCCCGTTCCACCTCCACCTCCTCGCCGACGAGCGCTTCCGCAAGGCGCAGTTCCACACCGGCTTCGTCGAGAAGGAGTTCTCGATGGACGGCCTCGACCGCCCGCACCTCGACGAGGCCGCCGCCATCGCCGCCGCGCTCGAGTACCGCCGCCGCAGGCAGGAGACGCCCGGCGCGGGAAACGGCGGCGTCCCCGCCGTCCCGGCGTGGAAACTCCACGCCCTCCGCGAGGGCCTCCGCACATGAAATTCGCCCTCCGGCACGGCGAGGACCGCTTCGAACTCTCCGTCGAGGAAGAGGACGGCGGCTACCGCGTCTCCGACGGCAGGCGCACCTGGCACATCCGTTTCGACGACCGACGCGGCTCCGTTCGCGGCGTCGTGGTGGACGACGCCCGCCACACGATCGGCGTGCAGCGCAAGGGCGAGGCGTGGGACGTCGTCCTCGACGGCATCAACTACGAGTTCCTCACCCGCGACGCGCGTTTCGAGAAGCTCCTCGAGCTGCAGCAGGCCCGCGGCGGCGGCGCATCGGGGCGCGCCGAGATCAAGGCGCCGATCCCCGGGCTCGTCACCAACGTGCTCAAGGCCGCCGGAGAAGAGGTCAAGGAGGGCGAGCCGGTGCTCGTGCTGGCGGCCATGAAGCTCGAAAACGAGATCCGCGCCCCGCGTGCCGGAAAGCTCGTCGAGATCCGCGCGAAAGCCGGCGCGGCGGTGGAGAAGGGCGAGCTTCTGGCGGTCGTGGAATGAAGCGGGATCGCGGGCATCGCGGCTCGTCGCCGCGCGACCGGAAGCCGGACGACTTCGTCCCGGGCACGAGCCGCCCGCTGCGCAACGTGACGGTCGAGGAGGTCGAGAGGGCTCTGTTCGCCGACGGGCGAACGCTCGCGGATTTCGCCCTGCTCGAGTCCGGCCTCGCGCTTCGGCGCACGGCCGAGGGGCGCTGGGTCGCGGCGGTCGCCGGCGACAACGACCTCGCCCGCGCCGCCTCACGGTTCCTCCGCCAGCGCGGCGCGAAGACAATCACGTCGCGGGAGGCGCTCAGCGGCGGCGGGGTATGATCGGGGCATGAAGCAGCCGCGGGAGCGCGTGGAGACGACGAGCGGGATCCCCGTGGACCTGGTGTCGACGCCGCCGGCGGCGCCGCCTGCCCTTCCGCGCCCCGGCGAATTCCCGTTCACGCGCGGCATCCACCCGGAGATGTACCGGTCGCGGCTGTGGACGATGCGGCAGTACAGCGGCTTCGGGACGGCGGCGGAGACGAACCGTCGGTTCCGCTTCCTGCTCGACCGCGGCCAGACGGGGCTGTCGTGCGCGTTCGACCTGCCGACGCAGATGGGGTTCGACGCGGACGACGCGATGGCGGAGGGGGAGGTGGGGAAGGTCGGGGTGTCGATCGGGTCGATCGAGGACATGCGGGAGCTGCTGGAGGGGATCCCGCTGGAGAACGTGACGCTCT
Organism: Planctomycetia bacterium; assembly: GCA_020849035.1. Classification (GTDB taxonomy): domain Bacteria; phylum Planctomycetota; class MHYJ01; order WSZJ01; family WSZJ01; genus WSZJ01. The sequence continues at coordinate 28,726 of JADLHC010000087.1, forward strand.
CGATGACGATCAACGCGACGGCGTCGGTGCTGCTGGCGCTCGTCGTGGCGGTTGCGGAGGAGAGGGGAGTGCCGGCGGCGAAGCTGGGCGGCACGGTGCAGAACGACGTGCTGAAGGAGTACGTGGCGCGGGGGACGTACATCTACCCGCCCGCGGCGAGCCTGCGGCTGGCGACGGACATCATCGAGCACTGCGTGAAGGAGATGCCGAAGTGGAACCCGATCTCGATCAGCGGGTACCACATCCGGGAGGCGGGGTCGACGGCGGCGCAGGAGATCGGGTTCACGCTGGCGAACGGGTGCGAGTATTTGACGCACTGCGTCAAGCGCGGGCTCGACCCCGAGGCGGTCGGGAGGCAGGTCTCGTTCTTCTTCAACGCCCACAACAACTTCCTCGAGGAAGTCGCGAAGTTCCGCGCCGCCCGCCGCATCTGGGCCGGGCTCATGCGCGACCGCTTCCACGCGAAGGACCCGCGCTCGCAGACCCTGCGGTTCCACGCCCAGACCGCCGGCTCGACGCTGACGGCGCGCGAGCCGGAGAACAACGTGACGCGCGTCGCGCTGCAGGCGATGGCCGCGGTGCTCGGCGGCTGCCAGTCGCTCCACACCAACTCGCTCGACGAGGCCCTCGCGCTCCCGACCGAGCAGTCCGTCCGCATCGCGCTGCGCACGCAGCAGATCCTCGGGCTCGAGACCGGCGTCGCGGCGGTCGCGGACCCGCTGGGCGGGTCGTGGTTCGTGGAGAACCTCACGGCGGAGCTGGAGAAGCGGGCGCGGGAGTACCTGGAGCGAATCGGGAAGATGGGCGGCGCGGTCGCGGCGATCCAGTCCGGGTACATCCAGAAGGAGATCGAGCGCGCGGCCTACGACGCGCAGAAGGCGCAGGACTCTGGGGAGGCGGTCGTCGTGGGCGTGAACGCGTACGCGGAGGAGGGGCGGGCGAAGATCCCGACGCTGCGCGTGGACGGAAAGGCGCGCGAACGCGCGTGCCGGCGGCTGGCGGCGCTGAAGAAGAATCGCGGGGCGAAGGAGGTCGCGCGGGCGCTCTCGGAGCTGCGCGACGCCGCGGCGGGGAACGCGAATCTGATGAAGCCGATCCTGGGAGCGGTGAGGGCGAACGCGACGCTGGGGGAGATCTGCGGCGCGATGAAGGAGGAGTTCGGGAAGTACCAGCCGCCGAAGTAGCGTCAGGCCCAGAGCACGAACGCCATCACGCCGGCGGTGCAGGCGAGCACGATCCCGAGGGCGGTCGCGACCGAGCGGCGCGTGAGGGCGCTTCCCAGGACGGCCGCGATCCCGAGCTTGACCAGGGTATTGGACGCCGCCGCAAGGAGGACGGCGGCGCAGCCCTGGTGCATCGGCACGGTGCCGGCCTTCGTCATGGAGGCCATGGAGAGGGTGATGGCGTCCATCTCGTGGAGGCCGGAGAGGAAGGCGGCGGCGTAGGCGCCGGTGGAGCCCCACTTGGCGAGGGCGACGCGGAAGAGGATGGTGACGCCGGCGAAGAGGAAGGCGAAGGTGATGGCGGGGCGGAGTTCGACGGGGTTGGTGTATTCGACGGTGCCGGTCTGTTCGGGGGAGGTGGCGGCGGCGCGGCGGTAGACGAAGGCGGCGAGGAGGGCGGAGACGGTGAAGATGGCGACGGCGGGCGGGGCGAGGGCGAGCCCGAACTCGGGGTTGACGACGGCGGCCTCGATGAGGACGCGGCCCCAGAGGACGGTGCAGGCGGCGAGGATGGCGACGGTGCAGGGAAGGGAGAGCTCGGGGGTTTCGCGGCTGCGGCGCGAGAAGGTGAGGGTGACGGCGGTGGACGAGACGAGGCCGCCGACGAGGCCGGCGAGGCCGGTGCCGGCGCGGGCGCCGACGATGCGCGTGAGGATGTAGCCCGCGAAGCCCATCCCGGACATGAGGACGACCATGAGCCATGTCGTGTAGAGATTCACGGCCCACCAGCCGCGCCCGAGGGGGCGGTCGGGGATGAGCGGCAGGATGATGAGCGAGATGACGCCGAACTTGATGGCGGCGGCGAGGTCGCGTTCGGGAAGCTGCTTGGCGAACCCGCGGAGCTGCTCGCGGCCGGCGAGGAGCGTGGTGAGCACGAGGGCGACGCTGGCGCTCTGCAGGACGAGGCCGCGGGCGCAGCCGGCGCCGAGCAGGAAGGTCAGCACGAACGCGGCCTCGCTCGTGACGCCCGGGTGGCCGTCCTTGCCCGCGCGGAGATGCGAGGCGACCGCCAGCGCCGCGACGGCCAGCAGCCCCGCGACCAGCAGGGCCGACCCCTCGAGCGTCGCGCACAGGAACCCCGACAGGCTGGCGATCGGGAACGTCCTGATCCCGGCGAACGGGACGTGGCGCTCCTCGTGCGCCGACCGCTCCCGCTCCAGCCCCACCGACAACCCCAGGAGCAGCGCCGCCCCGCCGTTCATGAAGAACTGGGCGTTCGGGATCTCCATGCGCCCCCATCGTCGCCCATCCGGCGCGGGCGCGCAAGCCGGGGTCGCAGCCCCCGGCGGCACCCCCTATAATCCGCCCATGAGCCACCCCTCGCTCAACCACATCGGGATCGCCGTCCGCCGCATCGAGGAAGCCCTTCCCGTCTACCAGCGCCTCCTTCCCGGCGCCCACGTCGAAATCGAGGACGTCCCCGACATGAAAGTCCGCGTCGCGAAGATCCACCTCGCGAACGCGTGCCTCGAACTCATCGAACCCCTCCCGGGCGAGTCGGCCATCACCAAATTCCTCGAGAAGAAGGGCGAGGGCATTCACCACGTCTGCCTCGAGGTCCCCGACGTCGACGCCGCCACCGCCGCCCTCCAGGCCCAGGGCGCCACCCCCGTCTACCCGTCCTCCCGCGCCGGCTCCGGAGGCATGCGCGTCAACTTCCTGAGCCCGAAGGACACGAAGGGCGTCCTCTTCGAGCTCAACAGCCGAACTCCCCAAGGGCGTTAGGTTTTCGTTGCCGTCCTTTCCCCCCTTCGTATAATTCCGCCCTTCAACCCAGTCCCCAATTGCCGACGGAGGCGACGCATGCCGTCCCCGCAGGAAATCCAGGACAAAGTGATCGAGATCGTCTGCAAGCAGCTCGGCGTGACGAAGGAGAAGGTGAACCCCCAGACGTCCTTCGTGAACGACCTGGGCGCGGACTCGCTCGACACGGTCGAGCTCGTCATGGAGATCGAGGATGCCTTCGACCTCTCGATCCCCGACGAGGAGGCCGAGAAGATCCAGACCGTCGGCGATGCGATCAACTACATTCAGAAGAACGTGAAGTAAATGTCCAGGCAGCGCGTCGCGATCACCGGCATCGGCCTCATCACCCCTCTCGGCTGCGACCGCGAGGAGGTGTGGAAGGCCCTTCTGGCCGGAAAGAGCGGCGTGCGGCCGATCAAGTCGTTCGACACCACGGCGTTCGACACGAAGATCGGCGCCGAATGCGTCGACTTCGAGCCGTCCCGCTGGATCGACGAGCGCGAAGCCAAGCGTCTCGACCGCTTCTCGCAGTTCGGCATCGCCGCGGGAACGCTGGCGATCCAGGACTCGGAGCTGAACCTCGACAAGGTGGACCGGGCGAAGGCCGGGTGCATCGTGGGGTCGGGAATCGGCGGCCTGCGGGAGCTGGAGGAGCAGCACCGGAGGCTGTTCGAGAAGGGGCCCGGGCGGGTGAGCGCGTTCTTCATCCCGAAGCTGATGACGAACGCGGTGCCGGGGCAGCTGGCGATCCGGTTCGGTCTTCGCGGGCCGAACTGGGCGGTGGCGAGCGCGTGTTCGAGCGCCAACCACGCGATGGGGAGCGCCCTGCGGGCGATCCAGTACGGCGAGGCGGACATCGTGCTGACCGGCGGGTGCGAGGCGGCGCTGACGCCGTCCGGGCTCGCGGGGTTCATGGCGCTGAAGGCGCTTTCGACGCGGAACGACGCGCCGGAGAAGGCGAGCCGGCCGTTCGACAAGGACCGCGACGGGTTCGTGCTGGGCGAAGGCGCGGGGATGCTGGTGTTCGAGCGCATGGACCACGCGGTGAAGCGCGGCGCGAAGATCTACGCGGAGGTGCTGGGGTTCGGGGCGAGCGACGACGCCTACCACATCACGGCGCCGGAGCCGGAGGGGCAGGGGGCAAGCGCGTGCATGCAGCTGGCGATGAAGGACGGGAACGTGCGGCCTGAAGAGGTGACGTACATCAACGCGCACGGGACGTCGACGCAGCTGAACGACGCGATCGAGACGAAGGGGATCAAGCTGGCGTTCGGCGCGCACGCGGCGAAGCTGCCGATCTCGAGCACGAAGTCGATGGTGGGGCACCTGCTGGGCGCGGCGGGCGGGGTGGAGCTCGCGGCGGCGGCGATGTGCGTGCAGAGGGACATGGCGCACCCGACGATCAACCAGGAGTCGAAGGACCCGGAGTGCGACCTCGACTACGTGCCGAACGTGGCGCGGAAGGTCGAGCAGCGGTACGCGCTGTCGAACTCGTTCGGGTTCGGCGGGCACAACTCGGCGATGCTGATCGGGAAGTACAAGGCCTAGCGTCGCGGGGGAGGGGCCGGTGATGCGTCGCCCCGGGCTGGTGAGAATCGTGGCCGCCGTGGTCGCCTTCTACGGGTGCGTCTACGGGGTGCGCGCGCAGATGCGGCGGGCGGACCTGCCGCGGCGGGAACCGGCCGTGGCCGCGGTGCAGGCGCCGGTGGGGCCGCTTCCCGGCGAGGGCGAGGAGCGCGATCCGCCGCAGCCGGCGATGTGCGGCCCGTTTCCCGCCTTCGCGATGCTGCCCGAGTCGCTGTGGCCGCTGGCGCCGCAGATCATGCGGCCCGGGACGCGGGAGTGGCGCACCATCGTGGTTCACCACAGCGCGGGGACGGCGGGGAACGCCGCGGTCTTCGACAGGATGCACCGGGAGGAGAACGGCTGGGTGAACGGCCTCGGGTATCACTTCGTCGTCGGCAACGGCAACGGCTCGCCCGCGGGCGCGGTGGAGGTGGGAGGGAGGTGGATCCAGCAGATCCAGGGAGCGCACGCGGGGGCGAAGGCCACGGAGTACAACGAGCACGGAATCGGGATCTGTGTCGTCGGGAACTACGAGACGGGCGATTTTCCGGAAGAGGTCTACCCCGGGCTGCGCGACCTCGTCGTCTGGCTTGCGCGCCGGTACGACATCCCGCCCGAGCGCATCCTGCCCCACCGCGAGGTCCGCGGCGAGCCGACGGAGTGCCCCGGCGGCCGCTTCCCGCTCGAACGCCTGCGCGACGACGTGCGGGCCGCGGCGCGGTGAGGTTGCGGTCTTTTTTTCGACCAAATAAAAACGGCGCGGCGCGTTTGCGAACCGCGGCGGGCGTCCCGTAAGATCGGCGCGGGACAAGGGACCGGGGCATCCGGGGCGCGCGCAGGACCGGCCATCATCATCCATCCCGGCGCCCCGCCCGGACGACGTCGAGGGGAAACGATGGACACGATCACGGCCCCCGGGGAACCGAGGGCCCGGGGATGGGCGCCGCCGCAACCGGGCGCGGGGCTCGCGCGCATGGTGACGGGTCCGTGGAACCGGCTCGCCCACGAAGCGGCGCGCAGGTTCGTGGAGTCGCGCGGGGCCTGGTCGCGCGTGCTGCTCGTGTCCGGGGGCGAGGGCAACGGCAAGACGCGGCTGCTGGAGGCGATCGAGCAGGGGCTGCGCGAAGCCGCCGGGAAGCCCGCGGCGGTGGTGCGGGCCTCCTGCGACGACTTCGTGCGGCACTTCACCTACGCCTCGACACACGGCCGGATGGCGGCGTTCCGGCAGAAGTACCGGACGACGGAAGTCC
>JADLHC010000088.1 GCA_020849035.1 Planctomycetia bacterium
CGACTTCCGCTTCTCCTCGATCAGCCGCACCAGCCCTCCCTCGCTGGTGACGCCGACGTTGAAGTCGCCGTCGGTGCAGAGGATCACGCGGTTCACGCCGCCCGGGACGAAGTTCTCCTGCGCGACCCTGTAGGCCAGATCGATCCCCTCGCCGCCGTTCGTCGAGCCGCCGGCCTCGAGCCGGTCGAGCGCGCGCTCCATCGCCTCCGCCGCGGCGCCCGTCGTCGGCGGCAGCACGAGCCCCGAGTTCCCCGCGTACACCACGATCGACACCGTGTCCCGTACGCGGAGATGCTTTACCAGCATCCGCAGGCACTTCTTCACGAGCGGGAGCTTGTCCGGCGACTCCATCGACCCGGACACGTCGATGAGGAACACGAGGTTCGCCCGCGGCGCCTCCTCGAGCTCGACCGCCTTGCCCTGGATCCCGATCCGCGCCAGCCGGTGCTTCGGCTCCCACGGCGCCGGGCGCACCTCCACCGACGCCGAGAACGGCCGCCCGTCCGCCGGGGGCGCGTAGTCGTAGCGGAAGTAGTTCACCATCTCCTCGATCCGCACCGCGTCGGCGGGCGGGAGCTGGCCGTCATTGATGAAGCGCCGCACGTTGGCGTACGCGGCCGTGTCCACGTCGATCGAGAAGGTGGACAGAGGCTGGTCCGCCGTGCGGAAGAACGGGTTGTCCCGGAAGTGGGCGTACTCCTCCGTGTTGAAGGCGGGATCGTCCGCCGGCACCTCGATCCGGCCGAGGTAGCCGGTTTCCCTGCAGGCCATGCCTCCCATCGGCAGGCTCTCGCACCCGCTGATCGCCGCCGTGATCCCCGCGGCCGCCATCACCCCCGTCCGCCCGAGCCATTTCGCACTCAGCTTCATGTCCGCTCCCTCCGCAATGGGCCGGTCACCCGGCACGCTGGTCCCCCTGCGTACTGCGGGGGTGTAGCGGGGAAGCGGTCCGCGGGTTCGCGGATTTCCGGGAATTCTCCCGGATCGCGGCTACCGGCCGAGGTCGATCTCGTCCTCGCGGCGCAGGTCGTTGAGCCGGAACGCGACGGCGACCCGGCGCGACTTCGGCAGCCGCTCGTACGCCCGCTCCAGGGCGTTCTCGTCGCCGCAGGCGCGCGCCGCCCACGGATCGTCGAGGTCCTCCTCGCGCACCTCCACCTTCTCGCCCGCGCGCGCCAGCAGCGCCAGCCCCACCGACGGATGCTCCGTCGTCTTCAGCCAGGTCTTCAGCACCGGGGCCACGTCCTTCAGATGGGGGAGCAGCGCCATCGCGGCGTCCCACCGCAACGGCAGCGACCGCGTGCCGAGCCGGTCGTCCAGCGCCGGCAGCAGCATCGCCGACGGAGACTTGCCGCCGAACACCTTGCGCGCCTCCAGAAGCCCCTTCACGGCATCCTCCGGCGGCTCCGGCGACTCGCGAACGCAGGCCGCCGGCCCCGATTCGACCAGGCGGGCCCACTCTTCGGGCGTCGAGGGCTCCGGCGCGGCGGCGAGGGCGGTGCGCGCGGCGTGGGCCTTGGAGGCCGAAGCGGCCTGGGAGGCGAATTCGGCTTCGTCGCCGGCGCGGAGGGCCAGGCCGGCGAGATGGTGATGGGCGCGGTAGCGCGCGTTGGCGAAGAAGAGGGCGTCGTCGAGTCCAAGGGCGGACTCGGACAGGTGGCTCGCGAGACCGGCGGTGGTTCCGTAGGCCGACTTCGCCCGCTCGGCCCGGCCGCGCCACTCCCACTCCTGGCCCCACGCGAGGAGGACTTCCAGGAGCTCGCGGGCGGCGCGGCGCCGCACGGGCGCCGGGGCCGGCGTCCGCCCGGCGGCCAGGTCTTCCCGCGCCCTTTCCCGGTCGCCGAAGTCGATGGCCGCGGCGTCCGCCGCCTGGCGCGCGTATTCGGTGGCCTCAAGCGCCCGGCCGTCGGCGAGGGCGATCAGGGCCTCCACGAACGGCACCGCCCCATTCGGATCCCCGGCGCCCTTGGAAATCCGCACCGCATCGAGCAGCTCCCGCCTGGCCGACGGCCCCTTCTCCACGAGCTCCCCGAGCCTGGACGCCGCGTGGGCGGCGGGATCGGCCGACGCGGCGCCGCCGAGGGCGAACAGGAGGGTTGCAGCGAGGCGTGAGGGGCGCACAGTTCAGTATCGGCCGCATCCCGGCTCGGGGTTGCGTGCACCTCGCCCATCCCCGGGCTTTCGGCTATCGTCTTCCCGATGACCACGACGCCGCGCTACCTCGTCAATTTCGACGCCCGCCGCATTCCCTGGCGGACGACCGACGTCCTCATCGTCGGCGGCGGCGTCGCCGGCCTGCGGGCGGCGCTGGAAGCGGGGAAGAAGTCGCGGGTGCTGCTGGTGATGAAGCGGACGCTGCAGGATTCGAACACGGCGTGGGCGCAGGGCGGGGTGGCGGCGGCGCTCGACCGGGGCGACTCGCTGGCGAGCCACGTGAAGGACACGATGGACGCGGGGAAGGGGATCGCAAACGCGCAGGTGGTGCGGACGGTGATCCGCGAGGGGGCCCAGCGCGTGAAGGAGCTGATCGCCTGGGGCACGCAGTTCGACCGGTCGTCCGGCGCCATCCGGTTCGCGCGCGAGGGCGGCCATTCCCGCGCCCGCATCCTGCACGCCCACGGCGACGCGACCGGCGCCGAGATCGCCCGCGCGCTCATCGAGCGGGTCCGGGCCTGCGCGAACGTGGAGGTCCTGGAGAACACATTCGTGCTGGACCTGCTGGTGAAAGGCGGCCGCTGCTGGGGCGCGATCGCGGCCGGCCCCGACGGGTCGAGAAGCGGCCTCTCGGCGGGCGCCACGATCCTGGCGACGGGCGGCTGCGGGCAGATCTACCGCGAGACGACGAACCCCGAGGTGGCCACCGGCGACGGCCTCGCCATGGCCCACCGCGCGGGAGCAGCCCTCGAGGACATGGAATTCGTCCAGTTTCACCCGACCGCCCTCTACATCGCCGGCGCCGCCCGGGCGCTCATGTCCGAGGCCGTCCGCGGCGAGGGCGCCGTCCTCCGCGACCGCTTCCGCCGCCGCTTCATGCCGGACTACCACCCCGACGCCGAGCTCGCGCCGCGCGACACCGTCTCCCGCGCCATCGTCCGCCAGATGCGCGCCACCGACGACACCCAGGTCTACCTCGACCTCACCCACCTGCCGTCCGCGAAAGTCCGCGACCGCTTCCCCGGCCTCGCCGCACTCTGCCGCTCCTTCGGGCTCGACATCGCCCGCGACCCGATCCCGGTCCGCCCGGCCGCACACTACATGGTGGGCGGCGTGAAAACCGACCTGTGCGGCCGGACGTCGCTCCCGGGGCTCTGGGCCGCGGGGGAGTGCGGCTGCGCCGAGTTCCACGGCGCCAACCGGCTCGGCTCCAATTCGCTCCTCGAGGGCCTCGTCACCGGCGTCCGCGCGGCAAATGACGCAGTGCGTCAACCGAAGCCGCCGCCGCCCCTCGCTTCCCTCCACTCCGCCGCCCAGACGCCCCCGCCCGCCGACGCCCCCGTCGACGTCGTCGACCTCCGCGCCGCCCTCAAGGCCCTCATGTGGCGCGAGGCCGGCGTCGAGCGGGACGCCGAGGGCCTCCAGCGCGCAATCCGGGCCATCGACTTCTGGAAGTCCTACGTCCTTCCCCGCGAATTCCGCTCCGTCGCCGCCTGGGAACTCCAGAACATGCTCACGGTCGCCGGGATCATCGCGAAGTGCGCGCTGGCCCGCGACGAGAGCCGGGGGACCCACTTCCGTACCGACTTCCCGGAAACGGACGACCGGCGGTGGAGGCGTCATCAGGTCGTGTGAGGCGCGGGACTGTCAATCTGGCAAGGGGAGGGGGGCCGTGACAGACGGGCGGGCCTGCAGTCGTCCTCGCGTAGTTTGCAACTCATTGCGCCACAAGAAGATGCAACGCCGCGCGCCCCACTAGCAAAGGCATAACTTTTGCTTTTTGCCCCTCAGGACCAGCCCTGAACCCTTGAGGAGCACCCTCTCATGTCCAAGACCATCGGGATCGATCTCGGGACGACCAACTCCGTCGTCTCCGTCATGGAAGGCGCCAGCGTCACCGTCATCACCACCCCCGAGGGATCCCGCCTCCTCCCCTCCGTCGTCGGCTTCACTGACAAGGGCGAACGCCTCGTCGGATACATGGCCAAACGCCAGGCCGTCACCAACCCCGCCAACACCGTCTACTCCATCAAGCGCTTCATGGGCCGCCGCGCCGCCGAAGTCGAGGAGGAGAAGAAGCGCGTGCCGTACAAGGTCGTCGGCTCGGGCGCGGACGCCGTCAAGGTCGAGATCCGCGGCAAGCAGTACACGCCGCAGGAGGTGAGCGCCATCGTCCTGGAGGGACTCAAGAAGGCGGCGGAAGCCTACCTCGGTGAGGACGTGAATGACGCCGTCATCACGGTTCCCGCGTACTTCAACGACTCCCAGCGCCAGGCGACCCTCGAGGCCGCCAAGATCGCGGGCTTCCGCACGGAGTGGGAGGTCGAGGATCCCAAGACGGGCAAGATGGTCAAGCAGCGCCTGCGGATCATCAACGAGCCGACCGCGGCCGCGCTGGCCTACGGCCTCGACAAGAAAGGCACCGAGAAGGTCGCCGTCTACGACCTCGGCGGCGGGACGTTCGACATCAGCGTGCTCGAGGTCGGCGACGGCGTCGTCATGGTCAAGGCGACCAACGGCGACACCCACCTCGGCGGCGACGACTTCGACAACCGCGTCATCGACTACATCGCCGAGGAGTTCAAGAAGGAAAACCGCATCGACCTCCGCGCCGACAAGATGGCGCTTCAGCGGCTCAAGGAAGCCGCCGAGAAGGCGAAGATCGAGCTCTCGAGCTCGATGGAGACCGAGGTGAACCTCCCGTTCATCACGGCGGACGCTTCCGGACCCAAGCACCTGCAGCTCAAGATCACGCGTGCGAAGCTGGAGCAGCTGATCGGCGACCTGGTGGAGAAGACGCTCGGGCCGGTGAAGCAGTGCCTGGCGGACGCGAAGCTGCGCCCGGACCAGATCGACGAGGTCCTGCTGGTCGGCGGCTCGATCCGGATCCCGATGGTGCAGAAGCTCGTGAAGGACTACTTCAAGAAGGAGCCGAACCGCTCGGTGAACCCCGACGAGGTCGTGAGCGTCGGCGCGGCGATCCAGGGCGCGGTGCTGAAGGGCGAGGTGAAGGACGTGCTGCTGCTGGACGTCACGCCGCTGTCGCTCGGCATCGAGACGAAGGGCGGCATCTTCACCCGGCTCATCGACAAGAACACGACGATCCCGAAATCGGTGAAGCAGACGTTCTCGACGGCGAGCGACAACCAGCCGGGCGTCGAGGTCCACGTGCTGCAGGGCGAGCGGCCGTTCGCGCGCGACAACCGCACGCTCGGGAAGTTCCACCTCGACGGGATTCCCCCGGCGCCGATGGGCGTGCCGCAGATCGAGGTGACGTTCGACATGGACGCCAACGGAATCCTGAACGTGAGCGCGAAGGACGTTGGGACGGGGAAGAGCAACTCGGTGCAGGTGAAGGCGAGCACGGGGCTGACGGACGAGGAGATCAAGCGGATGGTCCGCGAGGCGGAGGCGAACCGGGAGTCGGACGAGAAGAAGAAAGACCTGATCGAGTCGCGCAACAAGGCGGAGCAGCTGGTGTACGCAACGGAGAAGACGCTGAAGGACCACAAGGACATCGCGAGCGCGGAGGAGAGGAAGAAGATCGAAGAGGCGCTCGAGGGGCTGAAGAAGGTGAAGGACGGGGAGGACAAGGAGGCGATCGACCGGGAGATGGAGAACCTGGCGAGCGTTTCGCATCCGATTGCGCAGAAGCTGTACGAGCAGGCGGCGAAGGCGCAGCAGGCGGCGGGGCAGTCCGGGGGCGGAAGCGAACCTGCCGGGGAGCCGGCGGGGAAGGGGGCCGGGAAGAAAGGGAAGGGCGGCGGGGACGACGACATCATCGACGCGGAGTTCGAGACGAAGTAGAGCCGGCATGGACAGGCCCCGGTCCGCGTGGACCGGGGCCTTTTTCATTGGACTGGCGCTCTCGTGGTAATTGGCGCGACGAGCCGCCGGATTAAGACCCTTAATGTTGCCCTGACGCGCTTAACCCTCCGCCAGACTTCGCCTTGGGACTTGCCGCCCCGGTTCCCCCGGGCTTCAATACCCCGAAGCCATGATCCAGGTCTCCAACCTCACCAAGCGCTACGCCGGCTTCACCGCCGTCGACAACATCTCCTTCACCGTCGAAAAGGGCGAAATCGTCGGCTTCCTCGGGAAGAACGGGGCGGGCAAGTCCACGACCATGAAGATGCTGTCGTGCTTCTTCCCGCCGACGTTCGGCTCGGCGCGCGTGGCGGGCTTCGACTGCGTCACCGACTCCATGGAGGTCCGACGCCGCATCGGCTACATGCCCGAGCGCGTGCCCCTCTACGAGGACATGAGGGTCGAGGAATACCTCGACTACCGCGCCCGCCTCCGGGGCGTTCCGCGGCGCCAGCGGTCCCACGCGGTCAACGAGGTGATCGCGACCATCGGGCTCAAGGAGATGCGCCGGAAGCTGGTCGGGTCGCTGTCCAAGGGATACCGCCAGCGCACCGGCCTCGCGGAGGCGATCGTGGCAAAGCCCGAACTCCTGATCCTGGACGAGCCGACAGCCGGGCTCGACCCGGGCCAGATCCGCCAGGTCCGCGAGGTCATCAAGGAACTCGGAAAAAAAACGACACTCCTGCTCTCGACGCACATCCTGAGCGAAGTCGAGCTCACCGCGACGCGCATCCTCCTGATCCACCGCGGCCGGATCGTGGCGAACGGGTCCCCCGGGTCCCTCGTCGGCGGCGCCCAGGGAACCCGCCGGTTCCACGCGGAAGTCCGAGGCCCCGTCCCCATGGTCGAGGCGATGCTCAAGGGGCTTCCAGGCATGCGCGGCATGTCAATCCAGGCGGGCGAGGAATGGAGCCGCTTCACGATCGACACCGAGCCCGAGGTCGACCTGCGGGCCGACGTCGCGAAATTCGTCGTCGACAACGGGTGGGACCTCAGGGAACTGCGCGAGGAGCGCATGACGCTCGAGGACCTCTTCGTGCAGATCACACGCACCGACGAAGCGGGCGCGCCGGCGACGCCGAAGGCGGAGGCATGACGAACCTCCCGGCCCTCACGAAGCGCGAGTTCACGTCGAACTTCTACTCGCCGATGGCCTACGTCATCGCGACGTTCTACCTCGTGTTCGCGGGCCTGAGCTTCTACATCCTGCTCAAGGACCAGAGGGACGCGAACGCGATGCGCTCCCTGCTCACGTTCCTCGGGTTCATCCACACGATCTTCATCCCGATGGTGACGATGAGGCTCATTTCCGAGGAGCGGAAGAGCGGCACCCTGGAGATGCTCGTGACCGCGCCGGTCTCGGACACGGAGATCGCGGTCTCCAAGTTCCTCGGCGCGACCCTCTTCACCGCCCTCATGATCGCCCCCACCGTCCTGTTCACGTGGGTCATCACGAAGGTCGGCGGCCGCCCGGACTACGGGATGATCAAGGCCTCCTACCTGGGGCTCATGCTGCTCTCGATGGCCTACATCGCGATCGGGCTCTTCATATCGTCGCTCACCGCGAACCAGATCGTCGCCGCGATCCTCACGTTCGTCCTCCTCTTCACCTTCTACTTCCTCGTCGGGTTCCTGACGGGGTCCACCGACTCGCTGCCGCTTCACGCGAAGATCCCCTGGTCCGACATTCTCGGGTACCTGCATTTCGGGGCCCACCTGCAGTCCTTCGGCAAGGGGCTCGTCGACTCCCGCGACGTCGTGTACTTCGCCTCGATCATCGTCCTCGGGCTCTTCCTCACGGTGAAATCCCTCGAATCGAGGCGCTGGAGATGACCGCTCCCGCGCCGCAGTGGGGCACCCGCGCGCGTTTCGGCGCCGCCGGCACGGTCGGCCTCCAGCTGCTGCTGGTGCTTGCGATCGTGGCGGCCGCGAACTGGATCTCGTCGCGGCGTTACCGGCGATGGGACTGGACCGACGACGTGACGTACACGCTGGGCGACAAGACCCTTCAGGTCCTCAACCGCATCGCGGACGGCGACGCGAAGTACCAGGTCGTCGCGTTCTATCTCCCGGACGAGTACGGGGCGTGGGAGACGGCGCTGAAGCGGACGCAGGACCTGATGGAGGAGTACCGGACGCGGTCCCGCGACCGGGGGTAGTTCGAGCTTTTTCCCG
>JADLHC010000089.1 GCA_020849035.1 Planctomycetia bacterium
ATCCCCGGGCTTGCCTGCGCCAGGTAAAGATTCGACCTCGTGCCCGACGGCGAGCACAGGTTAGCCGAGGAGCCTACGTTTTCGTGCTTCGTGGTGAGGCGAAGCCTCGTGACGATTCATCCGCGACTTCTGTTTTCCCTGAAAGCCTCTCCTCCCGCCCTACCTCTTCTCGCACACAGCCAACGTTCGAGAGGAGCCCTCCCATGATGCAGGCCTACCCCCCCGCCCCGCCCCCGCCCCGCCGCTCGCGTTTCCCGTTCATCCTCGCGGGCTGCCTCGTCGCCTTCGTCACGCTCTGCGCCCTCGTCGTCATCGGCGCCGGCGCCGCGGCCGTCGCATTCGTCACGGTGGCCTCCTCGCCCCCGGGCGTCGCCCCGGGCCACCAGACCGCCGACCTCTTCTTCATCCACATGGCCGCCGGGCGGTGGGCCGAAGCGTCCCGGCTCGTCTCCCCCAATCTCGCAGGCGGCGTCGCCGCGATCGGCGAGGACAATCGCGCCGTGTGGGGCGAGAGCCGCGGCTGCACGAGCACGCACACGAACGCCGACGTGAACTTCGACGAGCACGGCCTGCGGCACACGATGCGCTCGACGATGCAGTACAGCCTGAAGGGCACGGACGGGGTCGTGCGCAAGGTCACGGTGCGCGTGCAGAACGGCCTGGTCACGGACCTGTCGGTCGAGGGGAAGACGCTCCTCGGGAACACGATCTACGGGCCCGGCGCGTGCGTGATCGTGCCGGCGCCGGTCCCGGCGAAGGCGCCCACGGCCGTCGCGCCGCCGGCGGAGACGGACGAGCCCGAGGCCGTCGAGCCGCCGAAGCCCGCGAAGAAGAAGTCGCGGTAGCCGACCGAAACGAAACGGGCCCGGGAGCGGAAGCCCCCGGGCCCGCGCTGTTTTCCGCCGCCCTACTTCGCCGCGCCCTTCGCCGCCTCCGCGTCGAACCCCTTCTTCAGGAACTCGACTCCCCAGCGCATCTGCGAGATCACGCCGATCGGGCTCTTGTCGGCCACCACCCCGCCGCGCACGTCGACCTTGAGCGCGCAGCCGAGCGACTTCGACCACGAGACCTTGCCGCTCTTGAAGACCTCGCGCGGGAGCTTGTTGGGCGCGTCCTTCGGCTGGTCGGCGGTCCCCAGTTTCATCCGCGCGCAGTTCTCGCCGCTCACCTGCTCCGCGCCGTCGGTGCGCATGTCGAGCTCCTCTCCGTTGCCGACGGCCAGCGTGCGCTTCCACTCTTTCCCCTTGCCCGGCGCCGTGTGGAAGATGAGTTCGAGCCACTCGCGCGGGCTGGTGGGGTCATGGAAGAGGTTGGCGGCGCTGTTCTTGACGGTGGTGACCTTCTCGACCTTGATGTCGCATGTTTTCGGCCAGCCCTCGGCGGAGCATTTCTGGATCATGCCGTCCGCGCCGATGGTGGCGGTGAACGTCGCGCCCTTGAGGGCGGCGTAGCGCACGAAGCCCTCGGGGCACTCCTTGTGCTTGGCTGAGTCGAACTTGAGGGTGCCGCCGGAGGGGATGGAGGTTTCGAGGGAGACGCGTTCGACGGTGAAGGTCCAGGTGGTGGCGCCGTCGGCGGCGACGGAGGTGCAGGTGCCCTTGAGGTCGATCGACTCAGACTGAGTCGTGGTGTCGGGCATCATGACGCCTCATCCGTACTTCTTTTCGCCGGTCTTGCCGGTGAGTTCGGTGGTGAGGCCCCAGGTGACGGTGGTGCCGGCCTGGGTGTCGCCGGCGCGGGCGGGAAGGGCGAGCGCGGCGGCGAGGGCGAAGGTGGGGAAGGCGAGTCTCATGGGTGTCTCCTGTGAAGGGGCGGGGCTGGAGTGCAATGCGCGTGCCGCCAGCGCAATTTCTAACTCCTGTGATGGCAAAGAGTTACATCGGCGGTTGGCTCTTCGACTGTCACGGACCTTTGCATGCGTGCCTCGGAGATTGACACGGGCCGCTCGCCCGCGCGCCCGCCATGCCGAAAGCGTTTGATTTCCGGACCCGCGCCTGTTCGGATGCCTGCTTCGATTCGCTCGGGAGCCCCCATGCCGAAGGTCGCCGAAATCCTCAAGTCCCTGGACTACGGACCCGCCCCGGAGGCCGCCGCGCCGGCGGAGCGCTGGCTGGAGGAGCGCGGACGGAAGCTCGGGCACTTCATCAACGGCGCTTTCGTCGCCGGGTCCGGGCACTTCGACTCCGTCAACCCGGCGACGGGCAAAGCGATCGCCCGGATCGCGCAGGCCACGAAAGCCGAGGTCGACGCGGCGGTCGCGGCGGCGCGGAAGGCGCTTCCCCGGTGGTCCAGGACGCCGGGGCACGAACGCGCAAGGGTGCTCTACGCGATCGCGCGGCAGGTGCAGAAGCACGCGCGGCTGCTGGCGGTGCTGGAGACGATGGACAACGGGAAGCCGATCCGGGAGACGCGGGACGTGGACGTGCCGCTGGTGGCGCGGCATTTCTATCACCATGCGGGGTGGGCGCAGCTCGCGGAGACGGAGTTCGCGGGGTACGGGCCGGTGGGGGTGGTCGGACAGGTGATCCCGTGGAACTTCCCGCTGCTGATGCTGGCGTGGAAGGTCGCGCCGGCGATCGCGATGGGGAACACGGTGGTGCTGAAGCCGGCGGAGTTCACGAGCGTGACGGCGGTGGCGTTTGCGGAGCTGTGCGTGGCGGCGGGGGTGCCGGCGGGGGTCGTGAACATCGTGACGGGGGACGGGAAGGCCGGCGCGGCGATCGTGGAGCACCCGGGCGTGGACAAGGTGGCGTTCACGGGGTCCACGGACGTCGGCCGCATCATCCGCAAGGCCACGGCGGGCACGGGAAAGAAGCTCTCGCTCGAGCTCGGCGGCAAGTCGCCGTTCGTGGTGTTCGAGGACGCGGACCTCGACTCGGCGGTGGAAGGCGTCGTGGACGCGATCTGGTTCAACCAGGGCCAGGTCTGCTGCGCCGGGTCGCGGCTGCTCGTGCAGGAATCCGTGCACGACAGGTTCATCAAGAAGCTCCGCGACCGCATGGAGAAGCTCCGCGTCGGCGACCCGCTCGACAAGGC
Source organism: Planctomycetia bacterium (assembly GCA_020849035.1). GTDB lineage: Bacteria > Planctomycetota > MHYJ01 > WSZJ01 > WSZJ01 > WSZJ01. The sequence continues at coordinate 3,037 of JADLHC010000089.1, forward strand.
CGTGGACATCGGCGCGATCGTCGCCCCCGTGCAGCTCGAGCGGATCAAGGCCCTCGTCGCCAAGGGCGTCGAGGAGGGCGCGAAGCTCTGGCAGCCGTCGTGGGCGTGCCCGAAGGACGGCTGCTTCTACCCGCCCACGCTCTTCACGAACGTCTCCCCCGCTTCCACCGTCGCGCAGGTCGAGATCTTCGGCCCCGTCCTCGCCGCCATGCCCTTCCGCACCCCCGCCGAGGCCGTGCAGCTCGCGAACAACACGCGCTACGGGCTGGCGGCGAGCGTGTGGACCGAGAACGTGAACCTCGCGCTGGACTACGCGCGCCGGATCCAGGCCGGCACGGTCTGGATCAACTCCACGAACCTCTTCGACGCCGCCGCGGGGTTCGGCGGATACCGCGAGAGCGGGTTCGGGAGGGAGGGCGGGCGCGAGGGGATCTGGGAGTACGTGAAGCGCGCGCCGTCGGGGAAGGCGGCGGTGCTGAAGAAGGTGAAGGGCGCGAAGGCGGCGGCCGGCGTGGACCGGACGGCGAAGCTCTTCATCGGCGGCAAGCAGGCGCGGCCGGACTCGGGCTACTCGCTGGTCGTGAAGGACGCGCAGGGCCGTCCGATGGGCGAAGTCGGCGACGGCAACCGCAAGGACATCCGCAACGCGGTCGAGGCGGCGCACGCGGCGGAGGCGTGGGGGTTCGCGACGGCGCACAACCGGGCGCAGGTGCTGTACTACGTCGCCGAGAACCTCGCGGCCCGCGCCGACGAGTTCGCGCGGCGGATCGAGCGGATGACGGGTCGCGAAGGCCGAATCGAGGTGGACGCCGCCGTCTCGCGGCTGTTCACCTACGCCGCCTGGGCCGACAAGTTCGACGGCGCCGTCCACAACGTCCCGCTGCGGGGCCTCACGATCGCCCACCACGAGCCCGTCGGCGTCCTCGGCCTCGCCTGCCCCGACGAGTTCCCCCTCCTCGGCCTCGTCTCGCTCGTCGCCCCCGCGATCGCGATGGGCAACACCGTCGTCGCCGTCCCCTCCGAAAAACACCCGCTCGCCGCGACGGACTTCTACCAGGTTCTCGAGACCTCCGACCTCCCCGCCGGCGTCGTCAACATCGTCACCGGCAACCGCGAAGCCCTCGCCACCGTCCTCGCCGGCCACGACGACGTCGAGGGCGTCTGGTCCTTCGGCTCCCAGGACGGCGCCAAGGCCGTCGAGGCCGCGAGCGCCGGCAACATGAAACGCACCTGGTGCGAGTGGGGCTCCAGGCGGAACTGGCTCGACGCCGCGGACGGCGAGGGGACCGAGTTCCTGCGACAGGCGACTCAAACGAAGAACATCTGGACGCCGAGTGGCGAGTAGGAAATTCGAATGACCCGGCCGCATTTGCGAGTTGAGACCACGGGGGCGAGGGACGTCGGTCCCTGCGAATGTTGCGGCGATATGACGCACCGTGTCTGGGGCCTGGTCCATCGGGGCGACTGCGCCGAAGCCTCGTACTTCGTCGAATGGACCGTTGGGAAGGTCCCGACTCACGGAGCGCACTTCGACCTGATCCTGGGGCTCTGGGGAGACGGAACGACTTCCAGGGACCGATTTGCGGTCTCGGTGGCATTTCGACGTGGCCCACAAGGCCCGGAGTTCATGGTCATTGATGCTGCCGGAAGAGCCATTGCCGGCAGTCAGCTGGTCGGAACCGCGATGTCGCGGGCTCAAGTGATCGGCACACCAGTCGCCGCCCGTGTCTTTGAAGTTCTCGACCAGATCTGGCTTCAGGACGAGCGGATCGTGGAGTTGAAGGCGTGATTCGGGCTCCGGAGTCCCCCCCTGCTAGAATGGCTCCATGAGCGATGTCCAGGTTCCCGACGGCTACAAGACCCAGGCTGAAGACACTTCGGTCGAAGCGGAGTTGTTTCTGCTCGATGCCTGGCGCCGCTGGACTCCTGAAGAACGGCTGCGACGGGTCCTGGACCTGAACGCCATGGTGCGTGGCTTCGCAGAGGCATCGGTGCGCCGGGCTCATCCGCACGCCGCGGACGACGAGGTGCGACTGCGCGTCGCGTCGCGCCGCCTCGGACGAGAGTTGATGGTGCGTGTCTTCGGCTGGGATCCGGCCGTCCATGGCTATTGATCCGGTCGCGCCGCTCGTCGTTCTGGCGCGCGTGGTGGACATCCTCGAGGAGCTCCAGGTTCCCTATGCGGTCGGAGGATCCGTGGCCAGCGCGGCATTTGGGGAACCGCGTTCGACGAACGACGCGGATGTCCTCATCGGTCTTCAGCCCGGACATGTTTCCAGGCTTCTCCTGGCGATGAGGGGGGAGTTCTACATCGAAGAGGCCGCGATCCGCGATGCCATGAAGAGGCACGGTTCCTTCAACGTCATTCACCTGAAGCAGATGGAGAAGATCGACCTCTTCGTTGCGGACGAATCGGAACTCGACCGCCGGCAACTGGCGGGGACGATTCCGGTACCGCTGCCCGGAATTCCAGGCCGGTCCGTACGGATGTCGTCGCCTGCCGACATCGTCCTCCGAAAGCTGGAGTGGTTTCGGAAAGGCCACTTCGTGAGTGACCGCCAGTGGCGCGACGTACTCGGAGTCCTGAAGGTCAGGGGAGCCCAACTCGACTTGGCCGAACTTCGTCGTGCCGCGGAATCCGTCGGGCTCTCGGACCTGCTCGCCCGTGCCCTCCGCGAGTCCGGCCTCACGGCTTGAGCACCTTCTGCGTCGCCTCCGTGTCGCGCAGCTTGAGGGACGTCGCCTTGCGGTCGGCCTGAAGGACGGTGAAGGTGTCGTCGGAGTCGCCGAGGAGCATGAGGCCGGAGCCGTCGGTCGAGGTGCCGAGTTTGACGCGCGGCTTGCCGTCGGCGGTGGAGAGGCGGAGCATGACGGTCTCGGGGTAGCCGACGTGGCCGTCGGGCCACTTGTAGTCCGGGTCGGCGGGCTCGATCTTCACGGAGAAGCGGGTCTTCCCGTCCGCGTCCACGACCTCGAGGCCGCGGCCGCGGAGGACGGGGAGGTCGTCCCCGGCCTCCGCCGTGCGCGTCGGCGCGGCCTGGTACGCGAGGCAGCCGAGGTTGAAGATCGTCAGGGCCCAGAGAAGGCGGTGGCGCGTCATGGTTCCTCCTGGAGTGTGTGGCCGAAGGGACGGGCGCCGACGTGGTCGCGTTAACGAGAATCCTGCCGGTGAAGGCATTCCCATCCTCCCCCCATCTTGAAGGTGCCCGTTACCGGGGAGATACTCCGTGCATGAGAACAGCGATCTCGATCCCCGACGACCTTCTTGTCAGGGCCGAGAGATTCGCGAAGCGCACGGGCCGATCCCGCAGCCGCCTGTTCGCGGAGGCCGTCGCGGAGTACCTCGCGCGCCACTCCCGGGCCGCGGTCAAGGCGTCGATGGACGCTCTCTGCGCTCGGCTGAGAACGCAGGAGAATGGCTTCGGCGCCGCCGCAGCACGGCTGACGATCGGGCGTTCGGAATGGTAGGTCTGCGGAGCGCGGACTTCCGGGCAGATTCCTGCCCCCCGGACGGCCCGGGGAACCGTCCGCACTTCGCGTCGGTCGGCATCGTTCTGGGCCGTTCGTGACGCGGGGTTTCCATCGCTACGTGGCGCTCGGCGACAGCTCGACCGAGGGGCTCGAGGACCCGGACGGGGCGGGCGGGTACCGCGGGTGGGCGGACCGGCTGGCGGTGCGGCTGGCAGCGCTGGAGGCGGGGTTCCTGTACGCGAACCTAGGCGTGCGCGGCAAACGGGCGCGGGAGATCCGCGACGAGCAGCTCGCGCCGGCGCTGGCGATGCGGCCGGACCTGGCGACGCTGTTTGCCGGCTCGAACGACATCCTCGACTGGAACTTCCGGCCGCGCGTGCTGCGCGAAGAGCTCTCGGAAATGCAGCGGGCCCTCGCCGACGCGGGTGCCGTCGTCCTCGGCTTCACCCTTCCCGACCTCACCGGCGTCATGCCGATCGGTCGCCTGCTGGCCGGCCGCATCCGCGCGATGAACGACGCGATCCGGGAAGCGTCGGCGGCGACGGGGGCGCGGCTGGTGGATTTCGCGCGGTACGCGATCGGCTCGGACCCGCGGCTGTGGACGGAAGACCGGTTTCACGTGAATGCGGAAGGGCACGCGCGGATCGCGGCGGCGCTGGCGGAGGCGCTGGGACTGCCGGGGAGCGACGGAGGGTGGAAAGAGCCGCTGCCGGGGGTGGACGGGCGCGGGCGATGGACGCGGTGGCGCGAGACGGGGCGGTGGTACCGGCGGCATTTCCTGCCGCGCGTGCTGAAGCGGGAGGCGACGGGGGCTGCGAAGCGGCCGCGGCTGGAGCCTATTTCCTGAACCCCCCGAACGGGTCGAGCCCGAGGTGCTGTTTCCAGCTCTCCAGCGCCTCGGGATCGCGGGCCAGCGTGCGGTCGCGCGGCGCGTCGACGGGCGAGCCCGAGGCGGCGGTGAGCATGTCCAGCGTGGCCATGCGGACGCCCCGGTCGTCGTCCTGGAGGAGATGCCAGAGGGTGAGGGCGCCCCCGGGAAGCGCTGCGGCGCGGAGCACGGCCTGGGCGGCGGCGGCGCGGCCGGCGGGCGCGGCTTCGTCGTAGGCCCGGACGGCAGCGACGAGCGCCGGCGGGGCGTCGTCCGCGTGGGGCGTGCCGGAGCCGGCGCCGCGGCGCGCGCGGCAGGTGGCGCCGGCGGGAACGAAGACCTCGCGGGCTCCGTTCTGGAAGGCGACGCGGCCGGTCTCGACGTGGACGGTGGTGGCGCCGTCGGCGTCCACCGCGAGCGTGTACTTGCAGCCGAGGTCCACGCAGGTCGTCGCGGGGGTCTCGACCTGGAACAGCCGCGGGCGGGCTTCGAGCGTGATGCTGGCGTGGATGGTGCCGCGCTCGAGGCGGAAGCGGATCTCGTCGTCGTCGCGGCGGATCTCGTGGAGGACGGCGCCGGCCTCGGCGTGGAGTTCGCCGTACTTCCCGAGGTCGAGCGTGCGCGCTTCGGCGATCGGCGGCGGCGGCACGACGACCGTGGCGCGCTTTTCGCGCGTCGCCGCGAGCCCGACGGCCATCACGATCCCGGCGGCGAGCGCGAGGACGTACGACCACGGCGGCGCCCCGCCGGCGCGGGGCGGCCGGACCGCGGGGAGCGGCGACCGCGCGGGCGAGAACGCCGCGGGGCGCAGCAGCCCTTCCAGCTTCTCGACCTCCGGGTCCTTCCCGGTCCTGTCCCACAGGTAATCGTCGTTCATGGCCATCCTTCTTTCTTGAGCAGGTCGCGCAGCAGGTCCATCCCGCGGCACAGGTTCACGCGGACGGACGCCGGCGTCAGCCCCGTCAGTGCGGCGATCTCCGGGCCCGTCAGGCCTTCCACGAGCCGCAGCGCGAGCGTCTCGCGGTACGCCTCGGGAAGCGATCTCAGGTGGGCCAGCACGCGCTCGCGCAGTTCGGTGTCCCCGCCCGCGGCGGGCGCCGGCCACGGCGGCGCGTCGCCCAGCCGCTCCTCCCGCCGCCGCGCCCGCGCCCCGTGCCGGTCGGCCGCGACGTTGCGGGCGATGGCGAAGAGCCACGGGGCGAGGGCCGCGGGGTCGCGGAGGGCGTCGAGGCGGCGCCAGGCGAGCACGAACGTCTCCTGCACGGCCTCGTCGGCGTCCGTCTGCGGCAGCCGCGCGAGCAGCACGCCGTGCACCGCCGGCGCGAACCTCCGGTAGATCTCCGCGAACGCGCCCTCGCTCCCCCGCCGCGCGGCGTCAACGAGGCCGGCGACGCGGGAAGCGTCGCCGGTCGGGGCCGCCGGGGCGGGATCCGTCATGAAGCGGGATTCTAGCGTGAGCGCCGTCACGGCCGCGGCCCGCTACTCCCGGACCGCCCGCTGGACGGCCGAGGTCACCACGTCGCACAGCCGGCACTTCTTCGCCCTCCGCTCGCTGCAGGCCTCGCACACTTCGCGGCCCGCCGCGCGGAACCCCGCCTCGACGCAGCGGCCGGTTTCCGCCGCGATCCACTCCTCCTGCGCCGCCGCGAGCCACGCGAGCTGCTCCTTCGTCAGTTCCGCGCGCAGGGCGGCCGCCCATTTCTCGCGCAGCGCCTGCCGGCCGGCGGCGACCTCCGCCGCGAGTTTCTCCTCCTCGGCAGTCAGCTCCCGCGCGAACTCCGCCCGGTCCCACGCCCACTTCGCCTCCACGCCGCGCCGGACGGCGATGCACAGGTCGCAGGCGTAGAGCTTCGGATCCTCCATCGCCGCCTTGCGCGCGAGGTGGAACAGCCCCGCGGTCTCGGGGTCCACGACCAGCACCGCGTCCCGCGTCGCCTTCGCGACCAGGACCGTCACGCGGTCAGTCAGCTCCCCGCGCTGCGTCGTCCCGCCCTTTGACAGCGGCAGCTTCGCCGCTTTCGCGTCCAGCTCCGCCTTCGCGTCGTTCAGCTCGCGCACGACCTTCACCAGCGCGTCCACCTGCCGTTCCGTCAGCCGCAGCTCCTTGGGCGCGGCTTCCTTCCCGCCGCCCATTGCCAGCGGCTCGAACCCCGGCGTCGCGGGCGACGTCCAGGCGACCTCGCACCGGGGGCCGCCGGCGAACACGGGAAGCGACACGAGAAGTCCGGCGAAAGACGCGAGCAGGGCGGTGCGCATGGGAATCTCCGGAATGGGTTGTTTCCCGGAGAGACGGCCGCCTGCGGCCCGGCGTTAACCGGAATCCGCGATTATTTCGGCTTCGGCGCCGCCCCGAACTCCGCCTTGAACTGTTCGTCGTACGCGAAGAGCCCCTCGCGGAGGTACTCGCGCCGCAGGATCGCGATCTGCTCGGGCGTCAGCGAGCGCTCCAGCTCGGAGTACGTCTTCGCCCGCACGCCGTGCACCTCGGCCGACAGCTTCGACAGGAACTTGTCCGGGCCCAGCATCTCCTCCAGCGACGACGTCGTGTGGATCTTCAGCTGCTCCGACAGCGGCTTCTTCGACAGGTCCTTCATGTCGGCCCCGATCGGCCCCATCATCGCGATGATCAGGTCCCGCGACGGCTTGGTCGCCATGTCCGCCGCCGGGTTCGGCATGTTGGCGGCGTAGAACCGCTGAAGCGACTCGTCGAGCCGCCGCAGCTCGTCCTCCATCGCCATCTTCAATGCCACGACCTGCGCGGGCTCCAGCCCCAGCGCCTTCACGACGTCCTCGGGAATGTCCTTCCCGTAGATCAGCGCCTGCGCGTGCTTCTTCAGCACCTCCTCCAGCGACGTGATCCCCTCGTCCGGCTTCGGCTCGCCCCCGGCCTTCGCCGCCGCCAGCTCCTTCTTCAGCGCCTCGACTTCCTTCGCGTGCTTCTCCTTCGCCGCCAGGGCCGCGCGGTCCTTTTCCTCGAGCTGCTTCTCCAGCTCCGCGACGCGGGCCGGCGCCGCGGACTTCTCGCCTTCCGGCGCCTTCTCCGTCGTCCCCGCCGCCGGCGCCGCAGGCCGCGCCGCCAACTCGTCGCGCAGCGAGCGGTTCTGGATGAAGAGGTATGCGAGCAGGGCGATCAGGAGGGCTTCGCTGGCGGCGAACGCGAGGACGAGGCGGTTCATGGGGAGCTCCTTGGAGCGGCGATTGTGGCGCGGTTCGGCCGCCTTTTGAACCCCGAATTCGGCCTACTTCGTTTCGGGTTGCTCCGCCGGCAGGTCCTTGAGCAGCCGCGCGAGGAACTCCTCGTCCTTGAACCTCAGTCCGCCCGCCGCGAAATGGACAACGACGAGCCCGTGCGAAGGGAGGACGTACAGCCGCTGCTTCCCCGCCCCCGCCGCCATGCAGAACCCCTCCGGCACGCGCGCCTCGCCGCCCTCCGCGCCGAGCCAGAACGAGAGCCCGTACGCCGGGTTGACCTTGCCCGGCTTCAGGCACTCGGCGAACGGCTCCCACGCGACGACCTGCGCGTCGCCGCACTTCCCGCGGTTGCGCACCAGCTCGCCGAATTTCGCCCACTCGCGCGCCGCGATCGAAGCGCCCGACGGCAGGTGCGGGTTGTCGTCCTCGTCGAACCGCCAGTCGCCCGTCCTGAGCCCGATCGGGTTCAGCACGCGCCGGCGCAGGTACCCCAGCACCCCCTCCTTCTTCGGCTCCAGCTTGCGGCGCATTAGCTCGCCGAAGACCTGGAACGGGACGGGGCCGTACTGGAAGCGCGTCCCGGGCTCGTGCAGCGCCTCGGCCCGGATCGCCTCGGCATACGAAGGGACTCGCCCGACCGTCCCCGCGTCCAGCCCGCTCGTGAGGCTCAACAGCTGCCGGACCGTGATTTTCGACTTGCGCGCATGGTCCTTCCACTCCGCGATCGTCTCGCAGACCTTCTCGTCCCACGCCAGCAGCCCGTCCTCGATCGCCGCCGCCGCGATCGCGCCCGAGAAGCTCTTCGTCCCGCTCGCCAGCGCGTGCGCCTCGCCGTCCTTCCACCCGTTGTACGAGGCCTCAAAAACCACCTTCCCGTCCCGCAGCACGAGTGTCTGCTGCCCGCCGTGCGTCTTCGAGTACTCCGCCGCCGCGCGGCAGTTCTCGACCAGCGGGTCCGGCTTCGGCTCCGCCGGCTGCTCCGCCGCCGCCACTCCCGCCAACATCACCAGCAGCGCCATCTCGCGTCTCATGTGACTTGGAACCCACGACTCCCGCCCCGGTTGCGCCCGCCCCCGCCGTACGCCCCCGCCCCACGCCCCCGCCGTACGCCCCCGCCTTTCGCCCCCGCCTTTCGCCCCCCGCCCCACGCCCCGTGCCCCGCCGTTACTTCTTCCGCTCGAGCGTGAGCCGCACCTCCCCGCCCTCCACGTCCTTCCCCTCCTTCACGTGCGCCCACCACTGCTCGATATGATCCGCATCCTTGATCACCAGCTTCATGGACCCCATGTACCCCTCGTCCTTCGCCCGCATGTTCGTGACCGCGTCGCACTCGAAATTGATCTCCCCCGCCGACGTTCCCGCCGCCGTCGCCCGCAGCCGCGGCTGGTTCCCCGCCGCGCAGTAGTGCGTCATCACCAGGTCCGGCCCGTCCATGCAGTACACGTTCGTCATCTCGTGCTCCGTCCCCGGGAACATCACCTCGTGCACGATCGTCTTGTTCGACGTCAGGTGGATCCTCAACGCCAGCTGCTTCTCACCCTTCTCGTCCGTCGCCACCCACTCCCCCGCCAGCGCCGCCACCGGCTCCCAGAGGGCTTTCTTCTGCTCCGCCGTCGCAGCGGGAACGACCGTGGGGCCGGACGAGCAGCCGGCAAGGACGAGGACCGCGAGGACGAGCGAGGCGACGCAGGGCTTCGGGATCATGACGGCTCCTTGGGGTTTCATGAGAAGGGCTCTCGGGGGGGCAAGGCTAACCGCGGGAAGGCGAACGAGGCCAGAGTCGAGAAGGCTGATCGGGGAATCCGATGGCGCCCCCTCGCGACCGAAGTGCCCGGGGGTGTCTTGCTTCGTGTGGGTTCCGGCCGGCACCATCGCCAGGAATGCCCCGCAAGAAGCGCCGGTCCGCGAATCCGGCCAGCGAGCCGAAGTGCCCCCGCCCCGCGCCCGGCGGCGTCTACCGCGCCCGCCGGCCGCGGGAGTCGCTGCTCTGGCGGCTGGTCCGGGAGCACCTCGACGAGTTCCTGCGCGTCTACGACGACCGGTTCGCGCCGGCGCACGGCCCGCTGCGGCCGGCGGTCCCGGGGGCAGTGCGCCGGTTCCTCAGGTGCGGCATCCTCGACTACGGCTTCGCGCGCATCCGCTGCCCCGAGTGCGGCGACGAGTTCCTGC
>JADLHC010000090.1 GCA_020849035.1 Planctomycetia bacterium
GACGGGCCGCGCCGCGCGCCGCCTAGCGCAGGTCCTTCTTCCCCTGCCGCTCCGCCTCCGTCTCCTCGTCGCCGCCGTCGGCTTTCCCCACAGCCTTCTTCACCACCCGGCGCTCGCCTCCGTTCGCCTTCGGCGCCGGCCGCGCGCCCTTCGCCGCCTCCGCCTTCGCCTTCTTCATCATCTCGTCGGCCTTGCGGCGCGCCTCCGCCATGTCCTTCTCCATCCGGGCCTTCATCTCCGCGACCTTTCTCTCGAAATCGCGCTTGAACGCCTCCACGTCCGCGTTCCCGCCGCCGTCGCCGCACTTCGCCTCGGCGTGCGCCTCCGCATGCGCTTCCGCGTGCGCCTCGGCCTTCCCGTCGCCGTGCGCCTCCTGCCGCGCCTCGTCGTGGGCCTCCTGGTGCGCTTCCTTGTGATCCTCCTTCTTCACCTCCTTCTTCACGACTTTCCCCTCGGCACTCACGACGGAAGCGGCGAGGAGTCCGGCGACGGCGAGGGCGATGGCGAGGCGCATGGCGGGTCTCCGAATGGGTTGGTGAGGGTCTGTCGACGGGGGTGGAATACGCCGGGGCGGGGAAGCGGCTCCCGGAAATCCGGAAATTCCCAAATCGTGGCGGCGCAAGGCGTTGCCTCGTCGAGTACCCTGCCAGCGATGTCCGAGTACGCCCCCGGGAACGAGACCGTCCCGCTCGACTGGGCCTCCGAGTCGGACGAGGCGCAGATGCTCCGCGTCCAGGCCGGAGACACGCGGGCACTGGAGCTGCTGATCCAGCGCTGGTCGCCGCGGCTCGCGGGGCTGTTCTACCGGCTGACGGGCGACCCCCACGCGGGCGAGGACCTCCTCCAGGAGACGTTCCTGCGCGTCTGGTCGGCCCGCGCTTCGTTCCAGCGCGAGGCGCGTTTCTCGCCGTGGCTCCACGCCATCGCGCGCAACCTCGCGGCCGACCGCCTCCGCTCGCGCGAGCGCAAGCCGCTTCACCGCGCCCTCAGCACGGCAGGGCCCGCCGGCGCGACGACCACGCTCCTCGGCAAGATCCCCGACTCCGCCACCACGCCCTTCGCCGCCGCGTCGCGCCTCGAGCTTCTCGCGCGCCTCGACGAGGCGCTGCGCGGCGTCCCCGAGCCGTACCGCGAGGCCGTGGTGCTGTGCGACCTCCAGCGCCTCTCCTACGAGGACGCCGCGCAGGTCCTCGGCGTCCCCGCCAAGACGGTCAGCTCCCGCCTCGCCCGCGGCCGGGAGCACCTCCGCACCGCCCTCGCCGCCTGTCGGAGCGGCCCGTTGCCATGAACTGCGCCGAGGCGAGGGAAGGGCTGTCGGCGGCGCTCGACGGGGCGCTGGGTGCGGAGGAGCTGCGCGCCGTGGAGGCGCACGCGGCGTCGTGCGCGGAGTGCCGCCGCGTCCGCGACGAGCTGGCCGACGTGCGGCGCCTCCTGCGCGGCGTGGACGACGCCGACGACGTCCCGGGCCGGACGGCGGCCATCGGAAGAGGCGTTCTCGCGGCGATCGCGCACCCGCCGCCCACGGAGGCGGACCTGGACCGGAGTCGTGCGGAACGCTCCGGGATTGCGCGCAGGATGGTCTGGACGCTGGTCGGCGGAGTGGTCGCTGCGGTGCTTCTCTCCGTGATCGTCGGGACGGCGCTGACGATCTGGTGGGTCCGCCATTGGTCCGGCCTCCGGGCCGCCAACCCACCCGGAGCTTCCGGCCCCGCGGCGCCTGCCCCTCGTTCCCGGGGGCGCCTGATCGTCAGTGCGAAGGATCGCGGCGTTCGCGACCAGGCGCTCGCCCTGTTCAAGGACTGGTCCGGCGACATCCGGGTGGACCAGGCCGACACGGACAATCGCCTCTTCTCGCTGACCGTCGATTTCCGCGGCCAGTCCGACGAGGTGGAGCGCCTGAAGCGCCGACTCTCCGACCTTCACGACGCAAACGCCTCCGTTCTGATGCGCTGGGAGTTCTCGATCACCTCCGACTGACTCGCCCTCCTCCGCAGCCTTCGCCCGCCTCCGCTCCCCTTCCGTTAGACTACCCCGGTGCCCGACCTCCCCCTCGGCCAGCTCGCCGTCGACCAGGGCCTCATCACCGCCGAGCAGCGCGACGCCGCCCTCAAGCTCCAGGCCGACCTCCGCGCCCAGGACCTTTTCATGCGCCTCGGCGAAATCCTCGCCCGCCGCAGCCTCCTCCAGCTCTCCCAGGTCCGCGCGCTCCTCGAGAAGCAGGGCCTCGCCCTCGTCCGCTGCCGCTTCTGCGGCAAGCAGTACAACGCCCGCAACTGGTCCGCGGGCCGCGGCCGCTGCCCCTGCGGCGGCGACCTCGACCTGGCCCCGGCGGAGGCGCCCCTGATGGTGGCGGGAAACGCGGCGATGGCGAAGGTCGACGACGCCGCGCCCGAGAAGCCCGCGCCCCAGCCCGGCGCCCTCCGGGGTCGCTACTTCGGCAAGTACCCGCTTCTCGAGGAACTCGGCCGCGGCGCGATGGGCCTCGTCTACAAGGCGCACGACCCCGCGCTCGGCCGCCCGATCGCGATCAAGGTCCTCATCGACGCGGGGACGCCGGAGGAGAGCGCCAGACGGCGGCACCAGTTCCTGCAGGAGGCGCGGTCGGCGGCGAAGCTGCGGCACCCGTCGATCGTGGCGGTGCACGAGGTCGGCCAGTCGGAGGGCCAGGGTTACTTCACGATGGACTTCATCGACGGCGCGCCGCTGGCGACGCTGATCAAGGAGGAGAACGACTCGGGCAGCCCGCTCGCGTTCGAGGGCTCCGACAAGCCGGCCCCCCACGCGATCGAGTGGATCCGAGACGTCGCGCTCGCCCTGCAGCACGCGCACCAGGCCGGCCTGCTCCATTGCGACGTGAAGCCCGGCACCATCCTCATCGACCGCCGCAACAAGGCCCTCCTCTCCGACTTCTCCGCCGCGCGCGGCGTCCGCTTCAACACCGGCGACCCCAACAGCAAGCGCGTCCTGGGCACGCTGCTCTACATGTCGCCGGAGCAGGCGCGCGGCGTGGCGAAGGACGTCGGGATCGCGAGCGACGTCTGGGCGTGCGGCGCGGTGCTGTACGTGCTGCTGACGGGCCGGCGGCCGTTCGGCGGCGAGACGGCGATCGCGATCCGCAAGGCGATCGTGACGCAGCCGGCGGCGGCGCCGAGGGCGGTGAACCCGCGCATCCCGAGGGACCTGGAAGCGGTGGTGGTGAAGTGCCTGCAGAAGGACCCGAAGGCGCGGTACGCGACGGCGAAGGAGCTCGCCGACGACCTGCAGAGGTCCCTGGACGGAGAGCCGGTGCTCGCTCCGCCGGTCTCGGAGGGGGTCAAGTCGCCGCCGTTGTGGAAGGACCGGCGTGCCCTCCTCGCCCTCCTCCTTGGCCTGACTTTCCTTGGGGGCGTGGGGCTGATGAAGTGGCTGATGAACAAGGCGCGCGAAAAGAAATCCGCCTACGACGTCGACGAGCGCCTGAAGTAGCCCATACCCCCGCCCGCCTTCCCCCAGCCTCCGCCAGCCTCCGCCAGCCTTCGCCAGCCTTCGGCCGCCTTCCCCCAGCCTTGCCAGCCACCGCCCGCCCCCCCATACTCCGCCCCTCCATGCCCCGCATCATCCGCCCTTCACAAAATGGCCAGGGCCGCCGGTTCGCGATCGCGGCCTCGCTGTTCAACGAGGACATCGTCAGGAACCTCGTGGACGGGGCGGTGCGCACGCTTCTCGCAAACGGCGTCGCGGACGACGACATCACGGTGGCGTGGGTGCCGGGGGCGTTCGAGCTTCCGCTGGCGGCGCAGATGTTCGCGAACACGGGGCGCTACAGCGCGGTGCTCTGTCTCGGCGCGATCATCAAGGGGGAGACGCGCCACGACGAGGTGGTGGGCGACGCGGCGGCGCGCGGCGTCGCGGAGGTGTCACGCGACACGGGCGTGCCGTGCCTGTTCGGCGTGATCACGGCGGGGAACCGGCAGCAGGCGCTCGACCGGAGCGGCCCCGAGGTCAACCGCGGCGCCGAGGCCGCCGAGGCCGCCCTCGAGATGGCGGACCTCCTCCCGGGGATCGAATGAGGCGCCGCACCCAGTCGCGCCGCCTGGCGCTCCAGTGGCTCTACAAGGCCGACCTCACTTCGGACTGGGACGACTCGGACCTCGAGACCTACCTGGGTCTCCGCGGCGATCCCGACGAAGTCCGTGACCGGGCGAGGGAGATCGTGAAGGGCGTCATCGAGCGCCGTGCCGCGCTCGACGCGCTCATCTCGCGCATCGCCGAGAACTGGGACATCTCCCGCATGGCGACGATCGACCGCAACGTCCTGCGCCTGGCCGCCTGGGAGCTCGTCTTCACGGACACCCCAGGCCCCGTCATCCTCAACGAGGCCGTCGAGCTCGCGAAGTCCTTCTCCACCGTCAACAGCGGCGCCTTTGTCAACGGCATCCTCGACCGCATCCGGCCCGACCGCGAAAAGATCCGCGCGGGGATCGAGAAGGCCTGACGGCCGCCGCGCCCACGATCCCGCCCACCTGATAAAATCCCGGAGCGCATGGGCTTCTTCGGAAAAGCGTTCGACAAGATCAAGGCCGGCCTCGCGAAGACCAAGAAGGTCCTCACGACGCCGATCCAGGACCTCTTCGTCCTCACCCGCAAGCTCGACGAGAAGTTCATCGACGAGCTCGAGGAGACGCTGATCACGGCGGACATCGGGGTGGCGACGACGACGAAAATCATCGAGGACCTGAAGCACAAGTACAAGCACAAGGAGATCATGGAGGTGCCGCAGGTGCACGCGTACCTGCAGGCGTCGCTGCTGAAGCAGCTCCAGTCGATGCCGAGGGCGGTGAAGTTCGCGCCGTCGGGGCCGACGGTGATCCTGATCGCGGGGGTGAACGGGACGGGGAAGACGACGTCGGTTGCCAAGCTGGCGAACTGGTTCCGCGGGGCGGGGAAGAAGGTGATCCTCGGCGCGTGCGACACGTTCCGGGCGGCGGCGATCGAGCAGCTGACGATCTGGTCGGGGCGGCTGGGCGTGGAGATCGTGAAGCACCAGATGAACGCGGACCCGGCCGCGGTGGCGTTCGACGCGGTGGAGGCGGCGATCGCGCGCAAGGCCGACGTGCTGCTGATCGACACGGCGGGGCGGCTGCACACGAAGCAGAACCTCATGACGGAGCTGGGGAAGATCCGGCGGGTGATCCAGAAGAAGCTGCCGGACGCGCCGCACGAGACCTGGCTGGTTCTCGACGCCACGACGGGGCAGAACGCGATCAACCAGGCGAAGGCGTTCAACGAGGTGCTGCAGGTGAGCGGGCTGGTGCTTGCGAAGCTCGACGGCACGGCCAAGGGCGGCGTGGTGGTCGCGATCGAGGAGCAGCTGAAGCTCCCCGTAAAATTCGTCGGCGTCGGCGAGCAGATCGACGACGTCGAGGCGTTCGACCCCGAGGCGTTCATCAAGGCCCTGCTCGACCTCGACAAGGCCGAGGCGGTCGCGCCGTGAGGTCCTGGGTCGTCGCCTGGCTGGCCGCCCTCGCGCTCCCGCTGCTCGCGGGCGACCCCGAGGTGGACCTGCAGGGGAGCCACTCCGACCCGAGGTTCCGCAAGGCCGCCGTCGAGGCCCTCAAGCCCGCCTGGGCCGCCTTCCGCGAGCTCGGCGCCGAGGCCGACGATGACGACCCCTACGTCCTCCACGTCTACGACCTCCGCGACGAGTACCTCAAGGCCGACCGCGACCTCAACGGCGGCCGCTTCGCCAACAACGGCGGCTTCTTTTCCATCGACACCGGCGAGGCGCACCTGTTGATGGCGCCGCGCGTCGAGCCGGCGTTCACCGCGCGGGTGCCGCTGACCGAGCGCATGCGGACGCTGATCGTGCACGAGACGTCCCACATGTTCTGGCGCCGCCACGTCGCCTGGGCGAACGGCGCGCCGCAGTGGGCCCTCGAGGGGATGGCCGAGTACTGCGCCGAGCGCGCCGCGGGCAGCGACGCCCTCCGCGGCGTCTACTTCGCCACCGCCGTCCACTCCATCCGCCGCGCCGCCGCCTCGGGCCGCCTCCTCCCTCTCGAGGACCTCGTGGCGATCGACCTCTCCGCCCAGGCCGACGCCTTCCTGCGCGACCTCTACTACCGCGAGTCGTGGGCGCTCGTGAAATGGCTCGTCGAAGCGAAGCCGGACGCCTGGGCGGCGCTCGTCCGCGACTTCGCCTCCGTCGAGAATCGCGAGCAGGCCGCCGCCCGCGGACGCACCTTCTTCGCCCGCCGCGTCGGCGAGCCCCGCGCCGCGCAGAAGGCCTGGCTCGACTGGCTCGCCGCGCTCGAGTGCGGACCGTGGGAGATGAAGTACGGCGACTGGCGGATGGACGGTGCGGAGCTCGAAGGGACGGCGTACCCGAAAACCGGTTCGGCGATCCTCAACGCGCAGGAGATCAAGGGCGACGCGACCATCGAGGCCGATGTCTGGATCCAGAACCTCGCCAACGCGCAGGCCGACGTCGTGTTCGGCGGCTGGGACGACCGCGCCCGGAACCTCCTCAAGGTCGCCTTCATGGGGAACGGCATCACGGCCCTGCTCGTGCTGAAGGAAGACAACTGGGAGCGCGTCGCGTTCAGCCAGTCCACGCCGCCCGCGATTCCGACGGAGGCCTGGAAGCGCGTCAGGGTGGATCTCGCCGGCCGCACCGTCCGGGCCTCCGTCGACGGCCGCGTCGTGCTCGAGCACGCCGTCGCCGACGAAGACGCGCGCTTCGACGGTCGCTGGGGCTTCGGCAACTTCGACAGCTCCGTGCGCTTCCGCCGCTGGAAGGTCGCGACCCCGTGAGCTCGACGGCGACGCGCGCGGTGGAGACGCTGCTGGCGGCCTTCGGGCCGCAGAGGTGGTGGCCGGCGGAGACGCCGTTCGAGGTGTGCGTGGGGGCGATCCTGACGCAGAACACCGCCTGGACGAACGTCGAGAAGGCGGTGGCGAATCTGAAAAAGGCAGGGATGGGAGACGGGAGACGGGAGACGGGAGAGGCGCAGTTCGTGGCCGGGCTGGGCGTGGAGAGGCTGGAGGAACTGATCCGGCCGGCGGGGACGTTCCGGGTGAAGGCGAAGCGGCTGATGCGGTTCTGCCGGTGGCTGATCGAGGAGCACGGCGGGTCGCTGGACGGGCTGTTCGGGCGCAGCGCGGAGTCCGTGCGCGAAGCGCTCCTCGAGGTCCCGGGGATCGGGCCCGAGACGGCGGACGCGATCGCGCTGTACGCGGGCGGCAAGGAGACGTTCGTCGCGGACGCTTACACGCACCGGATCCTCGCGCGGCACGGCTGGCTCGACTGGGAGTCGGGGTACGACGAGGTGCGCGGGTGGTGGATGGACGGGCTCGAGAAGGATGCGGCGCTCTACAACGAGGCGCACGCGCTGCTGGTGAAGGCGGGCAAGGAGTTCTGCAAGGCGAAGGCCGCGTGCGACGCCTGCCCGCTCAAGCCGATGCTGCCCGAGGGCGGCCCTAGGGAGCGCGAGCGATGGTAACGGGCCGCGTCGTGCGCATCCTCGCGAAGGAGTATCACGTCGAGACCGCGGCGGGGCTGCTGCGCTGTGCGCTCACGAACAAGGTGCGACGCAGCCGCGACGGGGCGAACAAGCCCGCGGCGGTCGGCGACGAGGTCGAAGTCGAGGCAGGGACCGGCGGCGAGGGCGCACTGCTCCGGACCCTGCCTCGAAAGACGAAACTCTGCCGCGCCAAGGGCGCCAGCGGCCAGCTCGAGGGCGTGCTCGTCGCCAACGCCGAGCAGGTCCTCGCCGTCTTCTCCGCGCGGTCCCCCGAACCCGACTTCCGCGCCGTGGATCGCGCCCTCGTCATGGGCGAGGCCGGCCAGATGGCCTGCGCCATCGCCATCAACAAGACCGACCTCGCCGGCCCGCCCCCCGAGGTCGCCGACTACCGCGCCGCCGGCTACCCCGTCTTCGAAACCTGCGCCGTCACCGGCCGCGGCGTCGACGCCGTCCGCGACTGGCTCGCCGGCAAGACCACCGTCCTCATGGGCCCCAGCGGCGTCGGCAAGTCCACCCTCCTCAACGCCATCAACCCCGAATGGAACCGCAAGGTCGGCGCCCTCTCCGAACGCATCGACGAAGGCCGCCACACCACCACCTGGGTCGAAATGCTCCCCCTCGCCGGCGGCGGCTGGGTCGTCGACACCCCCGGCATCGAATCCTTCGGCCTCTGGGGCGTTGACTCGAAGGACCTCGCCCACTTCTACCCCGAACTCCGCGCCCATGACGGCCAGTGCCGCTACCGCGACTGCCGCCACGACTCCGAACCCGGCTGCGCCGTCAAGGCCGCGGTCGAGGCGGGGACGATCTCGAACCGGCGCTGGGAGGGGTATCGCGGGCTGCTGACGGAGCTGAAGAGCGGGGAAGGGCCGGAGTGGAAGTGAGCCTGCCGCGGTGATCGGAATCCGCGGATCAGGCCGGGCTGTGACGAGAGGTTTGCGGCCGGTCGTAGGACGAGCGTGGCAGCCGTGCGGGCGACGACCGGATCATGAACGTCCTCGACGGGCTGGTCTCGTCTTCAACGCAGATGTGGGCGAAGCTCGTCGTTCACGAGCAGCGGATCCAGGCGCTCGAGAAGCGCTAGTCCGCCTGTTGCCAGGCGTCGGCCTGTCCGATGCCCACTCGTGGAATTGCGCTCGACGAGCCACTAGACTCACGCGCGTGGACGACGGGATGCTGGCGCTGCTGAAGGACCGCTGGGCGAAGGAGCCCTCGACGGACGCGCTTGCACCTCTGGGCCGGGCGCTGGTCGCCGCCGGACGAACCGGCGAATGGGACTCGCTGCTGGACGCTACCCAGGCCGCGCTCGACTTCGCTTCCCTCGGCGCCGAGCGCCTCGGCGTGTACGAGAAGGACCGGGTGTCGTTCGCGGCCTGGAGGCTGCCCGCCGACCTCGGGGGACTCGTGGTTCTCGAATCCACGTGGCAGTGGCTCGACGAGCAGCGGACCCGCCGGGTGAAAAGCTGCATCCTGCGCAAGGGCAGCCGCCTCATGATGCGGTACCACGTCACCGACGACGACGCCGGGGGGCCGGGGGTCTGCTACGTCCTGGTCCACGCGGACGAGGGGGGGCGGGACAGGCTGGTCGGCTCCGTCCCGTGCGACGACTGGCACGGCAATGCCGGCGGTTATGCCGCCAACGTGGACAGCCGCGGGATGGCGGGCGTGCTGGCGGCCGCCGCCTCCGCCTGCGGGGCGTCGTTCAACGAGAAGAGCCTCTGGTAGCCGGGGGTGTCCCAGGCGGGCGCGTTGCAGCCTGGACCGGCCTCGCCTAGTTCCCCGTTACTCGCCACCATCCAATCCGAAGCGCGAGCCAGATGAAGAACAGGGGCAGCACCAGGAAGACGAAGGTGAGCGTCATTGCCCAGAATAGCTTCCGACGAGGGGGCCCGATTTCATCTGGCATCCTGGTTCGGTCCGACTCGAGATTGAATCCATGCTAACAGGTTCGGAGTTGGGAGGAATCTGGTCTCGTCGTGATGCCCACCCTGTCTCAGACCTGGCATCGGCGGCCAGAGAGCGGGACGCGTGCTCCCACGGCCCGACTCGCACTCTCTGACCGAAGAATTGCCTCGTTTCCTGGAATGCCCGATTGTTTATAATTCTTATAAATCTAAGGCGTAAGAAGGTCCGATAACAACGAGAGGGGGTCCGGCGAACGGCTCGAGCCGTCACGTGGGCGAAGGGAACAGGAGAACCGCCATGATCCGGATGGAACCGAACGTCGTGCTCCGCTACTCCTCGCTGCTCGACGAGTTCGTGAAGATCCGCAGTTTCGCGGCCGCGGAGGTCGAGGAACTCCTCCGTTTCGCCCGCATCCCGGACCGCAACGCCTACCGGGCCCTCGTGCTGAACGCCTGCGTCGTCGGCTACCCGGCGCATGCGCAGGACGCCGAGCAGCGCGTCCCCGGCGGGCGGCGCGCGCTGGACGAGGAGCTGGGCAAGCTCTGCATCGCCGTCAACCCTTCCCTCGACATCGCGCACGTGACGCTGCCGGCGTTGCCGGAGGCGAAGACGGGGCTGCACCTGCTGAAGGCGCCGGAGCCGGAGCCGGCGGAGGAGCGGGCGCGGGTGGCGAAGCTGGAGGAGCGGCTGGCGGAGCGGGTGATCGGGCAGCGGGACGCGGTGCACGCGGTGGCGCAGGTGGTGCGGCGGGCGGCCGCGGGGCTGCGCGACACGGCGCGGCCGCTCGGGACGTTCTTCTTCATCGGGCAGACGGGCGTCGGGAAGACGGAGCTCGCGAAGGCGCTGACGGACGTCGTGTTCGAGGACCGGACGCGGATGGTGCGGGTGGACTGCAGCGAGTACGGGCTGCCGCACGAGTACGCGAAGCTGATCGGGGCGCCGCCGGGGTACATCGGGCACTCGGAGGGCGGGTTCCTGACGGAGGAGATGAAGAAGAAGGGCAAGGCGGTGGTGCTGTTCGACGAGATCGAGAAGGCGGACGCGAAGGTGCACAACCTGCTGCTGCAGCTGTTCGACGAGGGGTTCATCACGGACTCGCACGGCACGCGGGTCTCGTTCGCGGACGCGATCGTCATCCTGACGTCGAACGTCGGCGTCGAGGAGGTGCGGCAGGCGCGCGACGCGATCGGGTTCGACCGGGCGAAGCGCGCCGCGCTCGACCGCGAGGCGCTGTTCGGGTGCACGGTGGAGGCGCTGAAGCGGGAGTTCCGTCCGGAGTTCCTGAACCGCATCGACGAGGTCGTGCTGTTCAACGCGCTCGGCCTCGACGACTGCATCCGCATCGTCGAGCGCTTCCTCGGCGACGTCGTCCAGCACGCGACGCGCGCCGACCTGCGGCTGTCGTGGACGCCGCACGTCCCTCGGTTCCTCGCCGAGTCCGGCTTCAGTCCCGAGTACGGCGCGCGCGAGCTGCGGCGGACGGTGCAGGACCTCGTGGAGAACCCGCTGGCCGACCGGATCCTGGACGGCGAGTTCCGGCGCGGGGACCACGTGCAGCTGACCGTGAAGCGCGGGCAGATCGCGTTCCGCAATTGAGCGGGAGGGCGAGGAAGATCGCGCCCTTGAGCGGGTTGTGGCAGTAGGGCGCGGTCGGGCGGAACCCGAGCTCGCGGTAGATCCCGAGCGCCGCCTCGAGCTTCGGCACCGTGTCGAGCTTCATCGTGCGGTAGCCGAGCCGCCGCCCCTCGGCGACGATCGCTTCCGCCAGCGCCCGGCCGAGACCGCGCCCGCGGAACCGCGGCCGCACGAACATCCGCTTCATCTCGCACACGCCCTTCCCCAGGTCGCGCAGCGCGACGCAGCCGGCGGCGCGGCAGCGGTGGTGCGCGAGGAGGATCGCGCCCGTCGGCGGCCCGTAGCGGCCGGGGAGCGTCGCGAGCTCTTCCTCGAACGACTGGAAACAGAGGTCCACGCCGAGGTCGTGCTGGTATTCGCGGAAGAGCCTGCGGATGATGGCGAGGCGGGGGCCGCCGGCGACGCGGACGATGTCCATGGCGGGAGGCTACCAGCGGGCGCGAAACGCACAAGGAGGCGGAGGTGGGGGAGCGCGGAAAGCAGCGGGACCGGATCCTGGAGGCGCTGGAGGAGCGCGGGTGGAAGCGGACGGCGGTGGACCGGAAATGCGACTGGTGGGCGGACGAATTCTGGCGGCTGACGTGGTCGGGGCCGGCGGGGACGGCGCGGGCGTGCCTGGTGTTCCTGGTGGAGGAGGAGTGGGAGGGGCCGCGGCGGCCGGGGGAGGGTGTCGGGTCGCTGGCGGTGAGCGCGGCGCAGCGGCGGGAGCGCGCGGGGTGGGACTTCGAGATGCCGCTGGGGCGGCGGTGGGAGCGCGGGCTGGAGGAGCTGCTGGCGGCGCTGGAGGCGATCCGGAACGCCGCAGCCCCGTGAGGAGGGTGGCCGGACGGGCTGCACTGGAAATTGACCGTGCCAGGCAATAGTTCATAGCATTAACCATGTTGGAACAGCGTCGTGACGACGTGCATGGAAACTCTTTCGGCCCGGGAGGTGCACATGCCTTCACAGCGGATCGGTGACGTCGAGAAGCTCGCCCCGTGCGTCGCGAAACCCGAGGACACGGTGCTGGACGCCGCGCGAAGGATGGTGGACCAGGGCGTCTGCCTCGTGGCCGTCGTCGACGGCCAGGGGCTCAAGGGCACACTGACGATCCGGGAGCTGGTCAAGCGCGTCGTGCTCGAGGGGCACAACCCGGCGAAGACGCGCCTCAAGGACGTCATGATGCCGAACCCCGTCGCCGCGGGCGAATGGGAGAACTGGCAC
>JADLHC010000091.1 GCA_020849035.1 Planctomycetia bacterium
ACCCGGAAGCCCGCGGGGATCCCGGCCGCTGATGCCGTGGCGCCGGAAGTTGACGCCGCGTGCCGGACCCCGCAAACTCCTGGGGAACCCGGGAGAAACGGCATGAACAAGGCGGACCTGAGCGCGGCCGTCTCGCGAGACCTGCGCTGTTCGAAGGCAGGCGCGGAGCGCGCCCTGAACGCGGTTCTGGAGAACATCACGCGGGGCCTGCGCGCCGCCGGAGAAGTCTCCCTCGTCGGCTTCGGCACTTTCCGCGTCCGCCCCGTCCGGGCCCGCGCCGTCGTCAACCCCAGGACCGGGACGCGGACCCGCACCCGCGCCGGACGCACCGTCCGCTTCCGCGCCGGCAAGGGTCTCCGCGCCAGCGTCTAACCCTCCCCGCCACCCACCACAGGATCGTCCAGCACCAAGGAAAGGGCCTCCCATGACCGCGCCATTCCAGGGCGTCGACTTCTACCAGGTCGACGAACTCCTCACCGAAGAAGAACGCGCCGTCCGCGACACCGTCCGCGACTGGGTCACGCGACGCTTCCTCCCCGTCGTCGATAAGCACAACCGCGAGGGGACCTTCCCGGACTACCTGATCCCGGAGATGGCGGAGCTGGGGCTGCTGGGCGCGCCGATCCAGGGGTACGACTGCGCGGGGATGAACGCGACGGCATACGGCCTGATCCTGCAGGAGCTCGAGCGCGGCGACTCGGGCCTGCGTTCGTTCGCGAGCGTGCAGACGTCGCTCTGCATGTGGCCGATCTGGCAGTACGGGTCGGAGGCGCAGAAGACGAAGTGGCTGCCGCCGATGGCGCACGGGAAGAAGATCGGGTGCTTCGGGCTGACGGAGCCGGACCACGGCTCGAACCCGGGCGGGATGATCACGCGGGCGAAGAAGCAGGGGAACAAGTGGGTGCTGAACGGCGCGAAGATGTGGATTACGAACGCGACCGTGGCGGACGTGGCGGTGGTGTGGGCAAAGGACGAGGAAAACGTGATCCGCGGGTTCCTGGTGGAGAAGGGGACACCGGGGTACACGGCGAAGGAAACGAAGAACAAATGGAGCTTGCGCGCTTCGGTGACGGGCGAGCTGATTTTCAGCGACTGCGCGATCCCCGAGGACAGCGTGTTCCCGAACGTGAAGGGGCTGAAGGGGCCGCTGTCGTGCCTGACGCAGGCGAGGTACGGGATCGCGTGGGGGGCGATCGGGTCGGCGATGGCGTGCTACGACGCGAGCGTGAACTACGCGAAGACGCGGATCCAGTTCGACAAGCCGATCGGGGCGTTCCAGCTGAACCAGGAGAAGCTGGCCTACATGCTGACGGAGATCACGAAGGCGCAGTGCCTGTGCCTGCGGCTGGCGCAGCTGAAGGAGAGGAAGACGATGAAGCCGGAGCAGGTGTCCCTGGCGAAGCGCAACAACGTGGACATGGCGCTGACGGTGGCACGGCTGGCGCGGGACCTGCACGGGGCGAACGGGATCACGGACGAGTACCCGGTGATCCGGCACATGATGAACCTCGAGAGCGTGAAGACGTACGAGGGCACGCACGACATCCACACGCTGGTACTCGGCCAGGCGGCGACAGGGCTCGCCGCCTACACGTAGCGGCCCCGCCTCAAGTCCGGCTCCCCTCCGGTCCGATAGGGACGCCTGGAGGGGGCCCGGAGTCCATCCACGCATGCCCCCGATTCCCGATGCCGCCTGGACAGCCGCCTGCGCTGCCCTCGGCGCGGTGCTGGCCCTCTTCCTTTCCGCGACCGTTCTCGCGGGCGAGGTCTCGCGCCGGGAGGCGCTGAAGATCTACCGGCGGCTGCTCATCGAGAAGAGCCTCCGTGACCTGCTGCCGACGACGAGGCCGGCCTGGGAAGCCGCGTCCCGGTACGCAGGGCAGCTCGGCGAAATGGACGAGGCCCGCGCGGCGGACCTCCTGCGCCGCGCCGCGGACGCTTCTCGCCGCAAGGCGGACCGCCTGGAGGCCGTGCGCCGGGCGCTTGCGGAGCTCGACGCGCCGCCCGCGAGGAGCTGAGGAGGCGTCAGCAGCTCTTCTCGTACTCGGCGATCTTGCCGATGCGGCGCTCGTGGCGCCCGCCGTCGAAGGGGGTCTCGAGCCAGGCCTTGGCGAGGTCGCGGATGCGGTCCTCGGCCAGCACGCGGGCGCCCATGACGAGGACGTTGGCGTTGTTGTGGCGCCGGCTCATCTCCGCCGTAAAGCCGTCGTGGACGAGGGCCGCGCGGATCCCCGCGACCTTGTTGGCGGCGATGGCGGAGCCGATGCCGGTGCCGCAGAGGATGATGCCGCGCTCGGCCTTTCCGGAGGCGACGCGCTCCGCCACGCCGATGGCGAAGTCCGTGTAGTCGCACGATTCCTCGGAATGCGTGCCGACGTCCTCGACCTGGTTCCCGGCGGCCACGAGGGACGCCTTGAGCGCCTCCTTGCCGCGGAATCCCGCGTGGTCCGAGCCGATTGCGATTCTCATAGTGTCTTGACCACTCCCTCGATGGCCTTGCGAATCTGTTTGGCGGCGGCGCGGTAGGCCTCGACGCCCGCGCCGACGGGGTCCTCGATGTCCCTGCTGGGGTCGAGGCGGCGGGACCTCCCCGCGGCCTCGGGCGCCATCTCGATCACGCGCGCCAGGTGCGAGCGCGTCATCGCGAACACGTGGTCCGACTCCCTGACCATCTCCTGGGTCAACGGCCGGGACCTGCGCTCCCGGACGCGGCATCCCATCTCCTCGAGCACGCGCACGGCATCGTCCGACATCGGCGCGCCCGCGGTCGCGCCCGCGCCGGCCGACTCGACCACGAAGCCCTTCTCCTCCAGGCGGTCCTCCGCGACGCCGAACCGGAGCGCGAGCGCCCGGCGCAGGAGGGCCTCGGCCATCGGGGAACGGCACGTGTTCCCGGTGCAGACGAAGAGGATGCGCCTGCGGCAGGCCTCCTCCACCTCCTGCCGGGGGATCACGCCCTCGCGGGCCACGCGGCATCCCGCGTCGATCTCCACGACGGTCGACTGCCGCGCGTGGCGCGCCGGACCGCCGTCCACGACCGCGTCGATCCGGCCGCCGAAGTGCTTCACGATCGTCGGGGCGTCGTTGATGGGCGGGGCCTCGGCGACGTTGACGCTCGTGGCGACGATCGGGACGGCGGCGAGCTTGATCAGCTCGCGGGCGACTTCGTCGGCGGGAATGCGGAACCCGCGGATCTCGCCGTCGCTGCAGCGGAGCACGATGGTGAGGGGGCCGGGCCAGAACCGGCGCGTGAGCCTGCGGACGACGGGGGCCGGGTCGCGGACCCAGCGCTCCAGCTCGTAGGCGTGGCCGAGGTGAAGCGTGAGGCGGCGGTCGGAGGGGCTTCCCGTGACTTCGAGCAGGCGCATCACGCTGGGGCCCATGTCGGCGTTGGCGCCGAGGCCGTAGACGGTTTCCGTGGGGAAGGCGACGAGGCCTCCCGCGGCGAGGATCCGCGCGGGCTCCGCGAGGGCGTCCGGCTGGAAGATCGCCCGCTGGAGGGGAAAGACGCGCGTATCCGGCATGAGCCCATTCTAAGGCGCGGGAAGGGCGGGGCAAGAACGCGCTGCCGAGTCTCCCTTTCCAGCCCCCGCCGTCCGCCCTAGAATCGTCCCCCGACGCAGCAATGCCGAGCAACCCGCTCTATCCCGTGTTCCTGAACCTCGCCGGCCGGCCCGTGGTCGTCGTCGGCGGCGGGCGCGTGGCCCTGCGGCGGGCGCGGGCGCTCGCGCGAGCCGGCGCCGTCGTCACGGTGGTGGCACCCCGATTCGCCCGCGGCTTCGAGAAACTCCCGGTGGGCCGGGTGGACGAGCCGTGGCGCCCGTCGCACCTGCGGGGCGCCGCAGTCGCCTTCGCGGCCAGCGACGACGCCTCGGTCAACGCCTCCGTCGCCCGCGTCTGCCGCGCCCGCGGGATCCTGGTCAATGTCTGCGACGACGCCGAAGGCTGCGACTTCCACGTCCCGGCCGCCGTCCGCCAGGGCCCGGTCGCCGTGGCCGTCTCGACCGGAGGCAACGCCCCCTCGGTGGGGGCGCGCCTGAAGCGCGAGATCCGGGCGATGCTCCGGGCCGGCTGGGCCGACCGCGCGGCCGCGGTCGGCCGCCGCCGACGCGCCCTCAAGGCCTCCGGCCGTTCCCCGGCCTCCCGGCGCCGCGAACTCCGCGCCCTGGCACGCGGCGAAGGACTCCGCTGATGGCCCCCTACGCGACGCTCGAACTCGTCCTCTTCTGGTTCGGCCTCTTCGCATACGCCATCGCGGGCGCCACCGCCCTCGGCTCCCTCGCCGCCCGGCGCGAGTCCCTCCCGCACTTCCTCCGCCTCTTCACCGCCCTCGGCATCGCAGCCCACGCCGCGTTCCTCCTCCACGGCGCGGCGCGCACCCAGGGGTGCCCGATGTTCCACATGTTCGAGGCCTGCGTCTTCGCCGCCCTGCTCGCCGCCGCCGCGGCCCTGGCCCTCGACCTCCGCATCGAGATGCCCGCCGTCACCGCCGGCGTCTCCCCCCTCGCCGTCGGACTCTCCCTCACCCCCTACCTCACCACCCTCGGCCAGGCGCCCCCCGCCGACGCCCCCGACGGCGCCATCACTCCGTTCCACATCGCCCTCGTCTCCCTCGCCTACTCCGCCTTCCTCGTCTCCTTCGCCACCGGCATCCTCTACCTCCTCCAGCAGCGCCAGCTGAAGTCCCGGGCCGCCGGCCCCCTCCTCTCCGCCCTCCCCTCCCTCGAAGCCTGCCACTCCGTCAACGTCTCCTCCGTCGTCGTCGGATTCGTCCTCCTCTCCGCCGGCATGGCCTTCGGCTTCCTCCGCGCACACCTCCTCGACAAACCCGTCCTCGCCGACGGCCGCGTCATCGGTGCCCTCCTCACCTGGCTCTTCTACGGCGGCCTCGTCGCCATGTCCTTCACCCGCGGCTACCACGGCCGCGCCGCCGCACGCATGTCCGTCTGGTCCTTCCTCATCGCCGCCTTCACACTCTTCGGCGCCTCCCTCCTGGGCTCGGGAGTCCACCGCCCGTGACCCAGATCCAGGTCGTCGGCCTCAACCACCGCAACGCGCCCGTCGACGTGCGCGAAAAAGTCGCCGTGCCCGCCCACGACGCCCCGAGGTTCCTCGCGGAGCTGCGCGAGAAACCCGTGGTGGAGGAAGCGCTCCTGATTTCGACGTGCAACCGGGTGGAAGCGTGGATGACGGGGAGTCCGGAGGACGCGATGCGGAGGGCTCTGCGGCTGATGGGCGCCCGCGGCGGGCTGAGCGAGGACGGGCTGAGGCCGTTCGTGTACGACCTGCGCGGCGAAAAGGCGGTGACGCATCTCTTCTCGGTCGCGGCGTCGCTCGACAGCATGGTGGTCGGCGAGACCCAGATCCTGGCGCAGGTGAAGGACGCGTACCGGATCGCGACGGAGGCGGGCGTGGTCGGCCGGACGTTCCACATGCTCTTCCAGAAGGCGTTCAACGTGGCCAAGGCGGTGCATACGCAGACGAAGATCGCCGAGGGGAAGCTCTCGGTGGCGAGCGTGGCGGTGGAGCTGGCGGAGAGGGTGTTCCGGCAGTTGAAGCAGAAGCGGGTGCTGGTGCTGGGGGCCGGCGAGACGGGCGAGCTGACGGCGCAGTGCCTGAAGGACCGCGGCGTGTCGCTGATGGCGATCGCGAACCGGACGGAAGCGCGCGCGGCGGCGGTAGCGGGGCGGCTCGGGGCGACGCCGGTCGCGCTGGACCTGCTTCCGAAGACGCTGGCGGAGTCCGATATCGTGGTGGCCTGCGCGCTGGTGGAGAAGCCGCTCGTGACGGCGGAGATGCTGCGGGAGGCGATGAAGGCGCGCGAAGGTCGGCCGATGTTCGTCGTTGACATCGGCGTGCCGCGGAACGTGGAGGACGCCGCGGAGAAGATCGCGGACCTGTACGTGTACAACATCGACAACCTGAAGGACGTCGTGGAGAAAAACATGGCGGCGCGGCGCGGGAAGATCGAGGAGGGCCGGCGCATGGTGGAAGAGGAGGCGCGCGCGTGGGCGACGGCGCAGCTGGGGGCGTGATCCGGCTCGGGACGCGTGGCAGCGCGCTTGCGATGTGGCAGGCGCGGCGCGTGACGGGACTGCTCGAGGCGCGCGGCCGCCGCGTCGAGATCGTCGTGATCAAGTCGAGCGGCGACGCGACGCAGGACCGGCCTGTGGAGCAGATCGGCGTCGGCGTGTTCACGAAGGAGCTCGAGGACGCGCTGCTCGAACGGCGCATCGACGTCGCGGTGCACTCGCTGAAGGACCTTCCGTCGCAGACGGCCGCCGGGCTGGCGCTCGCCGCCGTCCCCGAGCGCGAGGATCCGCGCGACGCCGTCCTGGGCCGCGCCCTCGCGGCGCTGCCGCCCGGAGGCCGCGTCGCCACGTCCAGCCCCCGCCGCCAGCAGTGGCTCGCGCGGCGCTTCCCCGCCCTCTCCGCCGTCGCCGTCCGCGGCAACGTGGACACCCGGGTGAGGAAGCTGGAGGCGGGCGAGTTCGAGGCGCTGCTGATGGCGGTGGCGGGGCTGAAGCGGCTCGGCCTGGACGGGAAGATCGCGGAGACGCTGGGCGCTGACGACCTCGTGCCGCCGGCGGGCCAGGCGGCGCTTGCGGTGGAGACGCGGTCCGGCGAGGAATCCCTCGTGCGCGCCATCGACGACGCTTCGATCCACGCCGCCGTCGACGCGGAGCGCGCGCTGTTCCGCGACCTCCGGGCGGGCTGCCGGACGCCGCTCGGGGCGCACGCGGCGTGGCGCGGCGGGGTGCTGCGACTGGACACCGACCTGGCGGGGATCCGGGCGTCCGCGGAGGGGTCGAAGCCGGAGGACGTGGCGCGGAAGGCGGCGGACCTGCTGCGGGCGCAGGGGGGGGAGGAGATCGTGAAGCGCTGGCGCTAGCGCCGTGCGGCGGCCAGGCCGCGGGCGGCGGAGGCGGCGAGTGTGACGAGGAAGAGGGCGATGGCGGCGGCGTTGGCGAGGCCGGCCCACTGGCGGAGAACGATGGCGTCGGCGAAGTCGGCGGCGACGCGCACGGCCAGCGAGGCGTGCAGGAGCGCGAGAGGGGCGTAGAAGGCACGGTTGAAGGCGACGGGGATGCCGCTGATCGCCGGGAGGATGATCGGCGCGTGGGCGAAGATCATGCTCATGACGAAGCCGAGGAACACGGCGTGGTAGGCGGCGTCGCGGGGCATGGGCCCCCAGTGCCCCGCGAACCCTGCGAAGACGGCGCCGCCCGCGAGGAGCCAGACGTAGCCGGACAGGAGCCCCGAGGCGACGTACCTGGGGAGCCCGGCGAGGCGGATCGTGCGCCGCGCGACGTCGCAGCGGAGCATCCAGAGCGCGACGAGGGCCAGCGACGCGCCGAAGAGCCGCAGCTCGACCTCGTCGCGGACCGCGGAGACCACGAGCGAGGCGGCCATCCCGGCGGCGAACACGGAGAAGAGGACCACGGCCCGCCGCGTCAGCTTCACCACGCGGCTCAGCTCCAGGCGCTCCGCCGCGATGGTGAGCACGAGGAATCCGGCCCACCACAGCACGGCGTGGCTCAGGGGCCGCCCCGCGAGCCAGAGGATGTTCCCCGCGGCGAACACGGCCGCCGCCGCCGTCATGACCCCGGTGAACATCGCCGGCTGGCGCTTCGCGATCAGGAGGGACTCAGCGAAGAGGAGCGCGGCCGAGGCGGCCCACAGGGCCCTTGGGACGCGCGGGGAGAACTCCAGGGCGCCCGGCAGGGAGAGAACGAGGGCCACGGCCCCCGCGGCGGCGAGCGCCGGGACGAGCCAGGCCCACCAGCGCCCGAGCGCGACGGCGCGTTCGATCCCGATGACGGTCCCGAGGAACCCGCAGACCATGATCGCGCCGTGGCTCGCGGGGATGTCCTCGAGAGGCATGTCCCAGGCCCAGCCGGCGCGCACGAGCCCCGCCCACGCCGCCGTCGCGAGCGACGCGACCGCGACCAGCGCCACCGGCGCCTTCGCGACCGCGCCGGCCTTCCCCGCCGCAGGCCCCGTCACGCCCACCCCATCGCCTTCCGCGCCTCCGGCGACATCATGTCGGGCTTCCACGGCGGGTCCCAGACGAGCTGCACGTCGCACTTCGCCACCCCCGGCACGCCCGCCGTGATCGCCCTCCGCGCGCCGTCGAGGATCTGCGGCCCGACGGGGCACGCCTGGCTCGTCATGGTCATTTTGACCCAGACGTTCTGGCCTTCGATCTCGACCTCGTAGACGAGCCCGAGCCCGACGACGTCGAGCCCGAGCTCGGGGTCCACGATCGTGCGCAGCACCTCCGTCACCTTCGCGGGCGTCGGCACGTCCTCGCGGCCCGGGATCCCGCGGTCGATCACTCTCATGGACGCTCTCCATCGTGGCGGTGAGCGCGCACTTTCGCACGAAGCGCCCCGGCCGTCCACCGTTGCGCGGGCGGCGCCGGGATCGATTGAACACTTGAACAATTGATCAATAATTCACTGGACGATCCGCGACGCGCCGTGGAAGATCCGGCGATGAAGCAGCCACGCCCGCCCGCGCCCCGCGTCCTCCACGAAGCCGAGCGCATCTTCTCCGCCCTCGCCGACCGCACCCGCCTGCGCCTGCTCTTCGTCCTCCTCGGCTCCGGCGAAACCCGCGTGACCGACCTCGCCGAGTCGCTGGGCTGCAGCCTGTCCGCCCTCTCCCACCAGCTCGCCCGCCTCCGCGACCGCCGCATCGTCTCCGCCCGCCGCGAGGGGCGCATCGTCCGGTACGCCCTGCGCGACGAGCACGTCGCGACCGTTCTCCGTCAGGCCCTCAGGCACGCCGAACACCCGTGAACACGGCCCTTCCCCTGCCCTCCCTCGTCGATCCCCGCTGCGGACGCTGCGAGGAGGAGCTGGCGGCGTCGGTGAAGGTGCTTCCGGGCGTCCGGGCGGCGCAGGTGGACCCTGACACGGAGGCGCTGTCGGTGGAGTACGACGAGGCCGCGTGGACGCGGGACAGGCTGGCGGCCGAGGCGCGGCGCGTGGCGCGCGACATCGCCGGGCGGTCGTGGCACCGGGCGTGGTCCGTGAGCGGCATGGACTGCCCGGGTTGCGGCGTGGGCATCTCCAGGGCCGTCATGAGGCTGCCCGGCGTGGCGTGGGCCGGCGTGGACTTCGGCGCTGGCAGGCTCGTCGTGGACGCACGGGCGTCGGCGGCCGCCACGGTCGAGGAGGAGGTCCGGCGGCTGGGCTACGGCGTCTCGGACGTCGCGCCGGCCCGCTCCGCAGCGCGCCCCGCCGCGCCGTCCCTCCCGCGCGCCGCCGTCCTTTCCCCCGCCCTCGCGCTCCTCCCCCTCGTCGCGGGATTCGCGCTCCTCGCCTCGCACCAGCCCATGGCGTCGAAGATCGCGTTCGGCGCCTCCCTGGCGCTCTCGGGCGTCCCCGCGCTCCTGCGCGGCCTCCGCATGGCCTGGAAGTCCCGCTCGTTCGACATGTTCCTCCTCATGAGCGCCGCCTGCGCCGGCGCCGCCGCCCTCGACGACTGGAGCGAAGCCGCAACCGCGATGTTCCTCTTCTCCGTCGGCACCCTCATCGAGGCCCTGACCTTCGGCCGCGCCCGCGACGCGATCCGCAGCCTCGTCGAGCTCGCACCGCGCGACGCCACCGTCCTCGCCGGAGGCCGCGAGTCGAAGATCCCCGTCTCCGATCTCCGCCCCGGCGCCATCGTCCTCGTCCGCCCGGGCGAACGTATCGCAGCCGACGGCACCGTCGCCGCAGGCGAGTCGTCCGTCAGCGAGGCCTTCATCACCGGCGAAGCGGCCCCGGTCGAGAAGCGCCCCGGGGCGCCGGTGTACGCCGGGACTCTGAACGGCCGCGGCGTGCTCGAGATCCGCGTCACCCGCGCCGTCGAGGATGCCACCGTCAGCCGCATCGTGGACCTCGTCCAGAAGGCCCAGTCCCGCCGCGCCCCGTCCCAGCGCTTCGTCGACCGGTTCGCGTCCGTCTACACGCCGGTCGTCTTCCTCCTCGCCGCGGGCGTCGGCGTCGTCCCTCCCCTCCTCCTCGGCGCCCCGTGGACCACCTGGCTCGAGCGCGGCCTGACCCTCCTCGTCGTCTCCTGCCCGTGCGCGCTCATCCTCTCGACCCCCGTCTCCATCCTCGCCTCCATCGCCGCCGCCTCCCGCCGCGGCGTGCTCTTCAAGGGAGGCGCCGCCCTGGAGGCCCTCGGCCGCGTCCGCGCGATCGCGTTCGACAAGACCGGCACCCTCACGGAAGGCTCCTTCGAGGTCGCCGCCGTCGAGCCCGTCGGAATCCCGGAAACCGAGCTTCTTCGCCGCGCCGCCGTCGCCGCACTCGCAGGCGAGCACCCGCTCTCCCGCGCCGTCGTCGCACGCGCCCACGGCGAGGAAATCCGCCCCGAGG
>JADLHC010000092.1 GCA_020849035.1 Planctomycetia bacterium
CGGGCCCGCTCGTCTTCAGCTCCGCAAGCAGTTCCCACGTGGTCGCCAGCCGCAGTTGAACCCGGTCGCTCGTGCAGCCGAGCGCGACCCAGGCGCCGTCGGGACAGACCGCTACGCTCGACAGCTCGCCCGGATTCAGGCCGCTCGCCGCGGGGGTCGCGAACGCCGCGCCCCCATCCACCGAGGTCGAGTACTTGCCCGAACTGCTGCTGGCGACCAGGATGCATGGGCGGTCGCGCGATGAGGCCAGCAGATTGGCATCGGGCAGGGGGAGCGGGCGTTTGGCGGCGAGCTTCCAATTCGCCACAGTCCATCTCTGGAGGAGGTTCCCCTCCGGGTTCTTCAGGATTGCCAGGATGCCGCCCGGCTGGATGGCCCATCCGGACAGCCTGGGGTCTACTTCGCCTGTCGTCAGGGTGGGACCCGCCTTTCCACGAAAGTGCACCGCGATGCCGTCATGGCGGCCGCTGACGACGGCCGAGTCCGTCAGCCGCAGAAGTCTGACCCAGTGGCTCGCCGGTTTCCCCGGTCCGAGCCCGAGAGGGATATCGAGCGTACCTGTCTTCCCGCCGGTGCGCGCATCGAACGTCGAGAGGGAGCCGTCCCCCGCCCAGGCAACCGCGACCTCGTCGACCGCGGCGAAACAGACGGCCGTGACGGTCCGGTCCCGGCGGAGAATGCCCGGAGGCTCCTTCTGCCGCGGGGCTTCCAGCGGCGTTCGCTCCCCGAGATTCGCGACGAGCCGGTCTTCCTTCTCGCGCACGACGTAGCCCTTGCCGTCCGGCGAAAGGGCGAACGGGCCGATGGAGTCCACCGGCTCACGCTCGCTCACCTCCGGATCGAGGATGCGGATGACCCGCGACAGCGAGGCTAGCTCCCCGGAGTCCTGCCGGCGTTTTTT
Source organism: Planctomycetia bacterium (assembly GCA_020849035.1). Lineage (GTDB taxonomy): Bacteria > Planctomycetota > MHYJ01 > WSZJ01 > WSZJ01 > WSZJ01. Next base: position 902 of record JADLHC010000092.1, read on the forward strand.
CTCCTCGCGAAGCGCCGGGAGCGCTCCCCGACCCGCCGCGAGCAGATCCTGCCGCGCCGCGTCGCTCTTCGCGGTGTCCGGTGAGACCAGGTCGGCCGCCGCGGCCCGGATCCGGACCTCGTCGGGGGCGCCCGCGTTTTCAGCAGACGCGCCGACCGAACAGAGCCAGGCCAGGACCATCCATCGATTCATCGGTTCAGGTCCTTTCCGAGAACGGGTCCGTGTCGGCGCACGGACGACCTGCGAGGATTCGAGCCCGGGGCCTTGTCCGGACGGATTATCGCGGTTCGAGTCGGAAGACGTTCAGCTTCCTGGCGAATTCGTCTCCTGCATCCGTGATGGCCGTCGCAACGAGGAACTGTCCATCCGGCGAGAACCTCAGGGAATCGACGGCGCCGTCCGCTCTTGCGGTGGCGAGTCGCTCGAGCGAACCGAGGAGGAACACCCGGACGTAGCCCTCGCTGTCCGCGGTCGCGATCCAGCGCCTCCGGCCGTCGACGGCCATCGCCGTCATGGAGAAGGCCGGTCCGGACACCCGAAAGACCGGGACCCTTGCGCCGGAAATCACCGCAAAGCCCGTGGCCTCCGTGCCGCCGAGGACGATGCGGCCGCATGTTGGACACACGTCGGTCCACCAGGTGCGGAGTGGGATGGTCGTCTTGAACAGGAGCTTCAGGGAACTCCAACTGTATGTCCGCAGGGTATCCCGCGTCATTGCGAGTAGCACATCCGGGCTCCCGGCGAGCGTCGTCAGGAATTCCCGCCCCCGGGTCACGGGGTACCAGTCGTCCTCTCCCTCGGGGCAGATCTCGAGTTGCCCTTCGGATACCCTCGCCCTTCCTCTCCCGGGAATCTCGATCGGATCAACCGTCACCAGGGAAGGCGGGTTGACGCGGGGATCGGGGATCTGGCCCCGGCGGGTCGCCTTGAACACGGAGATCTCCCCTGTCGACTCCGCGAGGTCGAGCACTGTCAGGTCGCGGCTCATGACGCGCCATTTGCCAGGTTCGACCGGCGCGATCTGTGGAATCCGATCCACCTGCGTACTCCGGTACGGGATCCCGAACGCCGTCCGGATGTCCTCCGAGGTCACGCTCCAGGACAGGCGACCATCCAGGAGCGATCTGCAAGTGAGGCCGGGCGTCCGGTCCGAAGTCCACGACAACACAGCCGATCCATCCGTGGTAAACGCCCATCCCGTTGCTCCTCGGCCGCCCCACATCCATCTCAGCCGTACTCCGAAAATCTCCGCCATCTCCCTCGCCCGCACCGCGCCCCGGTCCGTGCCGGCGGCCCGGACCCGAAGCTGAGCCGACACGCCGAATCCCTGGTGGAGAAGAGCATGCCGCGCATGGAGCGCGACGGCGTCGTCCTCGTCGCCGAGGTCCCGGATCCACCGCTCCACGGTCTCCGCCGCGGCGGGGATCACGGCCGGTCCGGAAGGCGCATCGTCGAACGTGCGCCACTCGAATGGCCTCGCCGGATTCGGTGTCGTGGCGGCCTCTCCCGGTCCGCCGCGCACCGATTCCCCCCCTTCCGGCACCCGGCCGGTCGCGCCGTCCTCAAGGGAGCTTTGCCGCGCCGGCCCTGGATTGTCGGTGCAGCCCGCCGTCACCAGGAGCGTCACGACTGCGGCCACCATTCGCTGCCACAGAGCCTGGGGGATTATGAACGCCATGGTTGGTCTCCGCGGAGTCCGCCTCATCATACCGGTCGTGCGACCCCGCCGTTCCCGCGATCCGGGTCTCCCCGCCTTGCTCCTTCGCTGCGCCCGCCCTACACTCCGTCGCGTGAAGATCGAGCTCAACGGCGAGCCGCGCGAACTCCGCGAGGGGACGACCCTCGAAGGGCTGCTGGGGGAACTTGGGCTGACGGAGCCGATGGTGGCGACGGAGGTCAACCTGGCGATCGTGGTGCGGGCGGAGCGGGGGCGGACGGTGCTGAAGGACGGGGACAAGGTCGAGGTCGTGAGCTTCGTGGGTGGAGGCTAGGGATGAGCGGCGGCGATTCGTTCATGGTGGGGAAGTACGAGTTCCAGTCCCGGCTGATCGTCGGGACCGGAAAGTACGCGACGCTCGACGTCATGGCCGCGGCGCTCGACGCCTCGGGCGCGGACTGCGTGACCGTCGCCGTGCGCCGCGTGGACCTCAAGGCGAAGGAGTCCATCCTCACGCGGATCGACCGGAAGCGCTTCAAGATCCTCCCGAACACCGCCGGCTGCTACAACGCCGATGACGCGCTGCGTTATGCGCGGCTGGGGCGGGAGGCCGGCCTGAGCGACCTCGTGAAGCTCGAGGTGCTGGCGGACGAGAAGACGCTGCTCCCGGACGTGGAGGAGACGCTGAAGGCGGCGCGGGTGCTGGTGAAGGAGGGGTTCGTGGTGATGGCGTACACGAGCGACGACCCGGTGACGGCGCTGAAGCTGCAGGACGCGGGGTGTGCGAGCGTGATGCCGCTGGGGAGCCTGATCGGGAGCGGGCTGGGGATCCTGAACCCGCACAACCTCCAGATCATCCTCCACCGGCTGAGCGTGCCGGTGATCGTGGACGCCGGCGTCGGCACGGCGAGCGACGTCGCGGTCGCGATGGAGCTCGGCGCGGCGGGCGTGCTCTGCACCACGGGGATCGCGCATGCGAAGGACCCGGTGAAGATGGCGGCGGCGATGAAGCACGGCGTGATCGGCGGGCGGCTGGCGTTCCTCGCGGGGCGGATCCCGAAGAAGCTGTTCGAGGGGAGCCCGAGCAGCCCGGCGTCGGGGATGCTGGGATAGCTGCGCCTGGGGTGGCAGGAGGGCGAATGGGCGTCTGCGATGTCGTCGCGGATCTGGCGAAGGCCATCGAGCGAGATCTCGGGCCCCTGCAGCCGCGGCACGCCCTCCTCGCGAAGCTGCTCGCGATGGGGCCCTCTTACCTTGCGGCAGGGGATCTTGGGTCGTGGGACGAAGCTTGCGTCCGCTGGGTCGACGATCCCCCCACGGAAAAAGCGGGATTCGCGCTCGAAGACGTGTTCGAGTTCGCAAGGCACAACATGTACGGGGCGTTCGATGTCCGTTGGACTCGCGACGAGTACGAGGATCTGTGCCGGCGCCTGAAGTCCAGGGGAGTAGCGGTCGTGCCCGGAGCGGACGTCTCCGACTGGTAAATCCGGGGGTCAGGAGGTAAGCGCGATGGGACGCTCCGGCCCGCTTTCGGAAACACAGCTGCGGGCCGCGATCCGCGACCGCGCGAGCGCCGACGAGTCGAAACGCTGCGGCGCCGCCTGCCGCCTCTGCGGCGCGGCGATCGACGCGAACACGGACATCCGGGCCGCGATCCCGGCGCTCGCGGCCTGCGCGGCCGAGCCGCACTCGACGAACCTCGTGGCGATGTGGGCCCAGCAGGCCCTGGCGGCGTGCGCGCGCCGCGGCGGCGACAGCCGGCCGGCGAAGGAAGCGCTCCTGGGGAGACTCCGCGAGTCCGTGAATCACTACGCGGCCGACGCGCTGCGGGCGTGGGCGTCGCGTTCCGTCGCGGCCGCCGCGGAGATCCTCGAGGACGTGAAGCGGACGATTCCAGGCGACAGGTCACTTCCCGGGAAGGGCCTCACGGCGGACCTCGAGATCCTGGCGAAGCGCCTGATGCCCGACGCCGAGCGCACGTGGGCCGCGGACCGCCGGCGCGGCGTCCGCGTCTACGCCGGGCGGCTGCTGTGGCTGACGAGCCACGGCTGGGACCAGGAGCAGGTGACGCGCATCACCGCGGACAAGGCGCGCGAGCCGGTGCTGGAGAAGGCGTTCCAGCGGGGGGAGACGGTCTACTGGCCTGAGGATCGGAAACGGTGAGGGGAACATGAAGACACTCGGCGTTCGGACGTCGCGGCGCGACGAATTCGTGGACCTGACCGCGCAGGTCGCGCGGGTCGTGGCGGAGTCGGGCGTCGCCGAGGGCGCGTGCGTCGTCTACGTCCCTCACACGACAGCCGGCGTGACCGTGAACGAACACGCCGACCCGGACGTGGCGGCGGACATGCTCAGGGCCCTCGATCGCATCGTCCCGTGGGAGGACGGCTACGCGCACGGCGAGGGGAACTCGGCCGCGCACATCAAGACCACGATGGTCGGCTCGAGCTCGACGGTGCCGGTCTCGGGCGGGAAGCTCGCGCTCGGCACCTGGCAGGGCATCTTCCTCTGCGAATTCGACGGCCCCCGAACGCGCCAGGTGCACGTGCAGGTCCTGGAGGCGTGAGTCCCGCTGCCTCGGCCGTTCGGGCAGGGGCAGCAGCGATTCCTTCAGCAGCTCGCACACGGGATCCGCGGGCGTGTTCCTCACGTGACCCTGCGCTTCGTCACGCGCCTGCCCCTCGTCCTGGCAGGCGCGCCTGAAGTCCTCGAGGGCGCCCGCGCGGTCGCCGGGGCGGAAGCGGGAGAGACCGCGGCGGTAGCGCGCGGCGTCATCGACAGCCCGCGGATGCACGACGGCGGCTGATGGCCTCCCCTACGGCCGGGATCAGGCGCCCCCGGCCGTCTCGCGCGCCGCGGCCGGGAGTGACGCGAAGGCCCGGTCGATGTCCGCGCAGGCGGCCTCGATCCGAGCCGCGCTCCAGAGCGACGCGCGGAAGCCGTTCCGCGCCAGCTCCGCGACCGGAAGGCCCTGTTCGTGCGCGACGAGGTACTCGCGCGTCGTGTCGGTGTCGAACAGGAGCGGGTCGTCCGCGTTGACCGTCAGGCGGACGCCGGCGTCGAGGAACGCCTTGAGGGGAAGCGCTTCGTACGACGCGCACACCCCCAGACGGACGTTGCTCGTCGGGCAGAGGTGGAGCCAGGCTCCACGCCGCGCGCGTTCGGCCACCAGCGCGGGGTCCTCCGCGGCGCGCGTGCCGTGCGAGATGTGGAGGGCGCCGCATTCCCGGACCGCGTCGCGCACGTTGTCCGGCCCGCCCAGTTCTCCGGCGTGCGAGCGCAGCGTCCGCCCCAGCTCCGCCGCGCGGCGATAGAGCCGCACGAAGTCGCGGTTGGGCCTCGCCCTTTCGTCACTCTGCAGGTCGATCCCCTCCAGCCAGCCCTCCAGGATCGCGAACGCCGCGATCTGCTCCAGCACCGCCTCCGCCTCCCCCGGTGCCTGGTCGCGCGAAATCCCGAGGAGAAGCCGCGCGTCGATCCCCTTGACCTTCTCCCGTCCCCGCACGACCGCCTCCCAGACCTGCCGCTCCGACATGCCGCGCCAGGCGTGGAACCGGTGCGACACGAGCAGTTCGACGTACCGCACGTTCAGCCGCACCAGGTCCTCGAGCGCCTCCGCCGCGTGCCGCTCCACCGCTTCCGGCGTCCCCGTCGCCGGCTTCAGGTAGTCGCGGAAGACGCCTGTGAAATCCTCCCAGGACAGCCGGCGCCCCCACCACGGCGGCCGGTCGGGGAACTCGCGCCCGCCGGGGTGCAGCTCGCGGACCGTGCTCCAGCGGAACGAGCCCTCGAAATGGAAGTGCATTTCCGCCTTCGGCATCGCGCGGATCGTCTCGATCACGCACTCCCCCCGTGGACCGCTCATCCGCCCCCCGCAGCCGCCGTTTCCATCGGCCCTTCCGCCTCCAGCCGGTACACTTGCGCCCCCTTCAACAGGAGCCTCCCGTGAAAGGAATCGTCCTCGCCGGCGGCCTCGGCACCCGCATGATGCCCCTCACCCGGGTCACGAACAAGCACCTCCTCCCGGTCTACAACAAGCCGATGGTCTACTACCCGATCCAGACCCTCGTCGACGCCGGCATCCGCGAGATCATGATCGTCACCGGCGGCCACTCCGCGGGCGACTTCCTCAAGCTCCTCGGCAACGGCGAGGACTTCGGGCTCAAGCAGATCAGCTACGGCTACCAGAAGGGCGAGGGCGGCATCGCCGAGGCGCTCGGGATCTGCGAGCAGTGGGCGAAGGGCGCCCGGATCGCGGTCGTGCTGGGCGATAACATCATCGAGAAGAACATCGTCGAGCCCGTGAAGAAGTTCCAGTCGCAGGCGAAGGGCGCGAAGATCCTGCTGAAGGAGGTTCACGACCCGGAGCGGTTCGGCGTGCCGGAGCTGAAGGGCGACAAGGTCGTGAAGATCGAGGAGAAGCCGAAGCAGCCGAAGTCGAAGTTCGCGGTGATCGGCATCTACATGTACGACGAGCAGGTGTGGGAGTTCATCAAGCGCTGCAAGCCGAGCGGCCGCGGCGAGCTCGAGATCACCGACGTGAACAATTTCTACGTCGAGCAGGGGACGATGACACACGACGTGCTGGAAGGGTGGTGGTCGGACGCGGGGACGTTCGATTCGCTGCTGCGGGCGAGCAAGCTGGTGGCGGAGGGCGGGGCGAACAAGAAGTAACAAAGGGCAGTTGCGAGTTGCGGGTTGCGAGTTGCGAGGGACGACATCGGCGGACGGGAGAGCCATGGACAGGAGGAGCCGCTGGGTCGAATTGGTCGGCCGGATCCGCCTCGTCGAGTGGAACTGGAAGACTCCTTCTGAGATCGAATTGGCGGACGCGCTGGGCCTCGCACGGCACCCGACGCAGCGCGGTGCCTGGAACCACGCTGGGTGTGAATGGGTGAGCCTTCCGAGTTCTGCAGAATTCCCGGAAGCCGATTTCTTCCTTCAAGGTGAGTCGTGGCCCGAGAAAGGTTCTGCACTGAAGGGTGAGCGGGCTTTCCGGGACAAGTTGGACAAACTGCAGGGGCGACTTCTCCCGATGCTTGGTATGCCTAAACAGAGTCGTCGGAGCAGGCAATCGCAGAATTACCTCGACCTCCACGATTGGGAGCCGACCACGGGAGTGCATGCTCAACCTCGTGTTACGGATCTCTTGGACTCGACGATCTGGGAGTTGTCCAGATTCAATGCGATTCTGACGCGCGAAGATCACGTCCTCCCGTGCAATCAGGAACTTCATTTGTACGTCGTTGCGCCGGTTGCCATGACATGCAGTGGCGGAGGAGAAGACGTTCCCTGCGCGGGGGGCTCCGGCAGTGATCTGCAACTGCCGCGTGCCGACTGAATTGGGACGTTGCGATCTGGATCACCCTCGGCGCTGAAGCGCTGGTGGTTCTCGCCATCACGGTGCCTGCGGTTCTCGGCAAGCCGCACGCGGTGTCGCGGGCGATGGCCTCGACGGGCCTGCGGACGGGGGACGACCCGGACAAGATGGTCCGCGGATGCGCCTGGGTCATCCTCGGCTTCGGGCTCGGGATCCTCGGCGTGCTGGCGCTCCTCACGGTCCTGCTGCCGTGGAAGTGGGCGAAGATCGCCATCCTCGTCGCTTCGCTGTGGCTCCCGGCCTCCATGATCGGGAAGATCCTGATCGGCGGGGCGGTGGACGGGATCGGGCGGCTGGTGCGTCGAAAATCGGAGTGACGGGGAAGTGCCTGACGCGGAAACGCGCTGAAAAGGCAGGAAAGGCGCTGAACGGCTGAGTCCTGCCGAGCTTTTCCTGATATTCCCCCGCGTTTCCGCGTTCCCTATCGCGACGCCGCGGCAACGGCCATCGCAATGAGCGCCGCCACCGGAAGCGTCGTGACCCACGCGAGCAGGATCGCCGCGATCATCTTCCACCGGGCGGTGCCGTTCACCGTTCCGATGCCGAACAGCGCGCCGCAGGAGACGTGCGTCGTGGAAACCGGCAGGCCGAAGGCGGTCGCGGCGATGACGAGCCCCGACGTGACGAGCGACGCGGTGAAACCCTGTCCCGTGTTCATTTCCGCGACCTTTTCGCTCATCGTCCGCGCGACCCGTGTCGCGAGCACCAATCCGCCGACCGCCATCGCTGCCGCCACGATCGCGACGCTTCCCCGGACCCCCATGGCCGACGCCGCAACGGCCAGGGCGGCGATCTTTGGGGCGTCATTGAGGCCGCGGGCGAAGGACATGGCGCCGGCGGTGAGGAAGTGGGCGGCGTCGAGGGCCTGCTGGGCGGAGACGCCGGCGACGGCGCCGGCGTAGCGCTGGGTGCAGCAGGCGGTGGTGCCGGTCTGGAGGGTGGGGACGACGTTGTCCTGCAGGTAGGTCGCGGCCGCTGCCGGGGTGGGGCACGTCGCGACGATCTTCCGTCCGATGCAGACGCACGACTCAGCCGTGACGCCGAGGGCCCGGCGCGCGCCGCGGAACACCGGGTAGAGGAGCAGGGTTGCGGCCATCGCGGCGACGGGGGAGAGTGCGAGCGGAAGGGCGAACTTCGCGCCGAGGACGGGCCATTTCAGGTCATGGGGCGCGAACACGAGCCCGGCGCCGACGAGCGCGCCGGTGAGGCCGTGCGTGGTGGAGATCGGGAGGCCGAGAACCGTCGCGACGAGGACCGCGCCGGCCGCGCCGGCGGCGGCGCTGAGGAGGAAGGCTTTCTGCGTGGCGACCGCGGCCGGGACCAGCCCCGCGCCGCCGAACGCCTTGAACAGCGCCGCGGCGAAGAAGATCGAGGCGACCGCCCCGGCGAGCGTCGTGGCCGTCGCCCATGCCATCGCGGGCCAGTACGTCGTCGTCCGCGAGCCGAGCAGCGTCGCGACGCCCTTCACGTTGTCGTTCGCCCCGTTGGCGAACGCGACCGCGAGCACGGCGACGAGGAGCGCCACGCTCATGGGCTACGCCGTCGCCCCGCCGCACGACGACCCCGCCCCCGCCGTGCAGCCGTAGCAGTGTCGCCCCGTCACGATCCGGCGCTTTGCCAGCGCCGCTTCGTCGAAATCCCGGATGTGGCGCGGCGCGCCGAAGCCGGTCTCGAGGTCGAGCATCTGGTTGAAGTCGCAGTCGAAGAGGCGGCCGTCCCAGCCGACGGAGATCATGGAGCGGCACATGACGGCGGGGACGGCGGCGGGGTTGAAAGCGTTGGCGAGCTTCTCGATGTAGGCCTCGAAGTTGCCGGTGTCGGCGAGGAACTCGAGGAAGCGGCTGATGGGCATGTTGGTGATGGTGTAGAGCGAGTGGAACGTGATGCCGTGGCGGCGCTGGAGCTCGCGCTTGAAGTCGCGCTCGAGGGATTTCTGGGAGGCGGGGAGGTAGGCGCCGGCGGGGTTGTAGACGAGGTTGAGCTTGAGGCGGCCGCCGTAGCCGAGGGCGTTGAGCCGCTTGAGGCCGGCGATGGACCTGTCGAAGACGCCGGCGCCGCGCTGGGCGTCGGTGTCCTTGCCGGACCAGTAGGGGAGCGAGGCGATGATCTCGACTTCGTTCGCGGCGAGGAACTCCGCGAGGTCCTTCTGCACGTCAAGGATCGTCAGGTTGCAACGGTCCATCACGTGCCGGCCGAGCTTCTTCACCTCCGTCACGAACCAGCGGAAGTCCGGGTTGAGCTCCGGCGCACCGCCGGTGATGTCCACGGTCGGGATCGAGGACTTCCGGAGCGCCGCGAGGCAGAGCTCGAACGTCTCGCGGGTCATGACCTCCGTCCGGTCCGGCCCCGCGTCCACGTGGCAGTGCCGGCACGTCTGGTTGCACAGCTTCCCGACGTTCACCTGCATCACGTCGAGCGCCCCCGCCGCCAGCGCCGGCAGCCCCGCTTCCTTCAGCTTCGCCGCGAACGCCGGCACGGCCCGGTCGCCCTCGAGCAGCTTGACCTGCTCGGCGGTCGAGGACAGCGGGTGCGCGCGGCGGAGAAGGGACTGCATCGCTACATTTTCACCTTTCCGGCGGCGTTTCGCATCTGGACTCCGTGGACGAGCGACGCGCCGCCGCGGATCGCGGCCGCGACGTGGACGGCCTCGGTCATCTGCTCCAGGTTGGAGCCCTTTTCGAGGCAGGCGGTCGTGTAGGCGTCGATGCAGTAAGGGCACTGCACGGAGTGGGCGACGGCAAGCGCGATGAGCGCCTTCTCGCGCTCCGACAGCGCTCCCTCGGCGAAGACGGCGCCGTACCAGCCGAGGAACTTGTTCCAGAGCTCCGGGGCGTCCTTCCCGACGTCCGGGAACTTCGCGAGGTCCGGCGCGTGGTAGTAGGAGTCGTGGGCCATGGCGCTCTCCGCTCGGGGGAATGTGCGGCGGATGCTCCGGCGCGTGGGGGACCGTGTCAAGCGGCGATCGGCGCCGCCGCCCGCTACTTCTTCGCCTCGTCCGCCGGCCGCGACACCGCGGCCTGGATCAGCCAGTTGGCGAGGAATTGGACCATCGCGTAGTGCGCCTTGGGGTCCGTCGAAACCTGCTGCAGGTGGCTGACGATGTGCAGCACACGCCCCCGGCCGTAGTCGAACGTCGCCGCCACGCACTCCGTGCCGTACTTCTTCTTCATCTCGGCGCTCTCGATCAGCACCTCGACCTTCTCCTTCGCCCTGTCGTCCACCTTGAACAGGTAGGAACGCTCCTCGAGATACCACTTCGGAGCCTCGCCCGTGAAGTTGAACACGTCCTTGAGCAGGGGCTTGTCCTTCGCCCCCTCCGATGCGCAGATGGGAACCCACGTCTCGGGCGACAGCCCGACGTTTCGGAGGAAGCCGGGGAACGCTTCCTTGATCGGCGACAGCGCCCAGTCGGTGCTGACCACCCACCCGCCCTTCTCCACGAAACTCCTCAGCTTCAGGATCCCCGATCCGTCGAGCTGCCCGGGGCAGTTCAGGATCAGCACCTTCACCCGCGCCAGCTTGGCGCCGCCGAATTTCATCGCCTCGATCGTCGTGTAGCGCAGCTTGAGCTTGTCCAGCACGCGCTGCACCGTGTCGTAGTCGCCCGTGACGACGGCGATTTCGCCCGGCTCCATCGTGGCGACCGTGCGCCATCCGCCGTTCTGGCCGTTCTCGAGATTCCCGCGCACGGCGTCCACCGGGTCGTCGCCCGGCTTGAGGTCCACCGGCGGATTGTCCTTGTTGCCCGCCGCAGGGTTCGGCGCGGCTCCCGGCCCGGCCTTCGCCGCCTCCCAGCTCCCGTCGTCCGGCACCAGCTCCACCTTCACGAACTTCTTCATCGCGCTCCGCTTCGACAGCGAAATCGCCGGCTCAGGCGCGGCGGCCGGGCGCGTGCCGGCGGCGGCGACGTCGGGGGCGCCCAGAAGGGAAGAGGCGTCGGGCGCAAAGTCGGGCTCGGCCGCGGCGAGCTCCGGGTCGGGCGGCGCGGGACGCGGCGTCAGCTTCGCCACAACCTGGCCGTCCGGGAGCCCGCGGCCATCGCCGTCCTTGCGATCCGGGGGCGCCTTGAAGATCGACCGCGGCGGCTCGAGCGTGACGGTGATCGGCGAGGACTGCGCCGGAGTGATCTGCCGGTAGATGCAGACCGTGAGGAGAAGCGCGATGAACCCGTGGAGGCCGATGGAGATCGCGAGGGAGCCCGAGGCCGTCACGGCGGCGACGAGGGTCTGGAGTGTGAAGCGCCTGCGCGGGGCGTTCTGGCGCGCGAGCCGGCTGGGCGCGAGAACTTTCGGGGCTTGTGGGGACGGCGCGTGCGCCAGGGCGAGTTCGAGGGAGGGGCCCCTCGATCCGGGCGCGCTTGCGTCCTCGCCCAGGGCGGGGGTGGTTCCCTGGCCCGAGCCGGGGGCGGGAGGGGGGGAGATTCCCGACGCTCCGGGGTCCGGAAGCTGCAACCGCTGCAGACTTTCCGCTCGGGCCAGGCCACCGCCTGTTGAGAAGGTAAACCGGGCTGGACCGATCGTCACGGCGAGCCCGTCCGTCACGGCCACGCGGTCGACCTTTGCGTCTCCGACCTGGAGGCCGTTCCTGCTTCCGGCGTCCACCACCTCGACCGATCCGTCGTCGGCGATCTGGATCCTTGCATGACGACCGGAAACACTCGGGTGGTCGATCCGGATGTCCGCGGAACGCGACCGGCCGACCACGGTGCTTGTTCCTTCGATCCGCCGGGTTGTTTTCTCACCCTGCAGTTCGATGGTGACCGTGATCATGGTTGTGTTCCGAGGTCGTCGGGGGTTAAAGCAACCGATGTGCCCGTCGCAGAGACATTGGTAAGTCCTTTTGTGGACAGTAGATATGAGTTCTCAACACTCTTTCAAGGGGCGATTCTGTCAATCTCGATTACAAGTCGGGGCCGTTTTGCAATGGAAGTGTCCAGAGTGCTGACAAGAGTCTTTCACTTTCCCGCCGATACCCCCTTCTCCCGAAGCAGCCGCTCGTAGAGCGCTTCGTTCGCTTTCACCAGCGCCGCCATCGTGTACTCCTTCTCCACGATCGCCCGCCCGGCCGCCCCCATCCGCCGCGCCTCCTCCGGCTGCTCCAGCACCTGCGCCAGACGGCCTGCCAGCGCCGGCGCGTCCCCGATCGGAACCAGGCCCCCCGTGACACCTTCCCGTACCAGCTCGACCGAGCCGCCCGTCGCCGTCGCAACGACCGGCAGCGCCCAGGCCATCGCTTCCAGCACCACGTTCGGCAGTCCTTCCCATCGGCTCGACAGCACCAGCGCCCGGGCGGAGCGATACGACGGCGCCACGTCCGCCTGGAATCCCCTCCACTCCACACCCTCCACCCCAAGCGCCTTCAGCTCCGCTTCCTGCGGCCCCGTGCCGACGATCCGCAGATGCGCGTCCGGCAGCCGCTTCCTCACCAGCACCCACGCGGCCAGCAGCGTGCGCACGTCCTTCTGCGCGTCGAGCCGCCCCACGAACAGCGCCTCGGGCCGCGCGCGGTCCAGCCCTTCCAGCACCGGCAGATCCACGCCGTTGCGCACGGTGACGAGCTTGCGCGGGTCGATCCCCGCCTCGCGCTCCGTGTACTCGCGCACGGCATCGCAAACGCACGTCTCGCAGTCCATCTGCCCCTGCGTCAGCCGGTCCATCAGCAGATGGTGCCGCCGCGTCTCGCAGACGCGCACGCTTCCGATCACGACCGGCACCCCGGCGCGTCGTGCCACCACGCGCGCGAGCATGTTGGCGTGGAAGAGGAAGGAGTGGATCACGTCCGGCTTCCACTCCTTGAGCAGCCGCCTCAGTCGGAACGGCGCGCGCATGTCCCACTTGCGGTTCATGCCCAGCGACTCCGCCGGCACGCCCGCCTTCCGCAGGGCGTGCCCGACGTCGCCGAATCCCCTGAGGCAGACGACGCGGGGGTGGAATCGGGCGCGGTCGAGGCCGGTGGCGAGGTGGAAGAGCTGTTTCTCGGCGCCGCCGGGGTCGAGTTCGGTGATGAGGAGGAGGATTCGGTGGGGCACGAGGGGATCATGGTCGGGGGGCTGGAAAAGCTCAACCGCGACGTGCGGAAAATGCGAACGCGCTGCGGGCGGCGCCGTTGACGTGAGGGGGGGCCAGCCCCTACGCTCTGGCCATCCAAGGAGACCCCGCATGCGCCGTCCGCTGCTCGCCGCCGCGTTCCTTGCCCTCGCCGCCGGGCTCGCCGTGTCCGCCGACGGCCTTGCCGACCGCTGGACGAGATTCAAGGCGGGAAGCTTCGTCACCATCAAGACGACGTCGAGGATCTCGGGCGAAGAGATGGTCGAGGAGACGAAGTACACGGTGACGGAGGTCACGGCCGACTACTACGCGCTGAAGATCGAGACGACGATGGGCGGCAACGCGCTGCCGGTGACCGAGGTGAAGTTCCCGCTGACGCCGTCCGCGGCGCCGGAGTGGACGTGGGAGGAGAAGGGCAAGGAGGAGCTGGAGATCGGCGGCGAGAAGGTCGCCTGCACGGTGCGGGTCGGGACGAGCTCGGACAAGAAGAGCGTCTGGACCGTCTGGACTGCCGAGGTCGAGGGCGCGCCGCTCGAGGTGAAGTCGGAGAAGAAGCTGGTCGTGCCGGGCGGCGCGAGGACGGAGGCGAGCACCGCGACGAACCTGTCGGAGACGCTGAAGGTTGCGGGGAAGGACGTGCGCTGCTGCGTCAAGACGACGCTGCTCGAGATCGAGGGGCAGAAGTCCGAGGGGACGGTCTGGGAGAGCCGCGACGTGCCCGGGCTGGTGGTCAAGAGCGAGACGAAGACGACGTCGGGGACGCTGGTGATGACGCGGACGCGGGAAGTCACGGCGTTCGAGACGAAGTAGCGTGGCCGGCGGGCGGGTCCTCATCTTCGACCTGGACGGCACGCTGGCCGAAACGCGGGCGGACATCGCGGCGGCGGCGAATGTCGCTCTCAGGGCCGTCGGTCTCCCGGAACTTCCCGTCGCGCGCATCACGACCTTCGTCGGCGAGGGCGCGGCAAAGCTGATCGAGCGCTGCGTCGGCACGCGGCAGGAGCTGTTCGCACCCGCCCTGGAGGCCTGGACCCGGCACTACGAGCGCCACCTGCTCGACGAGACGCGCCTCTACGAAGGCGTCGCCGGGACGCTCGACCGCCTGCCGGGCCCGCTCGCCGTGCTGTCGAACAAGCCCGAGGCGATGTCCCGCGTCATCCTCGAAGGCCTCGGCATCGCCGGCCGCTTCGCCGCCATCCTCGGCGGCGATTCCCTCCCGGTGAAGAAACCCGACCCCGCCGGCGTCGCCCACCTCCTGCGCGCGACCGCCGCTTCTTCCGCCGTCCTCGTCGGCGACACCCGCATCGACCTCGAGACCGCGCGCGCCGCCCGCATCCCCTGCGGGCTCGCCGCCTACGGATTCTGCGGCCGCGAGGACCTCCTCGCCGCCGGCGCCTCCACCGTCTTCGAGCGCTTCCCCGACATCGCCGCGCTCGCTGCCCAGCCTTCCGTTTGACCCCCCGCGCCGCCCCCCCTACCCTCCGTCCCTTCATGAACCCCGAACAGGCCGCCCGCGCGCTCGGCGAAGCGCTCGCCAGTTCCCCGGAGCTCGCGGAGCTGATGCGCTGCGAAAAGGCTTACGGCGCCGACAGTTCCGCGCAGGCGCTGGTGAAGGCTGCGCAGGACGCGGGGGCGAGGCTGCAGGAGCTGCAGCGGGCGGGGAAGAAGCTGGATCCTGCCGAGGCGAAGAGGATCGGCGAAGTCCAGGCGAACCTCGACGCCTGCGCGGTTGTTCAGAAGCTCGTGGCCGCGCAGAAGGCCTACGAGGCGCTCGCGCAGAAGCTGAACGCGGCGGTGCAGGCGGTGGTCGAGGAGAAGCGGAAACAGGGATGAGCGAACAGGCGAAGCAGGACCAGCACGGGCCGCGGCCGGAGGAGAAGCTCCTCGCGGACCGCCGGGCGCACATGGAGGCGGTGAAGGCGAAGGGGATCGACCCGTGGGGGGGCCGGCACGACGGCACCGCGGCGATCAGGCCGATCGTGGACGCCTATGTGGAGGGCCGCGAGGTCTCCGTCGCGGGCCGCGTCACGGGCCGCCGGCAGTTCGGGAAGGCCAACTTCCTCGATCTCCGCGACTGGACCGGGAAGATCCAGCTTTACGTGAAGAAGGACATCGTCGGCGACGTCGCGATGGAGCTGTTCAACCTGCTCGACCTCGGCGACCTGATGGCGGTGAAGGGGAAGCTCTTCAAGACGAAGACGGGAGAGATCTCCGTCGAGGTGAAGGAGTTCCGCATCCTGACGAAATCGCTGCGGCCGCTTCCCGAGAAGTGGCACGGGCTGCAGAACGTCGAGATCCGCTACCGGCAGCGCTACCTCGACCTCATCTCGAACCCCGAGGTCATGGAGACGTTCCGCAAGCGGTCGCAGATCGTCGCCGAGTGGCGGCGGTGGCTGACGGAGCGCGGCTTCGTCGAGGTCGAGACCCCGATGATGCAGCCGATCCCCGGCGGCGCCGCGGCGAAGCCGTTCGTGACGCACCACAACGCGCTCGACATGCAGCTGTTCCTGCGGATCGCGCCGGAGCTGTACCTCAAGCGGCTGCTGGTCGGCGGCATGGAGAAGGTGTTCGAGATCAACCGCAACTTCCGCAACGAGGGGATCAGTCCGCGGCACAACCCCGAGTTCACGATGATGGAGCTGTACTGGGCCTACAGCGACTACAACGGGATGATGGAGCTGACCGAGGGGCTGCTCTCGCACCTCGCGAAGACCGTGACGGGCGGCACGAAGGTCTCGTGGGACGGCCGCGAGTTCGAACTCGCGGCGCCGTGGCCGCGGAAGAAGTACCTCGACCTGTTCCGCGAGAAGGCCGGGTTCGAGTGGCACGACCACGACAAGGTCGTCGCGAAGGCGCGCGAGCTGCACCTCGAGGTGGGGAAGCGCCCGCACGAGGCGATCGCGAACGACGTCTGGGAGTCGCTCGTCGAGGGCGACCTCAGCGGGCCGGTCTTCGTCATCGACTTCCCCGTCGAGCTCAGCCCGCTCACCAAGCGCTCGCCGAAGGACGACCGCGTCGTCGAGCGCTTCGAGCTCTACATCGCCAACATGGAAATCGCCAACGCCTACACCGAGCTCAACGACCCGATCGAGCAGCGCGCGCGGTTCGAGCGGCAGCTGACGGCGAAGGAAGAGGGCCTGGAGCGCATCGACGAGGACTTCCTCGTCGCGCAGGAGCACGGCATGCCTCCCGCCGGCGGGATCGGAATCGGCGTGGACCGGGTGGCGATGCTGCTGACGGGGAGCAAGTCGATCCGGGACGTGATCCTGTTCCCGCTGATGAGGAAGACGGAATAGGCGCGTCGAACGGAAGAAACGAAAAGAAAAACGAAAAAGGAAAAAGGAAAAACGAAAACGCGGCCGGGGACCTGATGTGTCCGTGCCTGGCCTGCGCCGCATTTTCCTTTTTCGTGTTTTGTTTTTCGTTTTTCGTTTCGTGCATTCCGCCCTTCCGTGACTCCTTCCCGCTCGGAGCCTTACCCTGTACAAGCTCTTCCTCGCCCTCCGCTACCTCCGCAAGCGCCCGATCAGCCTGCTCTCGGTGATCGGCGTCTGGTTCGGCGTCCTGACGCTCCTCGTCGTGACGAGCGTGATGGGCGGGTTCGCCCGCGACCTGCGCGCGCGCATCCGGGGGATGTCGGCCCACATCACGGTCACCTCGTCCCAGTTCTCGCGGCTGGGCTCGATGGAGAACTGGGAGGAGCTGGCGAAGAGGGTCAAGGCCGCGGCGCCCGACGAGGTCATTGCGGTGTCGCCGCAGCTCGAGTGGCCGATCATGATCAGCAAGGGGCAGACGCCGCAGCCGGCGACCCTGGTGGGCATCATCCCCGACCGGGAGGCGCAGGTCAGCGGGTTCGCCGAGCACATGCTCGACGGCCACCCGCCCGACTTCACGGACTTCTCGGGCCGCAAGATCCCCGAGGGCTGGGGCCCCTGCATCATGGGCTCCGGGATCCTGACGACGCACCGCAACAAGGACATCCTGTTCGTGGCCGACGGCCCCGGCACGGCCGCCTCCGTCGCCGACTGCCTATCCGCCGTGAACCCGAAGGACAAGTTCGTCGTCTACGTCGGGGACGCGCAGTCGACCGGCGACCTGGCGACGGGCGGGGACGAGCGGGAGTACCGCTCGGCGCAGGAGTGGCTCAAAGGCAGGGCCGACGCGCCGGTGAGGAAATGGCCCGACCTGCTGGAACGCATCTTCCGGACGCTTGCCTACGACACCGTCGGGGAGACGCGGCCGTGCGTCGTCGTCGTCTTCGGCAAGGACCTTCCCCCCGAAAGCGCCTTCCGGGACGCCTGGCACCGGCTTTCCCCGGAGAGCCGGCGCCTCCTGCGGGTGTTCACTCCGGGCGAGACTCTGACAGAACCGGGCGGCGAGAAGGCCCGCGCGGCCCAGTTCCTCCTCCTCGAACCCGGCCCGCAGGCCCGCCTCGAGCTCGTCTCCCGCGTGCAGGACCCCTACATCGGGACCGCCGTCACGATCACGACGATCACACCCGAGGACGCGCGCGACCGCGGCGTCGACCCCCGAATCACCCCGACCAGCTCCAAGCTCGCCATCGTCGGCGCCTTCAACTCCGGCATGAACGAGTACGACTCCCAGATCGTCTACGCGCCGCTGGAGTTCGTGCAGAAGGCCCTTCGCGAGTGCCGCGTGGACCCGAACACCAAGGAACCCATCCTCGACGCCACCGGTCGCATCCAGGCCGGCCGCATCAACAAGCTCCGCATCAAGGTCGTCCACTACGACGACGCCGACAAGATCGCCGAGCGCATCCGCAAGGGCCTCGGCGGCTCCTACGGCCTCTTCACCTGGCAGTCCGAGAAGGCCATCCTCCTCCAGGCCGTCGCCGTCGAGCGCACGCTGACCGGCGTCATCATGTTCTTCATCGTCGTGATGGCCGCCTTCTCCATCCTCGCCATTCTCTCCATGCTCGTCACCGAGAAGACCCGCGACATCGGCATCCTCCGCGCCCAGGGCGCGACCGTCCCCGGCATCATGGCCATCTTCCTCAGTGAAGGCGCCGTCATCGGCATCGTCGGCTGCGGCCTCGGGCTCGGCACCGCCAAGTACGTCCTCGACAACCTCAACCCGCTCGCGGACTGGATCTACTCGAAGACCGGCTGGTACCCCTTCCCGAAGAACATCTACCTGCTCGACCGCATCCCGCACCAGGTCGACGGGCCCATCTGGATCCTCGTCGTCAGCGCGACCCTCTTCGTCTGCCTCCTCGCCGCCCTCTGGCCGTCGTGGAAGGCCGCCCGTCTCAACCCCATCGACGCCCTGAGGTACGAATAGTGAGCGGCTTCCTCGACGCCCGCGACATCCGCCGCGACTTCCAGATCGGCGACCGCAGCCTGCCGGTCCTCCGTGGCGTCGACCTCTCCGTCGAACCCGGCGACGTCGTCGCCATCGTCGGCCCCAGCGGGGCGGGGAAGAGCACGTTCCTTCACATCCTCGGCCTGCTCGACCGGCCGACGTCAGGAAGCGTGATGTTCAAGGGGCAGGCGTACAGCGACCTCGGCGACCGCGAACGCGCGCGGATGCGCAACTCGACCTTCAGCTTCGTCTTCCAGTTCTACCACCTGCTCCCCGAGCTCACCGCGCTCGAGAACGCGCTCATGCCGGTGATGATCCAGTCCTCGATCCTCGCCTGGCCCGTTCTGCGCGGCGAAGCGCGCCGCAAGGCCAGGGAACTGCTCGAACGGATGGGCATGGGGGAGCGCCTCCACCACGTCCCCGGCCGCCTCTCCGGAGGCGAGCGCCAGCGCGTCGCCATCGCCCGGGCGCTGATGACGAGCCCGGAGGTCGTCTTCTGCGACGAGCCCACCGGCAACCTCGACACGGTGACTTCGCAGGAAATCCAGGACCTGCTCTGGTCCCTCGCGGAGGAAAAGTGCACCACCTTCGTCATGGTCACCCACGAGCCGTCGCTCGCGCGAAGGGCCCACCGCGTCGTGCGGATGGTGGACGGATTGATCGTTGATGGCGAAGTGCCGCCGACAACTGGCGCTGCCGTTCCACCCGCCTCTGCACCGTCCCCGTCCCCGAACGCCTGAGTCTTACTCCCGGTCGGGAAGCGCCCGCGTTTCCCAGTAGGACCTGTCTCCAAGAGTTGCATCCAGCGCTTTTCGGTCGCGCGAGGCGAACAGGGAGGCGAGCGAGATGTCGTGCCGGGCGTGCCGACCATCGAAGACGACTCGCTCCGAATCCGCACCAGGGACAGTCAAGCTGACCGGGCGCGGAAACCCGCCCGTCTCCGCACCTGCACCATGAAATCAGGTCGTCGTTCGCCTTGACGAGATAGAGCATGCCGTCCGAATTGTCCGTTCCGGAGCAAGAACACAAAGGACCCTGCGGAGTTCCGCAGGGTCCTGTTGTTGTCCGGGCCTACTTCAGCTTCGCCACCGCCGCCTTGATCGCGGCCACGTCCGGCTTCACCTTCGGGTCGTCGCTCGACCACGAGTACGCGACCTTGCCGTCCTTGCCGATCACGATCGCGCTGCGCTTCGACACGCCTTTCCACGGCCCGAGCGTCTCGTGCAGGACGCCGTAGGCCCTGCTGATGTCCTTGTTGAAGTCCGTGAGGAGGTCGAACGGGAATTTCTCCTTCTCGCGCCAGCCCCACAGCGCGTGCGGGCTGTCCACGCTGATGCCGTAGGTGACGGCGCCGGGGGTGTTGTAGTCCTTCCAGCCGTCGCGGATCCCGCAGAGCTCGTCGGAGCAGATGGGGGAGAACGCGAAGGGGAAGAAGAGGAGGACGACGTTGTCCTTGCCCTTGTGGGAGGAGATCGTGAAGTCCTGCTTGGCGGTGTTCTTGGTCGTGAAATCGGGCGCGTCGGCGCCGACGGCGATGGCCATGGGTGGGGCTCCTTGGGAAAGCGGGGGCTGTAGGAATACCGAGAGCGGGATGATAGGCAGGGGGGTGGGTGCGGTCAACGAGTGGGCGGGTGCGCGGGTACGCGAGGGCGGAAGACAACGGGAGTCCGGAGCCCTCCTTGAGGGCCAGTCGTCAGCGCTCCTTGGCGCCCCAGCGCACGCGCGCCCGGCGCACTCGCGTACCCGCGCCACCGCGTCCCCGTGTCCCCGTGTATCATCACCCCCGATGGTCAACCCCGCGCACATCGCCGAAGGCGACGCCGCCTGCGAGGCCCTCGCGCGCTCGCACTACGAGAACTTCACCGTCGGCTCGTGGTTCCTGCCCAAAGACATGCGGCGCGACTTCTACGCCGTCTACGCGTTCTGCCGCACGACGGACGACATCGGCGACGAGGCCACCGGAGACCGCCTGCGCGCGCTCGACGACTGGGAGCGCGAGGTCCGCAAGTGCTGGGGCGGCGAGCCGGAGCGGCCGATGCTGGCCGCCCTCGCGCGCACCGTCGCGGGACGGAATCTCCGCCAGGAGCCCTTCCTCAAGCTCATCGAGGCCAACCGCATGGACCAGCGGCAGTCCCGCTGGGAATCGTGGGACGACCTGCGGCGCTACTGCGCGCACTCGGCGGACCCCGTCGGGCGGATGGTGCTCGGGCTTTTCGGGCAGGATGATGCGAAGCGCGGGCCGCTGTCGGACGCGATCTGCACGGGGCTGCAGCTGGCGAACCACTGGCAGGACGTGGGGCGGGACGCGGCGGAGAAGGGGCGGATTTACGTGCCGCTGGAGGACCTGAGGCGGTTCGGGGTGAGCGAGGCGGACGTGCTGGCGCGGCGGACGTCGGCGGGGTTCGTGAAGATGATGGAATTCGAGGTCGGGCGGGCGCGGGGGCTGTTCGACGAAGGGGAGGAGCTTCTGGAGCTGGTGGACGGGACGCTGAAGAAGGACATCAAGCTGTTCCTGGGCGGGGGGAGGGCGATCCTGGACGCGGTCGAGAAGCAGGGGTTCGACACTCTTCTGAAAAGACCGAAAGTTTCGAAAAAGACGAAAGTTTGGTTGGCGATGAAAGCGCTGGTCGGATAGGCGAAAAGGTCGGGGGAAGGGGAAGGCAGAGGTTAAGGTGAAGGCCATGGAGACGCGGGCGGCTTCAGGAGGGGTCGCGACGGCGGGCGCTGCGGCGCCGGCCGTGCCGCTGGACGCCGCCTACGCCTGGTGCGAGGACCTGACGCGGCGCGAGGCCCGGAACTTCTACTGGCCGATCCGCGGGTTGGAGCGCGACCGGCGGCGGGCGATGTGCGCGGTGTACGCGTTCTCGCGCGCCGCGGACGACATCGCCGACGAGCCCGGCATCGAGGACCGCCCGGGGAGGTTCGCCGACTTCCGCCGCCGCCTCGAGGGAGCGTACGCCGGGACGCCCGAGGGAGAGATTTTCGTCGCGCTGGGCGACGCCGCGCGGCGCTTCCGCCTGCGTCGTGAAGATCTGGCGGAGATCGTGGAAGGGGCGGAGCAGGACCTGCGGGTCACGCGGTATGGGACCTGGGAGGAGCTGAAGGCGTACTGCCACAAAGTGGCGTCCGCGGTCGGGCTCGTCTGCATCGAGATCTTCGGGTACAGCGACCCGGCGGCGCGCGGGCACGCGGAGATGCTCGGCCTCGGGATGCAGCTCACGCACCTCCTGCGCGACGTCGCGGAGGACGCGCAGCGCGGCCGCATCTACCTGCCGGCGGAGGACCTCGCCCGCTTCGACGTGCGCGAGGAGGACGTCCTCGCCGGCCGCATGACCCCCGCCTTCGCCCGCCTCATGGCCTTCGAAGTCGCCCGCGCCCGCGAGCTCTTCGCCTCATCCGAAGGCCTCTTCCCCCTCCTCCGGCGCAAGGCGCGTTTCTGCCCGCTCGCGATCCGCGGGATGTACGAGGGGATCCTCGGGAAGATCGAGAAGCGCGGGCACGACGTGTTTGCGGGGCGCGCGGGGCTGTCGACGGCGGGGAAGCTGCTGTGTGTGATGCGGGCGTGGTTCCGGGCGTGGACGTACTGATGAAGCCCGGCAAGGGGACGCTTGTGTTCCTCGCGCTGGCCCAGTGCGCGGCGGCGTGCATCGTGGTGTTCCGGTTCTGGCACCCGCACCCGGTCTGGCGGATCCCGGTGGCGCTGGGGCTGCTGATCGTGTCGTTCCTGTCGGCGTCGTTCCTCGTGGGGGCGGTGCGCGGCTGGCTGGGGCGGCGATGACCGCGCGGGCCGCGGTGGTGGCGGGGGGCGGTCTCGCGGGCATCGCGGCGGCGTGCGACCTGGCGGACGCGGGGTGGTCGGTGACGGTGCTGGAGAAGAAGAAGCGACTCGGGGGGATGGTGTCGTCGTTCGCGGACCCCGCGGGGGGCGGGGAGGTGGACAACGGGGAGCACATCGCGGTCGAGGCGTGCACGGAGCTGCTGGGGCTCTTCGGGCGGCTCGGGTGCCTGGGGAAGCTGAAGCGCCAGCCGCGGCTGCGCCTGCCGTTCGTGGGGCCGGACGGGCGGGTGGCGGAGCTGACGGAGTCGGCGTGGTCGTTCCTGACGTTTCCTTTCCTGTCGCTGGGCGACCGATGGCGCGTCGCGCGGACGCTTCGCCGGATCGGGAAGATGAAGGACGCGGAGATCGGCCCGCTCGACAATTTCACGGCGGCGGACTGGCTCGAGGACCAGGGTCAGACGCCGGCGGCGATCGCGCGGTTCTGGGACTGTTTCATCGCCCCCGCGCTGAACGAGCCGGCGGCGCGCGGGTCGGCGGCGCTGGCGGCGCGGGTGCTGAGGGACGCGATGGGGGTGGGGCCGGAGAAGTCGCGGTTCTGCCTGTTCCGCGTTCCGCTGGGGGAGGTGTTCGCGGACGCGGCGGCGGCGTACATCGCGGCGCGCGGCGGGACGGTGCGGGCGCTGGCGTCGGTGGAGAGGGTGGCGGCGGCGGGCGGCCGCGTCGAGGTCCGGCTTTCCGGCGGCGAGACGCTTTCGGCCGAAGCCTGCGTCCTCGCGCTTCCTCACGACGACCTCGCCGCGGTCTTCCCCGAGTCCGCGCCGCCGCTGGAATTCTCGCCCATCCTCAACGCGCACCTGTGGTACGACCGGCCGGTGACCCCGCTCGAGGTGTTCGCGATGGTCGATTCGCGGATCCACTGGGTCTTCAACCGCACGGCGATCGCGGGCCTGACTGGTCCCGGGCAGCAGCTTTCCTGCTCGATCAGCGCCGCACAGGACTGGGCGCACCGGCCGTCGGAGGAGATCGCCGCGGAGTGCGACGTGGAGTTGAAGCGGCGGTTTCGCGGGGAGGCGCGGCTGGTTCGGTTCGTTGTGTCGAGGGAGCCGCGGGCGACGTTCAGCGCGCGGCCGGGAACGGCGCCGATGCGGCCGGGGCCGAGGACGAGGCACGCGGGGATCGTGCTGGCGGGCGCGTGGACGGACACGGGCTATCCGGCGACGATGGAAGGGGCGGTGAGGAGCGGGAGGGCGGCCGCGCGGGCGGTGGTTGGTTCGTAGTGGGTGGTTGGTAGTCGGTGGTTCGTAGATGGTGGTTCGTGGCCGGCATGCCGTCGGCCACGAA
>JADLHC010000093.1 GCA_020849035.1 Planctomycetia bacterium
GCTGACGTTCATGCTCGGCTGCTCGGCGAACGCGGAGCAGCAGAAGGAGCTCGACGACCGGAACGCGTGGGTCGCCGCGAAGAAGGCGAAGGACCCGAAGTTCGAGACCACGAAGCTCGAGTGGGCGAAGAAGCTGGGCGACGCAGAGCTGGCGGTGCTCGAGGATCCGCTCAAGCACTACGCGCAGATGGGCGGCGGCGACATGCCGGCCGGCTACAAGGCGGTCAGTTTCGACGAGTTCCTCAAGCTCTCGAAGGCCGAATGGGAGAAGAACGGCCGCACGAACGCGGGCGAGTTCGACGCCTGGGCGAAGCGCGAGGAGCAGGTCCACGGGGAGGCCAAGGGGACGATCGTGAAGGTCGAGAACCCGCAGGGTCCCTGGTCGGCGGACTACATGTGGTACCCGAACCGCGAGGCGCCGGCCGAGGAGGTGAAGGGTCTCTCGCGCCTCAAGGGCCACCTGCAGTCGGGACAGTGGCTGACGAAATTCCGGAAGATCCTGCGGAACGACGAGATGACGGACGACCTGGTGCTGGTGCCGGTCCCGGCCGGGCGGGAGCAGGAGTACGTCCGCATCATGCCGACCTCTCCCCCGTAGACCGCGCATGCTCCCCCTCCGACGCCTGACCGCGCTCTGCGCGCTTGCCGCCTGCGCCGACCCGGCGAAGCAGCCGGTGTCGCACTGGGTGGCGCAGCTGCGGGCGAACGATGCCGACGACCGCGCCGAGGCGCGGGAGTGGCTGGTAAAGAAGGGAAAGGAGGCCGTGCCGGACCTGGCGAAGCTGCTGGCGGACGACGACACGGTCGTCGCCATGTCGGCGGCGGACGTGCTGTCGAAGATCGGAAAGGACGCGGTGCCGGCGCTGGTCGACGCGCTCGTTTCGGGCCCGCGCCCGGGCCGCCGCTGGGCCGCCAGCGCCCTCGGAGAAATCGGACGCGACGCGAAAGACGCCGTTCCGGCGCTCGAGGCGGCCGCGCTCGACCCTGAGATCAAGTCGGCCGCCGCGGACGCCCTCCTGAAGATCGCCCGATGACCCTGAAACCACCCCTGAAGGAGACCAACGGATGAAGACCCGGACCTGGATCGCCGGCGCGGCAGCCCTCGCGGCCGCCGGCGCCACGACGCTCGGAATCCTCCGGCCCTGGGCCGCGAAAGCGGACGCCGCCTGCTGCTACTTCGCCGCGCAGGAGAAGGACATCAACCAGCCCGGACAGAAGACGCTGATCACGTGGGACGCCGCGAAGAAGGTCGAGACGTTCACGGTCCAGCCGAAGTTCGAGGGCAACGCCGTTGACTTCGGCATGGTGATCCCGACGCCGTCGCAGCCCAAGCTCGACGAGATGCCGCGGGACTTCTTCAAGGACCTCGCGATCTACACCATCCTGATGCCGCTTCCACAGGCCATCTGGGCCGACCTTCACCTGTACCCGATGGACGAGAGCGACGGAGCCGTGGCCCTGGCCGGCGCGGCGCCGAGATCCGCCGATGCGAGGAAGGGCGAAGGGCACGGCGTGAAGGTGCTGGAGAGCGGCGTGGTCGGCTCGCTCGACTACAAGGTGGTCGAGGCCGAGAAGGCGGACGGCCTGTTCGCCTGGCTCAAGGAGAACGGGTACGTCTACTCGGGGGACGAGGAAACCCTCCGGTTCTACATCGCCAAGAAGTGGTTCTTCACCGTGATGAAGATCGACCCCAAGCAGATGAAGAAGGGGCCGAGCGGCGAGTACTCCGGCGAAGTCACGCCGACCCGTTTCACCTTCGCAAGCGACCGCTGCATCTACCCGCTCAAGATCACGCAGATCAGCGTCAAGGACAAGACGGACGCGCTCTTCTACGTCCAGGCCGCCGACCAGATGGACCTCGAGGGCGACCTGTCCTGGGCGCATTCGTTCCGGGTGATGTACCTGACGTTCATGCTCGGCTGCGGAGCGAACGAGGACCAGCAGCGCGAGCTGAACGAGCGGAATTCGTGGGTGAAGGCCAAGATGGCGAAGGACCCGAAGTTCGAGACGACGAAGCTCGAGTGGGCGCGGAAGCTCGGCGACGAGGACATCGCGGTGCTCGAGGACCCGCTCCGCAACTACGCGCAGATGGGCGGCGCGAACCTCGCGGCGGGCGACCGGATCGTGACGCTCGAGGAGTTCCTCAAGACGGTCTGGGACGACTACGAGAAGAGCGACAAGAACAAGGACGACAAGTACGCGAAGGAAAGGCTGAAGGAGCTGGAGAAGATGTACTCCCCCTCGAAGGGCGCGATCGTGAAGGTCGGGAACCCGAACGGCCGGTTCACGGGCTCACAGTGGATGTGGCTGCCGGCGCGCGAGGCGCCCGAGGAGGAGGTGAAGGGCCTGTCGCGCCTGAAGGGGCACCTGCAGAAGGGCCAGTGGGTGACGAAGTTCCGCAAGATCCTGCGCAAGGACGAGATGACCGACGACCTCGTGCTGGTCCCGGTCCCCGCGGGCCGCGAGCAGGAGTACGTCCGGATCATGCCGACCTCCCCCCCGTAACCACCC
>JADLHC010000094.1 GCA_020849035.1 Planctomycetia bacterium
CCAGCGGAAGACGTAGTTGCGGGTGGGGGGGCGGAGCGCGGGCGGCGGCGCGGTGCGACCGGGCGCGGCGGGCTCCCCGTCGCACCCCGGCGCGAACAGCGCCGCCGCCGCGCCGGCGAGTCCCAGGGCCGCCGTGACCAGACCCGCCGCGACGCCGCGGCGCATCAGGACTTCCGGCTCCGCTTCTCGAGGAACGCGGTCATCCGCTCGTGCTTGTCCGCGCTGTCGAACAGCACCGCCTGCGAGATCTGCTCCAGCAGGAAGCCGGTGTCCTGGCCGGTCCGCGACGACGCGTTCACCGACACCTTCGCCAGACGGAGCGCCATCCGGCCCTGCGCGGCGATCTGCTCTGCGATCTCGTGCGCCTTCGCGAGCACCCGGTCGTCCTCGACCACGTGGTTGACGAGCCCGATCCGCTCCGCCTCCTCGGCGTCCACCGTCCGTCCGGTGAACACGATCTCCTTCGCGCGCCCGAGCCCGACGAGCCGCGGCAGCCGCTGCGTCCCGCCCGCCGCGGGGATGATCCCGAGCGCGACCTCCGGCTGCCCGAACTTCGACGACCGGCCGGCCACGCGCAGGTCGCACGCCATCGCCAGCTCGCACCCGCCGCCGAGGCACCACCCCGTCACCGCCGCGATCGTCGGCATGGGGAACTCCTCGAGCTTCTGGAAGAGCCGCGCGTTGATCGCCAGGAGCGCCTCCCGGCTCTTCCGCTCGCGGAGCTGGGAGATGTCCGCGCCCGCAGCGAACGCCTTGGCGCCCGCTCCGGAGAGGACGAGCACGTTCACGTCCTCCCGCGCCGCCAGGTCGTCGAGCGCGGCGTGCAGGTCGTCGATCATCGCCTTGTCGATGGCGTTCCGCACCTCCGGCCGGTTGAGGACCACCGAGGCGATCCCTCCCTCGACGGAGACGAGCAGCGTGGAGTGGGTCATCCCGTGAAGGTACGCGGAGCCGCCGGGGTCGGGGAGAGGGCATTCCGGCGGGTGGCGGTGCGACTCCGGTCTCGGACTGAGAAACTTCTGAGATTGATCCCAAGTTCCGGGCGCGGAACCGCATATCCAGATGACCGCTTGGAAGGTGAGAACCGGCGGGGGCGCGTTGTCCCCGGCAGGTGGGGCGGTCGGAGACGGGCCCATGGTGGGCGACGGCGGAAGCCGGAGACGGAGGAGTGAGGAATGCAGAAGTGCTTCGCGCGCATCGGGACGGTGGCGGCAGCGGCGCTGATCGCGTCGGTCGCGGGGGATGCGTTCGCCGGTGTCCTGTACTCGAACGGATTCGAGACCGACATCACGGACTGGGATGCCTTCGGCGGCGGGTTCAACGCCACGAGGGTCGCATCCGGAACGAACGGGGTGACCTCGGCTGACGGGAGTTTCCACGCGGAGAGCAGCGCCTCCGGATCTGCGAGCCGGTGGGGTGGCTACAACTACGGGGCCGGCAATGCAGTCCCCACGGTGTTCCAGGAGTACGTCACATCGATCGACATCTACCTCGACGTCGACACGGCGTGGGCCAACAATACGCGATTCGACTTCAGCTCGGCGATCAACAACGCGGCGGGCACCCACAGGCGCGACTTCATCTTCAACGGCGGGTTCTACAACGACTCGGACGGCAGTCCGGGCTCCGGATCTAATCGCTTCGTGATCAGTGCGAGCAACAACAGCCAGCCGGGGAGCGCCTACGCGAAGAACCCCGCGCGCGATCCCATCGCGATCGACACGACCGGCTGGTACACGTTCGAGCACCACTTCTACGACGACGGCGGCGTCCTCGCCGTCGACCTGTCGATCTACACGTCATCGAACCTGCTCGTCAACACGTGGACGCTGAGCGACCCGACGGACCTCATCGCCGGCATCGGCGGAAATCGGTACGGCTGGTTCTCCTACAACCAGTTCAGCACGCTCGCGTTCGACAACGCAAGCCTCACGACGATCACGGCCGTCCCGCTGCCGTCCTCGGCGCTGATGGGCCTCGGCCTGCTCGGCGGCCTCGCCGTGATCGGCGTCCGCCGTCGTCGTCGCGCCGCTGAGCTCTCGTAGTCGCTTCGCGTCGCATGCAACGAAGCCCCCGGCCCCGGCGCCGGGGGCTTCCTGCGTACGTCGGTTCGAGGCCGCGTCCGGCGGGACGCCGCTTGGCATCGATCCCCGCATCGACCAGACTTCCGCCATGCGCACACGGCTCCTCGGCTCCACGGGCGTCCGGGTCTCGGAGCTCTGCTTCGGGACGATGTCCTTCGGCGACCCGGCGGACGAGGCGGCGTCGGCCGCGCTCTTCCGCGCGTGCCGCGACGCGGGGGTTAACTTCTTCTACTGCGCCGACGTGTACGCGGGCGGGCGGTCGGAGCGGATCCTCGGGGACCTCGTCCGCGGCTGCCGCGACGACGTTGTGATCGCGACCAAGGCGTACTTCCCGACCGGCGGCGGGCCGAACGACCGCGGCGCGTCGCGTTACCACCTCGTGCGCGCGGCCGAGGCGAGCCTTGCGCGGCTCGGCACGGACCGGATCGACGTCTACTACGTCCACCGGTTCGACGACGACACGCCGCTCGAGGAGACGCTCCGCGCGCTCGACGACCTCGTGCGGGCAGGGAAGATCCTCTATCCCGCGGCGAGCAACTTCGCGGCCTGGCAGGTGACGAAGGCCCTCGGCATCGCGCGGGCCGAGCGCATCGCGCCGTTCGCGTGCATCCAGCCCATGTACACCCTGGTCAAGCGGCAGGCCGAGGTGGAGATCCTGCCGATGGCGCGGTCGGAGGGGCTCGGCGTCTTCCCGTACAGCCCGGTCGGCGGGGGCCTCCTGAGCGGGAAGTACACCGCGGCGAACCGTCCCCCCGAGGGGCGCCTCGTCCGGAACGAGCGCTACCGGGTGCGCTACGGGGACGATCGCAACTACGAGGTC
>JADLHC010000095.1 GCA_020849035.1 Planctomycetia bacterium
CCATCATGTTCGGCGGAAAGTAGGAACATCGGGGGAAGCGCCGCGCGGCGCTTCCCCCGATGTTCCTACTTTCCGCCGAACATGATGGCCGACATCTTCGCCATCAGGTCGTGCTTGGCCTTCGCCTCCGTGAGCTTCGACATCCACACGGCGCCCATCGCCTCGATGACGGCGTCGGCGCCCTTGTCGATGTTGGGGCCCCAGGCCTTCTGGATGCGGGCCTTGAGCGCGTCGACGTGGACCTGCTTCAGCGCGGTCGCGAACGACGAGCACCAGAGCGCCTTGGAGCAGGCGACGGGGTCGCCGCCGCACTCGCCGCCGCAGGGGCACTTGCCGGAGTCGCAGCACTGGGACTCGGAACCGGCGGACGGGGTCGAGCAGGACTCCTTCGAGCAGCAGTCGGACATGGTCGTTCTCCTCTCAAGGGACCTGAAATGGGAAGGGCCGCAATGGCCCGTCGTTGTCGCCTCTAATACCAACTGGTTGGTATGCGTATTCCCGAAATTTTTTTACTTCGAAAGCAGCCCCTTCACGTACGCCCGGAAATGCCGCACGTTCCGCCCCACTGTCCCCGGGTCCTTCTTCGCCTTCGCCAGCAGCAGCGACCCTTCCAGCGTCGCCACGAAATGCTCCGCCACCTCCCGCGGGTCCCACGCCGCCCGGGGGACGTTCGCCTTCTTCGCCGCCGCCAGCTCGCCCGCGAAGGCGCCGATCCACGTCTCGAACGCCGAGCAGCAGTCGCCGCGCAGGCCGGACGAGCAGTCGCACATCTCCGACGTCATCTCCGCGAGCAGGCAGCCCTGCGCCGCCGCGGGGTCCTTCGAGAAGCTCTCGATCGCGTCGAGGTACGCCAGGACGCGCTTGAGCGGGTCGGTCTGGCTCCCGACGGCGTTCATGAACATCGCGGCTTTCTCGTCGCAGAAGCCCTTGAGCGCGGCGCGGCCGATGTCTTCCTTGGAGGCGAAGTAGTGGAAGAAGGAACCCTTGGTGAGGCCCGCGTCGCGGCAGATGTCGTCCACGGAGGTGCCGTTGAAGCCGCGGGAGATCATGAGGCGCGTGGCGGCGTCGAGGAGGCGGGCGCGGGCTTTGGGGTTGGGGGTGGCTGTGCGTGGCATGACGTACCGGATGGTATGGGAATCGGCGCCGCAGTCAAGCGAAAACCGCCCGCAGACCGAAATTCCCTCGATTCCCCAGATTCCCCGCCAGACGTTCCCCACTTCCGGGTGCATGGCCGGTTCTGCGCCTTCGAAACGGACGCTCTCCCGAGCTCGTGGGCCGCGCGTTACGGCTCTTCCATCGTCGTGATCGTCGTTATCAGTGAGCAAGCCGTTCCTGTCGTCGTTCATCCCGGAGTCATCCCGTCGTGATGGACAAGGATGAATGGGGACAAGAACGACCTGGTCACGGATAACAACGATCCCGACGATGGGACCGCCCTGCCGCTGCGAACTGCAGAACCGGCCTTCCACCCGTTGTTTCCTTCGTCCATCACTCGTTCCCGGCTGGACGGCTTGCGAAAGGAAGGGACGACTGGCGGGGAATGTGGGGAATTTGGGGAATGACCCGGCGATTACTTTTCGACCATCACCTCCGCCCCCGCCTCCGTCACAACCACGTCGTTCTCGTGCCGCACGCCGAACTTCCCCGGCAGGTAGATCCCCGGCTCCACCGTCACCACGTTCCCCGCGCTCAACCGCCGCCGGTTGCCCTTCACCAGATACGGCGCCTCGTGCACGTCCATCCCGAGCCCGTGACCCGTCCTGTGCGTGAAGAACTCCCCGTACCCGCTCTTCTCGATCACCTTGCGCGCGGCCTCGTCGACGTCCTCGCAGGGCACGCCGGGGCCGGCCTCGGCGACGGCGGCGTCGTGCGCCTTCTTCACGATCTGCATGACCTTCTTGACCTCGCCCGCCGGCTCGCCGCCGAACACGAACGTCCGCGTGATGTCGCCCTGGTAGCCGCCGAAGGACGTGCCGCAGTCGAGGAGGACGACGTCGCCTTTCGCGAGCCGGCGCTGGCCGGGGGCGCCGTGGGGGACGGAAGCGCCGGCGGCGAACTGCGCGAGGGCCCAGGCGGGCTCGCCGCTGCGCGCGGTAAGCGCGGCGGTGAGCGCCTCGGCGGCCTCGGCCTCCGTCGTCCCGGGCTTCAGGCCCTTCACGACCTCCTCGCGCGCGTCGTGCGTGATCCGGATGGCGTGGCGCAGGAGCGCGAGCTCGGCGGCGGACTTGCGCGAGCGCAGGGCGTCCATGACCTCCTCGTCGGGGACGAGGTCGAGGCGGTCGTCGGCGCGGGCGAGGCGGGCGGAGGTCACGACGTCCGTCGTCGCCTCGAGCACGACGGTCCGCGCCCGCGTCCTCGGCTTCGACAGGCGGTCCGCCACGAGCCGGAACGGGTTCTCGTCCTCGTCCCACGACCGCACCTCGGCGAACATCCGGTTGTGCACGAGCCGTTCGCGCTCGAACGCGGGCGCGACCAGCTCGGGGTGGCCCTCGGCGGGGACGAGAAGGGCGATGAGCCGCTCGGAGCGGCCGGGGTTGAGGCCGGTGAGGTAGTGGAAGTTCGTGCCGGGCAGGCAGAGGAACGCCTCGGCTTCCGCGGCGACGATGAGCTCCTGCAGGCGCCCGAGGCGCTCGGCGTAGAGGGTGCCGGGGAGATGGCGGTCGGGCATCGTCGGCGGGGAGTATAATCGCGGCCTCGAGGGGGGCGAGAGAATGCGGCTGAGCGGCGTCGACACGGTGCTGTTCGACATGGACGGGACGATCTCCTCGTCCGAGTCTCTTGCGCTGCACGCCGCGGAGGAAGGACTCCGGCGCTTCTACCGCGAGACCGGCGAGTCCGCGCCGATTCCGCCGCGCGCCGAGATCCGGGCGATGATCGGGCTGCCGTCGAACGTGTACTTCGCGCGGCTCGTCCCCGAGCGGCTCGCTTCGCGGTGGGCCGACGTGCGGCGGCAAGTGCTGGCGCTGGAGATCGAGGAGCTGGAAGCGGGGCGCGGGGGGATGTTCGAGGGGACGGCGGAGGCGCTGGGGGCGCTGAAGGGGGCGGGGCTGCGGCTCGGGCTGGTGACGAACGCGGGGCGCGGGTATTTCGCGGCGACGTGGAAGGCGCTGCGTCTCGAGTCTTTTTTTTCGGTGTCGTACTGCATCGACGACGCGCCGGGCGGGACCAAGGCGGACCTCGTGAGGAAGGCGGCCGCCGCGCTCGGGACGCGCCGCGGCGCGATGGTCGGCGACAAGGTCTACGACATCGAGGCGGGAAAGGCCGCCGGCTTCGCGACCGTCGGCTGCACGTGGGGCTACGGCTCCGCGGCGGAGCTCGCCGGCGCCGACCACGTCATCGACGACATCCGGCGCCTCCCGGCGCTGTTCGGGCTGGCGGCGGTGCCGCGATGAGCCGCGAAACCGAGATCCGGCGCGGCCGCCAGGCGCTTGCCCAGGGCGACGCGGCAGCCGCCGAGAAGGCGCTGTCCGGCGCGATCGACGGCGGCTCCGCGACGCCCGAGGCCCTCAAGGCCCGCGCCCGCGCCCGCGCCCGCCTCGGCCCGTGGGGCGCCGCCGCCGACGACTTCGAGCGCCTCTTCCGCGCCGACCCCGGCGAGGCGTCGCCGCTCGAGCTGGAGTACGTCCGCGTCCTGCGCCTCGCCCAGTCCCTCCCCGACGACCGCGCGCGCCGCACGGTCGAGGAGTTCGGGTACGAGAAGCTCGCCGGGGCCGTCGTCCTCTCCTGCGGCGGCCGCTCGTGGTCGCTCGACGACTTCGCCACCCGCGCGGCGCGCATCGCCGCCGAAAAGTACGCCGCCGCGCCGCCCGAGAACCTCAAGCACTACCTCGCCGCCAAGATCCCCGGGCGCCTCTACCGCGCCCCCGCCCTCCAGGCCCTCCCCGCCATGGACGCCTGGGCCCGCTGCGAATGGTGGGTCCACCACGGCCTCGGCGCCGCCGACCTCGTCCACGAGGCCGCGACCGGCGACGACGCCCTCGCCCACCCCGCCGCCGTCCCGGATCCGCCGTACCGCTACGGATCCGAGCCGGTGGATTTGGGAAAGCGCTGCCCGGTGGACTGGGCGTTCGTGTACCACGCGCTCGTCGTGATGGCGTACGACCTCGCGGACGACCTCGCGGACGAGCAGCCGGCGCTGCGCCCCGAGCTGCCGGGGATCCGCGACGCGGCGGTGAAGCCGCTGGTGTTCCTCGGTTTCGGGATCGGGCTGGAGTCGCAGGGAATCTGACAGTTGTCCTTTCCGCCGTCCCCGCCGCCGCGCTACGCTTCCCCCATGAAAATCATCGCCCCCCTCGCGTTACTCGCGCTTGCGGCCCTCGCGGCCCGCGCCGACGAGAAGGTCAAGGCCCTCTTCCGCAAGTGCGCCCCCGCCACCGTCTACGTCGAGTGCAAGCCCGACAAGGAAGGGCTCGTCCACCTCGGCACGGGCTCCATCATCGACGCCGACGGGCTCATCCTCACCAACCGCCACGTCATCGCCTCCAGCCTCGACGCCGACCGCGAGGTCGCCGTCTACCTCTTCGACGGCCGCCGTTTCAACGCCACCGTCCTCGAGGCCTCCGAGGAACTCGACCTCGCCCTGCTGCGCGTCGAGGACTCCCCGGGGGAGCTTCCCGTCATGGAATGGGGCGACTCGGACGCGCTGGAGGTGGGCGAGGACGTGATCGCGATCGGGAACCCGGACGGGCTGAAATGGACGCTGTCGACGGGGATCGTGTCGGGGAAGCGGGAGAACATGATCCAGACGACGGCGCCGCTGAATCCCGGGAACTCGGGGGGGCCGCTGATCTCGCCGGACGGGAAGCTGATCGGGGTGAACACGCTGTCGGCGTACGCGGACCGGAACAACATCGCTTTCGCGCGGACGTCGAACGTGTCGAGGGCGTGGGTGGAGAAGATCCTGGCGGCGGGCGCGGCCGGGGTGACGCCGCGGTACGAGGACGAGGCGCACGGGTTCTCGTTCACGCCGCCGCAGGGGTGGACGGTGCTCGACGACAACGCGGAGAACCCGGCGCAGGAAGTCGCCTACCAAGGGCAGAAGTCGGTGCTGCGCGTCTACTTCGCCGCAGGCAAGCCGCGCGAGATCCACGACCACGCGGACGAGCAGGACGCGGTGCTCAAGAAGCAGCTCAAGACCTACCAGCGCCGCTCGCTCGACTTCCTGACGTTTCGCGGACAGGTCGCGGCATACTCGATGACCTACGCCTTCGCCTGGGACGGCGTCGACTACGTCAGCTACCAGGTCGTCGTGAACGACAACGACGGCACCTGGACCCTGCGCTTCACCTGCCCCTCGGGCGACCACGCGCGGCTCCAGCCGATGTTTGACGCGGTCCTCCAGGGTGCGCGCTGGTCGGCGGGAGCGGCGGGGCGCGAGACGCCCGAGAAGACGATCGAGTCCTGGGTCCAGGCGATCTCCGCCGGCGACCTCAACCAGTTCCTCGGCTGCCTCGACGTCGGCGCCTGGCTCGACGACGCGACCGACGGCGCCTACGGGAAGGCCAGCGAGGACGAGAAGAAGGCGATGCAGGACCGCTACCGCGAGGTGATGAAAGGCGTGATGGAGAAGGGCGACCTGGCGCGACAGGTCGAGCAGGGCGTGCGCATCCTCGCCGCGCAGGTGGACGGCGAGACCGCGACCGTCGGCCTCGTCTCGGTCTCGACGACCGGCGTGACCGTCGTCGAGGACTTCACGCTCGTCCACGGCGCCCACGGCTGGCTCGTCACGGGCGTCGGCGAGGCCCGCGCGTACGAAACCGGCGCCGAGGCCCCGGAGGACTCCGGCAAGGCCGAGATCAAGCGCGAGAAGTATCGCGACGAGGCCAAGGCGTTCAGCATGCAGGTCCCCTCCTCGTGGTCGAAGGCCGCGAAGCAGAACAGCCCCGTCGTCTGGCTCCACACGTTCAGCGAGGCCGGCGCCGCCGACGCGGTCGCCAAGGTCGCCGTCAGCGTCATGGACCTCCGCAAGGACCTCGCGCAGGACGAGCTCTCCGAGGACGACCTCGACACCCTCTCGGAGAAGTTCGTCGAGGGCTTCAAGCAGAGCTTCCAGGCGAAGTTCTCCATCCGCAGCAAGGAACAGGTCGAACTCGGCGGCCTCGCCGCCGTCCGCTTCAAGGTCCACGCCCAGGCCGACGCCTTCAGCCCGCAGATCGAAACCCACATCTGGTTCTGCTACCGCAACGGCTGGGCGTACGGGGTGATGTCGGTGAACGTGAAAGGCGAGGCGCAGAACCCCGAGTTCGCGCGGATCATCGAGTCGTTCAAGCCGACGGGGAAGCGGAAGTAGGGAGGTCTCGGTGGCAGGGAAGGGGCTTTCGCCCGTCGTGACGGCGGCTGTGGCGGCCGTGGCGCTGGCCGCGGGCGCCGTTGGCGGCGCGCTGTTCGAGCGGGGTCGCGCGCCGGCCGCCCGGGACGTGGCGCCGGCGGCCTCCCAGGCGCCGGCAGAGTCCCCCGCGTCTCCCGCCGCCGCCGATCCCCAGGCCGCCACCCCGGCCGTCCCGGGTCCGTCCGCTTCCCCCGAACCCGAGCTGGCCGCTTCCCGCGCCGAGATCGCCCGCCTCCGGCAGCGCGTCACCGATCTCGAGGCGCTGGTCCCGAAGGAGAAGTCGAAGGAGGACCGGATCGCCCTGGCGAAGGAGATGGTCGAGTGCATCCGCCGGGGAAAGAAGGACACCGAGGCCTTCCGGCGGATGCTCTCGCTTCTCAACGAACTCTGCCCCGAAATGGGCCCGTACTTCCTGGAGCGTTCCGCCGACCCCGAGGAGAAGGCGGAGCGGAGCACCTTGTTCGTGCTCGCCATGTCCGCCGGCGGCCCGGAGGTCGCCGAGGAGGTGCTGCGCCGCCTCACGGGTTCGGACGAGGACCAGCGCCTCCAGACGCTCAACGTCCTCGGCGGCGGTGCCCGCGAGGTTTTCAGCATCCGGAACCTCCCCGTCTCCGGTCCGCTCGCCAACCTCGGGCTCCAGTACGCCTCGACGGGAAACGACGCGGAGCGGCGCGCCGCGGCCGGGCTTCTCGGGGGCGTCGACTCGATCGAGTCCCGCACCGCGCTTTACCGGATGGCCGCCACCGACTCCGAGACCGCGGTCAAGGAGCAGGCCGTGCGCTCGCTCGGCCAGGTGGGCGACCGCGAGACCCTCGCGTGGCTGGACTCCTACCAGCCGTCGCTGGAGGGGCTCCGCGACTGGGAAAAGCAGCGCCTGCAGGCCTCGATCGACGGGGCCCGCGAGCAGCTGAAGAAGAAGTACCCGTAGCGTCAGAAGCCGCCCATGCCCTCCCCCTCGCCGGGCCGCGCCGGGCGGCAGCGCCAGCGCCACGGCGAGTTCCGTTCGCGGGCGCGGCGGTTCAGGTGCCGCGCCTCGCGCCGGGCGTCGGCCATCGTGGAGAAGAAGCCTGAGGGAGACTCCCGCCGGGGGCGTTCGCCGTCGGCGGACGGCGGGTCCAGGCGGTACAGCGTGAAGGTGTGGGGGTGCATGGGGGGCTCCGGGAGGGCGGGTGCGCGAGAGGGCGGGAACGCGAGAGGGCGTTCGGTATGACTACCGAACGACGTCGACGCCGGGGCGCAGGACCTTGGCAAGGTCGCGCAGGGGGGTAATTCGCCGGCCGTCCGTTGTCATGCCCTCTTGAACGCAGCCCCCCCCGATCCGGTTCAACCCTCTCCCTTTCCCCTCCCGCGCACCCGCCCTCCCGCGC
>JADLHC010000096.1 GCA_020849035.1 Planctomycetia bacterium
CCCCGGAACCGGCGTGCCAGAACGGCGGCCGCCTCGGCGGCCTTCGCGGGCTCGCCGTTGGCGATGCGGGCGCGCACCATGAGTTCACCGGCGCGCTTCTCCTGCTCGGGCAGCTCCGCCGCCGGGATCTTCTCGAGGGCCGCGATCGCCTCCGGCGGCCGCGAGTCCTGCTCGTGCAGGTACAGCGCCGCCAGCGAGAGTCGCGCGGCCGCGGCGACCGCGGTCCGGGCCGGCTCATGCGCCAGCGCCGATTCGACCGCCTTCCCGAACGCGGTCTCCGCCGCGGTAAATCCCGCCCGGGCCTCCGCCCGCTTCGATTCCTGCGCCCAGCGCGCCTCCGCGTCCTTCAGGTGCGCCCGTCCGCACATCAGGAGCGCCTGCGCCCGCAGGTTCGAGTCCTCCGGGACGCGGGCGAAATCGCGCGCCGCGGCCTCGAATTCGCCGCGCTCGAACGAAGCGTCCGCGACGAGGTAAAGCGCGTTCTTCGCGTTCGGGTCGTCCGGCCAGTTCGTCACGAGCAGCCGCAGGAGCCGCTCGACCTGCGCGCGCTCCCATCGCCCCGCTTCGCCTTCGCGGGAAGCGACCAGGTTCCAGATCTGCGCGGCGCGGAACGCCGCCCGCGGCGCCTCGGCGGCGCGCGGATGGTCCGCCGCCACCGCCTCGAACAGCACGACCGCTTCCCACGGGC
The DNA here is from genome assembly GCA_020849035.1 of Planctomycetia bacterium. GTDB lineage: Bacteria > Planctomycetota > MHYJ01 > WSZJ01 > WSZJ01 > WSZJ01. Next base: position 689 of record JADLHC010000096.1, read on the forward strand.
GCCGGAGCTGGTCCGCGCACGTCGCCAGCCGCCACAGCAGCTCCGGGTCCGGCGCTTCCGACGCCGCCAGCACCGCGCGGTACCCGTCCCAGGCGTTCTGCCACGCCCCCGCCGAGAACTCCGCGTCCGCCGTCAGCCGCAGCGCCTCGGGGGAACCCGCGCCCCCCCACGCCCGCAGCCTCCGCGCCGCCAGCTCCTTCAGCGCCGCCGACGGCGCCGACTTCAGCAGCCCCGTCGCCAGCACCGCCGCCTCCCGCCCCCTCCCGAGCGCCGACAGCGCCTCGCCCTTCTCCAGCACCGCAAGGAACCCCGAGCGGTCGCCCGCGGCGTCGGGGACCAGCTTGAGCAGGGCCTCCACGGCGTCGAGCGCCTCCGCGGGGCGCCCCATCGCCGTCAGCGTCGCGGCCTTCCCGGCAGCCGCACGCTCGGCGACCTCGCGTTCCCACGCGGGAAGCGGCGGCCGCGCGGCGGCGTCGCGCCAGGGGGCCGTGACCTTCCAGGCGACGTCGAAGCGCGAGAGGGCGTCGGCGGGCCGGCCGAGGTCGCGCAGGACCTGGGCCCAGTGAAGCGACGCCTCGAGGACGAGCCCGGTTTCGCCGTAGTCGAACTCGAGGTTCACGAATGCGTCGAGCGCGGCGAGCAGGAGCGTCCGGCGTTCGGCGGCGTCCTCCTCGAGGCGCGCCCGGAGGTGCAGGCAGCGGGCCGACTGGTAAGCGGCCTCGGCGACCTGTCCGTCCGCTTCTTCGAGGTCCGCCGCGGGTCGCCCCGCGGCCGCAAGCGCCTGGCGCCGCTCCTTCGCCGCCGCGGCCGCCGCCTCGAAGTCCTTCGCCGCGCGGCGCAGTTCGTCCCGCGCCGGAGCCGCCGCCTCCCTCCCGCCGTCGGCGGCCTCCTGCGCGGCGACCTCGCCGAACTGCCGCCGGAGCAGCCCTGCCTGCATCCGCGCCTCCTCGACGCGGCGGTGCCGCGGGTGTGCCGCGACGAACGCGTCGAGGGCGGCCGCTCCTTCCGCCAGCGCCCGGCGCGCTTCCGCGGCCGTCGTCGCGCCCGCCGCCCGCCGCGCCGCGATCTCCGCGCGCACGAGCGGCACCGCCGCCTTCTCCTCCGCGTCCGTCCCCGCCTCGATCTTCCGGCACACCTCCTCCGCCTGCTGCACGAACCCGTCGCGCGCCAGCCCGCGCGCGAAGTCGACGTCGTCGCCGGCCGTGCAGAACAGGGAAGACGCGAGGACGAGTGGGAGCGTGAGGATGCGGCTGAGGAGGTTCATCGGCGGATCTCCATCGAAGGGGGAGGAGCGGACTCGCGGCCTGCATCAGAACGTCTCCATCCGTCCGCAGTTCGCACCAACCCGGTTTCCCGCAAACACAGCGGGCCTCCCCGGAGAGGAGGCCCGCCCTTGCCGTTTCACCACCAACCACCAACCACCAACCACCAACTACTTACCTCTCTTCCCGCCGAACGCACTCGCATACCGATAGTACACCTCCAGGTTCAGCGTGTTGATCGCCGTCGCGTACACCCGGCCGCCTTCGAAGCCCCACCGGTCCACGTTCGAATCCCACGACCCGAAGCTGCATCCGTCCCTCTGCTCGTGCTGCGAGGGAAGCAGAGCCTTCGTCATCGCGTCGTTCCAGGCCTTGAAGCTCGCGCCGTCCGGGCCGTCGAACTGGAAGAGCGCGAGCGAGCCGTAGTACCAGTAGTAGTAGTCCGTTTTCTTGCCGCCGTACTGCGGGAGGTCGGCGATCATCAGCTTCGCGCCGCCGTCCAGGGCCGGGTCCTTCTGGTTCTTGTCGATGAAGATCCTGCAGAGCATGCCGACCGCGGTCAGCGCCGGGTGATCGTCGAAGTCCTCGTTCTTCCCCTGCACCACGACCTTGCCCGTCCCCTTCGCCGTGTATCCCGTCCGGTAGTACGCTTCGTCCGTCGCCTCGAGGATCCACGCCTTCGCTCCCTCGAAGGAACTCCGCGGCACCGCCAGGCCCGCCATCTCGCCCGACTTCAGCGCCATCACCGCCCAGCCCGTCACGCTCGTGTCGTTGTCGTCGCAGCGCTTCGTGTAGCGCCACGCCTTGTACGGGTTCTGCGCCTGGCAGAGGAAATCGATCCCGCGCTGCGAGCTCTCCTTGAAGACCTGCGCGTTCGTCAGCCCGAACGCCTCCGCCATTGCGAGCGCCGCGATCGCGTGGTTGTACATGTACTTCGAGCCGCTGCGGCCGCCGAAGCAGCCTTCCGCATCCTGGTTCTCGACGAGCCACTTCGCCGCCTTGCGCACGACGTCGCCGTAGCAGACAGTCTTCTTCGTCACCGGGTCCACGTACGTCTCTTTCGTCAGGTGCGTGTACCCCGCGCCGAGGAAGGCCAGCAGCGAGAGCCCCGTCGCCCCCGCGTCGTACTCGCTGTAGCCCGGGCCGTCGCACTTCCCGCCCGTGCACTGGTGGTCGAATCCCGCCGTGGACCACGCGCCCGAGGGCCCCTGGTGCCGCGCCAGCCACCACAGGCCCCACTTCACCGCGTTCTCGCTCGCCCGGCTCGCGCCCGGCGTGCCCGAGAGGCCGACCTTCCGGAGGTTGCGGCTCCCGCCGCCGAACGGGTCGCCGTGCGCCCCGCCGCTGCCGCCACCGTCGCCCACGCCCATCCGGTCGTATGTCCCCGGCCCGCCGATCCCGCGACCCAGCCCGCCCGTCTTGCCGGGGTTCATCCCCAGGAAGTCCTTGCTGTCCCCGAACATCGTGTGCGTGTCCTTGTCCACGTCGTTCTCGTTGTGGTCCGAGTCCTCGGCCTCCAGGAAGTTCGGCAGGATCGGGTCGTCGTTCTCCGTCGTCTTCGCCACCATGTCCGCCGTCGAGAACCCGCGATTCGTCGGCTCGAACACGTCGCGCGGCCGCTCGGGCAGGTTCAGGCGCTGCGTCTGCGCCTTCAGCGGGATGATGTCCGGCGTCGACGAAATCCGGACCTCCTCCTTGAACGTGATCACCGTCATCCCCGCCAGCACGATCAGGTGGAACGCGATCGAGATCAGCCACCACGGCGTGTTCCGCACCTGCGCCTCGACCCAACTCGTCAGTCCCGCCTGCGGCACCGGCGCCTCCGCCATCACCTCGTCCTGCGGCATCTCGTGCGTCATGGCGACCCCCTCCTGAAGTTTTCCCGCCCTTCCCCGGGCGGCTTGGTTTCGGTCAGCGTCGTTTCGGACACCTGTGCCAACGGGACCACTCCGCGGCCAGTTCAGGAGGTTCGGTTTTTCCGGATTGAATTTCTGGAAGCGCCCGGGGCGATTCGGGGGCAGGGCGGGGCAATCTGCCCCGGCGGGTCTTTCAAAATGAAAGAGCGGGCGCCCCCGACCAGGGGCGCCCGCCCGCTCCAGGACCTCTGCCCTACTTCCCGGCCCGCTTCCCGCCGAACACGCTCGCGTACCGGTAGTAAACCTCCAGGTTCAGCGTGTTGATCGCCGTCGTGTACACCCGCCCGCCCTC
>JADLHC010000097.1 GCA_020849035.1 Planctomycetia bacterium
GACCGGTTCCTCCGCATGCGCCTTCGCAAGCGCGCGCGCGCCGTCGAGGTCGCCACGGTAAAACGCGAGGTAGGCGGCCAGGTAGTCGCACTGGATCTGCTCCGGCACGGCCTTGCGGTCGACCTTCGCAAACCAGTCGATCGCCTCCGCGATGCGGTCCTGCAGCGTGAGATAGTAGGCGACGGCCAGTTCGTCGGCGTCGGTCAGCGACGCCTTGTACGCGAGAACCTTCATCAGGCGCTGGTACTGCTCGCGGAACCGGTTGTTCAGGATCTTGCGCCGCTCGCCGACGGCGTGAGCGCGCGGGTTGACGAGAGGCGAGTACTCGAGGTGCTGGAAGTCCAGCCGCTCGACGGGGTCGAGGACGAGGAGCGGCGAGACGAGATGCAGTCCGCAGCGGTCCGCGAACGGCGAATGGCGCAACCAGGTTCCCAGCGCTGTGGCGTCGTTGTGGAGGAACGCGTAGGACCCGAGCGTGGGGTCGTAGACATGCCGGGCGCCGAGCAGGGCGAGGGCCTTCCGGAAGAAGGCGGCGTCCTTCATGCGCCAGGCCATCTCGGAGAGGTTCAGGCGGTGCAGGTTGGCGCCGCCGAGGAACGCGAGAACGTCCTCCGGCGAGCCGTTCTGGGAAAGCCACGCCCACGAGGTCTTGTCGACCTTCGTCAACTGCGCGACGACGTTGAATGCGAACGGTGCCGCACCGGCGACGACCTTGTCGTTGCGGGCGAGCGTCACCGGATAGTGCGCGTACTTGCCGACGGCCGGGAAGTAGAAGAAGTGTTCGATCGTCCGCGTGCCGTGGGGTTCCAGATCCACATAGATGCCCCGGGTCGGGAGTCCGCCGGAGACCGCGATCGCGCCGACCGGGATCTGGAGCAGTACCTGCAGCCTCTGGCGGTTCCCGGTCGGATTCGTCAGGATCGCCTGCGCGCCGTAGACGGTGCCCGGAAGGAATTCCTCGGTCACGAACTTGTCGAACTGCTCGTTGTTCTCGTGCCGGTAGCGGTCGTCGGCGCGGAAGAAGCCCTGCGCCACGAGCACGCCCGCGGGTTCGTCCGACCGGGCGGCCTCTCGGATCTCGCGATGGAACACGACCAGCGGGGAGGCGGCCTCGAGGACGTACCGGAGGCCGTCGAGCTTCTCGACGTGCGCGCCGGCCTTGAAGGGAAGGTCCAGCACGGCGAGGGCGAACATGCTTTCGGTGAAGTTGCGCGTGGCCTGCGGAAACCACTTCGACAGGAAGGGCGTCTTGCCGTCGTGCGCGGCATAGTCGGCCCAGAACTCGTTGACGGTCACAAGGTCCGCGAGCTGTTGCTCGATGGGAAGCTTGTAGTAATTGTTTTCCGCCCATTCCTTGGTCTGGTCGAGCTTCTGGAAGAAGCGGCGCGCGGACTGTCGTGCGTCCTTATCGGTCCGGAGGTACAGCATTTCCACCCCCGCGTCCGACTTGCCCTTCTCCTGCGGCTTTGCATCCGCAGCGCGATCGGCGGCCCCCGGATCCTCGTCGCGGAGAAGGGCCCGGCGCTCAAGCTTGGCCACGGCTCCGGCCTTCAGTTCTGCTGCATCGGCTTCCATCCCGTTGACGGCCATGCGGTTCCTGGCAGCATAGCCGCCGAAACCGGGTCCGGCGGACGCGGGCGCGGGAGGCGACGCGGCGAAGGCGGCTTTGGCTTCGGGAAGCGACTTGGCGAGTCCGTCGACCTGTTTGCGGCGTTCCTGCTCGAGCTGTTGCTTCACGCCGCCGGTCTCAAGATCGCCGGTTTGGACCGCGGTGTCGAAGCGGAGCCTGAAGTCCTCGATGTTCGGCGGGATCAGGTCGGTGCGCTCGCGCGTGTCGCGCGCGATGGCGGATCCCTGGTCCGCGATCCGGCGCCCGAGCAGGATCCGCTCGACGGCGTTGAGCCGGCCCAGCCGCCACGGCTCGAGATAGGGGTTCACGTCGGCGCCGAGGAGCCAGAGGTCCATGAACGTCTTGTCCTTCTTGTTCCGCAGGTACGGGGCGATGACGGTGCGGAAGAACTCCGGATCCTTCTGCGACAGGAAGAAGCTGAGTTCGTGGCAGGCATGCTTCGAGTAGAGAGTCCGCTTTTCCGCCGCCGGCAGATCGGGCCAGCGGGTGATGAAGGAGAACTCCGTCAGCGTGGCGTTGCCGCCGAGCGTCGACAGCAGGCGGAAGGCCTTGGCGACGGTATCGATCGTCTCGAACCGTGCCGTGGCCGCGTCGGCGACCGTCAGGGTCCCCTTGGCCGGGACGGAAGTGACGATCCGTTGTTCGGCATAGGCCTTGGCGGGATCCAGACCGCCCGCCAGCCTGAGTTCGCGGGACTCGATCGGCGAATCCTCGAGGGCAACGTGACGGAGCACGGTGGCGGTCGGGTCGACGGCGACAATGCGCACGTGCGGGTGGCCCGCCAGCGCGGCGCGCGGAATGCGCACGATGCCGTCCTTGTCCGGTTTCAGGTTCGCGAGGACCGCCGCGGGGGTCTTGAGGAAGTCGAGCGAGGCTGACGCGGCGGCCGGCGCCAGCGCAGAGGTCGCCGACGCGGCGCCGATGCCGCCCGCCGTGCCACGGCCGCCCTCGCCGCCCATGTACGCGCCACCGGACCGAAGGGCTTCCGCCAGCGCCTCGGTGTCGCGCAGGGCCCACGGGTTCAACAGCAGGCCGGGACGGTCGAGCATGTTGCCGGGGAACTTCCGGGCGGACTGCCGGTCGAGGATGTAGCGATACTCGTCGCCGATGTCGCGGCCGGATTCGTAAAATGTGCGCGCCGGCGTCCAGGGCTGCTGCCGGAGACCGGGCGTGCCCGAGTAGCCGAGATGCGCGAAGACGTCGTACGCCGGCAGGTATCGGGCGCCGAAGACATGGACGCGGGTGAAAGGTGTGGCGTTGGCGAGGCGGACGACAATCTCGCCGGCCGCCGGTTCGACCGCCGTGATCTGGAGCGGTGCCAGCCGCGGGATCTCCAGCGCGCGCCGGGGGGAGAGGACGAAGCCGTCGCGGGCCTCGCCGGCGGTGATACGCACCCGGATCTCGGTCTCCTCAGGCTTGAGGAAGAGCGAATAGTCGCCCGGCGGCAGTCCGCGAAGCTCCAGGAATCCGCCGGCGGTCGCCAGCGATCCGCGCCAGTCCTTCACGAAGTGGCCGCCGCGAACCTCCAGAAGAGAGGCCGCCGGGGTGGCGTCGGCCCCGCCGGCCTCGGCCAGCGGCACGCGGAGCGTGTCGCCGGCGCGGCCGTGGAGCGATTCCGGCCGCGAGCAGGCGCCGCGCGCGACGGGCCAGGTGCGCTCCGTCCCGGCCGCGTCCCGGGCCCGGAACCAGGCGATGCCGTCCAGCGCCCCGAGGGCGATGCGGCCCTGGGCGTCCGTCGTGAGTTCGGCGCGGATCTCCTCGCGGAACCAGCGGTGTTTGAAGGTCAGAACGACCGGCTCGCCGGGCCGCGCCTCGCCGTTCTTGCCGCGGAGGTCGACGAGGTAGCCCGCCGACGTGCGGCCGGCATGGAGGTCGTGAACGGTGGCGGTCCGGTCGATGCCGTTGAGACC
>JADLHC010000098.1 GCA_020849035.1 Planctomycetia bacterium
CTTGTGCCGGTGGCCAGCGTCGGGGGTGGGGGAGTCGACGCCGCGAAGAAGAAGCACGACATACGGTCGCAGATCGCGCTGAACGACGTCGTGTTCAAGCGCGGCGAGCGCGAGCGCGTGGTCAACCTCCGGGAGTTCTTCGGGCAGCGGTGGGACGACATGGGACCGCGGGGGGCGCCGAAGCTGACGTCGTTCAACGGCGAGGCGATCGTGACCTCCACTCTTCAGGTGCTCTCCCAGGACAAGGCCATGGTGCTGGCGTTCACGACCGGGCACCAGGAGTCTTCGCCGCAGGACATGGAGGGGCCCGGGGAGTGGGGAGCGTTCGCGCACGCGATCCTGACGCAGCGCGAGGGGTACACGCCCCGCATTCTCCCGCTTCCCCCCGGCGCCAACGTTCCCCAGGACGTCGACGTCGTCGTCGTCGCGGGTCCGAAGCGCGACTTCAACGAGGGCGAGATCACGGCGCTGCAGACGCACCTGGCGGCCGGCGGCCGGATCCTCGTGACGCTCGACTCGGGACCCGAGATGTTCGACCGCCCGCTGCCGAATCTGTACCGGTTCCTCGGCGGCCTCGGCGTGAAGCCGCAGGTGGACTTCGTCATGGATGCGGAGAACGCGCCCGAGATGTACGTGCCGGTGCCTGGCGGCATGCAGCGGAAGAAGGACCCCGGGACGTTCTTCCTGTCCGGCTTCGGACGCCACCCCGTGACGCAGAAGTTCGACACGGAGAAGCAGGTCTCGGTGGTCGGGACGTGTTCGCTGCTCCTGGACAAGGACGCGGCCCCGGAGGGCGTGACCGTCACCGAGCTCGCCCGCTGCGGGAGCAACGGGTGGGGGGAGATGGACTACCCGCGCGACCGGGAGATGACGCCCAACCGCGATGCCCCGGGCCCCCTGACGGTCGCCGCGGCGGTGAGCGGACGCATGAAGGGATCGACCGCGCCGGAAGACATGCGCGTCGTCGTCATAGGCGATTCGACCGGCCAGGCGAACGGACTGCAGCCGGAACTCCGGTCGTGGGACCTCCTCCTCAACTCCGTCCGCTGGCTGGCCCGGCAGGAGTACCTGATCTCCCTCGACCCGAAAGTCCCCGAGGACCGGACGCTCATCCTCTCCGAAAAATCCGAGTCCTACGTCTTCCGCGTCTGCGTCCTCCTCCTCCCCCTGCTGGCCCTGGCCTTCGGCTTCACCATGTTCATGACCCGGAGATCGCAGTGAAAGGCATGCGCCGGACCACGCTCCTGCTCCTCGCCATCGGCGCGGCCGTCGGAGTCGTCGTGTGGACCGAACTCCAACGCGGCGATCCCGGCGCGTCCGCCGAACGCGAGCCCGTCGAGATCTTCCCGTTCGGCGGAGACGAAGTCGTCGGCATCGACGTGGCGCGGGACGGGAAGAGGATCTCCCTGAAGAAGGACGGGGCGACCTGGAGGCTGACCGAGCCGCACGCGTGGCCCGCGGGAACGACGGCGGTCATGATCCTGCTGCGCTCGGTCGACCCGATGGAGAAAGGAAGCCCCCTTCCGCCCGGGACGGCGGCGCCCGAGGCCGCGGTGCACGGGCTGGACGCGCCCCGGCTGGTCGTGACCCTCGCGGCCGGAAGCGGGAAGACCGCCGCCGTGGCCTTCGGGAAGGACGTGGGGGCCGGCGACCGCGTCTACGCGCGCCGCCCCGGCCAGCCCTCCGAGGTGTTCACCCTCCCGAAGGCCGTCGCAGCCGCGTTCGACCGCTCCCCCGAGTCCCTTCGCGACACCGGCTTCTGCCGCTTCGACTACCGCTCCACGAAGTCCATCGCGTACAGGTCAGGGGAGAAGCTGGTGCGCGTGGTGCGGCAGGGGCGCGGCTGGCGCCTCTCCGGCGAGGCCGAGGACCTCGGCGATCCGGCGACTGTCGAGGAGTGGACCGTACGGCTCGCCGGAGCCCAGACCGAGACGTTCGCCCCGCGCCCCGCCGGCTCCCGGGCCGACTTCGGATTCGAGCCCCCCTTTGCATCGTTCGACATCGAACTGGAGGGGCGGTCGATCAGGGTTCTTGTCGGCGCTCCCGTGAAGGAGGGCGACGACCGTCGGTGGGCCGAGACGAGCGAGTACCCGGACGACATCGGGACGATGACCCCCCAGCTCCTCGACCTGCTCACCCCCCTTCCGGCCGCGCTCCGGGCATCGCGCGCCCTGCCCTGGCCGCTCGCGGAGGCCGACGCGGTGGTCGCGACGGGCGGCGTGCCGTACGAGGTCCAGAGGCAGGGCGCAACCTGGTCGGTCATCCGCCCGGCTATCCTGACGCGCTTCGCCCCTGCCCGCGTGGACAGCCTGCTCAAGGAGCTGGCGCAGGCCCCGGCCGCGTCCGGCGGAACCGCCCAGCCGCCCGCCGGGGCCCCGACCCTCACATTCCGGTGGGGGACCGTCGAGCATTCCGCCCGGATCTGGTCCGACGGCACCGACACCTTCATCCGCACCTCCGACCCCGACCGCGTCGTGCGCGCCTTCACGACCTCCCTCCACGACCACGTCGCCCCCGGACCGCACTTCTTCCGCGACCCCGCCGTCCCGACCGACCTCATCCCGCTTCAGGTGAAGACCGTCTCCATCACCGACCGCAACGGGGTGATCTGGGTGGAGGCGGAGTTCAACGGGCGGGTGTGGACGTCCACCTCGCCGGTCGCGGGCGGAAAGGCGCTCGACTCGGACAAGATGAGCCGCCTGAACGTGCTCTGGGCGGGCATGATCGCGGAGACGTGGCTGCCGGTCGCGAAGGATGCGCCCGAAACAGGGCTCGCAGGTGCGCCGGCCTGGAAGATCCGCCTCATTCCCGATCCCGGCCGCGCCAGCAACGCGAAGGAACGCGTGTTCCTCGTGGGCAGCGACGGCCCCGGCAACACCATGTACGCCGTCCTCGAAGGCTCCGACGAGGTTTTCCTCGTCGACCCCCACGCGGCGGGGATGCTCCGCGGCGGCGTCTGGAAGGATTAGGCTCCGCCCCACGGCACAATCTGTAGCCAAGCCGCCCCCGCCCCCCTAAAATTCCGCCTCTTCACATGCGTGCGGGTCCGCCGATGGACGTCGACGGGATCAAGAAGCTGCTGTCGCTGATGAACGACAACGACCTCTGCGAGCTGGAGGTCGAGGAAGAAGGGAAAAAGGTCCGGCTGCGGAAGCACGAGAGGAACACGGCTCCCGGCGGGGTGATGGTGCCGATGCCCATCGGGGTATCGGCGGCGCCCGCGGCCGCCGCGGCGCCTGCGCCGGCCGCCGCCCCCGCGGCGGCGGCTTCCCGGAAGGACGTCGTCGAGGTGAAGTCCCCGCTCGTCGGGACGTTCTACCGGTCGCCGAAGCCGGGCACGCCTCCGTTCGCGGAGGTGAACGAGCGGGTGAACGCCGAGAAGACCCTCTGCATCATCGAGGCCATGAAGGTGATGAACGAGATCAAGGCCGAGGTGGAGGGGACGATCGAGGCGATCCTGGTGAACAACGGCGAGGCCGTCGAGTTCAACCAGCCGCTCTTCCTCATCCGGAAGGACGCGTAGAGCGGTGTTCAACCGGATCCTGATCGCCAATCGCGGGGAGATCGCGCTTCGCGTGATCCGCGCGTGCCAGGACCTCGGCATCGGCACGGTCTGCGTCTATTCCGAGGCGGACAGGGACGCGGCCTACCTCAAGTACGCCGACGAGACGATCTGCATCGGGCCGGGCCCCGCGGCGAAGTCCTACCTCGACATCAGCCGCATCATCAGCGCCGCCGAAGTCTCCGACGTCGAGGCGATCCACCCCGGCTACGGGTTCCTCAGCGAGAACTCGCACTTCGCCGAGGTCTGCGCCTCCTGCAACATCGAGTTCATCGGCCCGCCCCCCGAGGCGACCCGGATGCTGGGGAACAAGGCGCGCTGCCGCGAGCTGGCGAAGAAGGCGGGAGTGCCGACGGTGAGCGGAAGCGAGGTGATCGACAGCGAAGAGAAGGCGATCAAGGTCGCGCGGGAAGTCGGGTACCCCGTGATGATCAAGGCGGCCGCGGGCGGCGGCGGGCGCGGGATGCGGCAGGCCCACAACGACGTAAGCCTCGTCAGCGGCCTCATGAGCGCGCAGGCGGAAGCCGGCGCGGCCTTCGGCGACGCTTCCGTGTTCATCGAGAAGTACATCGAGCGCGCGCGGCACATCGAGATCCAGGTCATCGGCGACAAGCACGGGAACATGATCCACCTCGGCGAGCGGGACTGCTCGCTCCAGAGACGGCACCAGAAGCTCGTCGAGGAGACGCCGAGCCCCGTCGTCAGCCCCGCGCTGCGGATGGAGATGGGCGCGGCCGCGGTGAAGCTCGCGAAGGCCGCCGGCTACTGGAGCGCCGGCACCGTCGAGTTCCTCCTGGACCCGAGCGGCAAGTACTACCTCATCGAGATGAACACGCGCATCCAGGTCGAGCACGGCATCACCGAGCTCGTCACCGGCGTCGACCTCGTCCGCGAGCAGATCCGCGTCGCGGCAGGGGAGAAGCTCTCGATCAGGCAGGAGGACGTGAAGTGGACCGGGGTGGCGATCGAGTGCCGCATCAACGCCGAGGACCCCGAGCACAACTTCCGCCCATGCCCCGGGAAGATCACCAATTTCTTCGCCCCGGGCGGCCCGTGGGTGCGCTGGGACAGCCACGTGTACACGGGCTACCAGATCCCGCCGAACTACGACTCGATGGTCGGCAAGCTGATGGTCCACCGCCCGACGCGGCAGGAGGCCATCACCTGCATGCGCCGCGCGCTCGAAGAGATCGTCGTCGAGGGCGTGAAGACGACGATCCCCCTCCACATGGACATCTTCGGCCACACGCACTTCATCCGCGGCCAGGTGGACACGAACTTCGTGGAAGGGTACTTCGCGAAGAAGTAGCCGCGCTTTTCGCTTGAGGCGTCCGGGCGGTCAGGGCTAAACTGGGGGTCTCCTCACGCCATCTCCGAGGCAAGCACCGTGGAACGTTTCCGCCTCCCCCTGCTCGTCCTGGACGGCCTTGTCGCCGCCGCGGCCGCCGCCGGGGCGCTGCTCTGGGCGGTCAACGTCCTCACTCCCGCCCACCTCGTGACCGCGACCGAGTTCATCGCCCCGCTCGGGCTCTGGCCACGCGTCGCCGCCGTCGTCGTCGCCGTCTACCTCATCCTCTTCAACGTCCTTTTCGTCACTGTCAACTTCCTCTTCTCCAAGTACGCCACCCACCTCGAGTTCGCCACGGCCGAGGGCCAGGTCTCGATCGCGATCGGGGCGGTGGAAGATTCCCTGGCCCGCGCCGCCCGCGAGATCCACGACGTCGAGGACGTCCGCATCTCGGTCTACAAGGAGCGGCATAACCCCGCCAAGCCGGTTCACGTCTTCGCCTCCTGCTCCACCTGGGAGGGCGTCAGCGTGCCCGAGCTGACCGAGAAGATCCGCTCCCTGTTGCGGCAGCGCATGAAGGACATCGCCGACCTGCCCGAAGCGCCGGTCTTCGACGTGCACATCCAGAAGATCCAGGAGCGCACGGAGCCGAAGGAGAAGCCGCCGTCGAAGAAGGACGCGAAGAAGGCGGCGGAGATGTTCCACGGGCCGGAGTACCCGGTCGGCATGGACAACTAGCGCGGCCTACTCCAGGTTCGTGTGCCGGTTCGCCATGTCCTCCCGCTTCACCTTCAGCTTCTCCATCAGTTTCAGCACCGTCTAATCGAGCACGACGAGGAGAGCCTGCTCGAAGAGCGACCTCTGCGGCTGGGCGCTGGCGAGGTCCTTGCGGATGCGGGCGGGCGCGACGGGCGCGGGAATGTGAAGGAGGAGGTCGGCGGCGTCGGCGAAACGCGTGTCCGGATTGGCGGTGACGAGGACGACGCGCGCCTCGACCTCGCGGGCGCTGAGCATCTTCTCCAGGGTCGTGCGCGTCTCTCCGCTTCCGCTGCACGCCACGATGACGTCGCGGGGGCCGATCCGGGGGCAGGTGATTCCGCTGGCCTCGTGGACGCGGAGTCCGAGGTGGACGAGGCGGGACGCGAAGGCGCGGGCCATGAGGCCGGAGCGGCCTTCGCCGGCGACGAAGACGCGCTCGGCGCCTGCGATCTCGGCAGCCAGGCGGTCGATGAGGTCGCCGGGGATGTCCTCGAGGACGGCCTCGAGCTCGCGGAAGATCCTGCGGGAGTGGGGATTCACGGGGGCATTGAAGCGCATCGGCGCGGAAAAGCCAACGGGCGCGGGCCGGAAGCGTGCGGAGACGGGCGGGGCGGGGGATAATCGGGCATGCGCTGTCCTTCGGAGTTCCTGGAGGCCGCCGTCGAGGCGGCGCGGCTTGGCGGCCGGATCGTGCGCCGGGCCGGGCGGCGCGCCCACGCGGTGGCGTTCAAGGGGGAGACGGACCTCGTCACGGCGACCGACCGCGCTTCCGAGCGCGCGATCATGGGCTACCTTGCGAGGCGCTTCCCCGCACACGGATTCCTCGGCGAAGAGGGCGGGAGCCGCGCCGGCGCGGAGTACCGGTGGATCGTGGACCCGCTCGACGGGACGATGAACTTCGCGCACGGCGTGCCGTACTACGACGTCTCGGTCGCGCTGGAGCGGGGAGGGGAGGTGCTGGCGGGGGCGATCTACGACCCGGTGCAGGACGAGATGTTCGCGGCGGCGCGGGGGCGCGGTGCGACGCGCAACGGCCGGCGCATCTCGGTGTCGCGGCGCGCGCCCCTGTCCCAGGCGCTCCTCGCGACGGGTTTCTCGTCGGCGCTTCTCGACTCCAGCAAGGGCGCGCGCGCGCCCCGCCGGGCGGTTCTGCGGCAGTTCCGCGCGTTCGGCGAGTTCTGCCTGGCGGCGCGCGGGGTGCGACGGCCGGGCGCGGCGGCGCTGGACCTGGCGTACGTGGCGTGCGGGATCTTCGACGGGTTCTGGGAGGCGTCGTTGAAGGCGTGGGACGTGGCGGCGGGGATGGTGCTGGTCGAGGAGGCGGGCGGGACGGTGACGGACTACCGCGGGCGCCCGCTGGACCTGTTCGGCGGCGAGATCGTCGCGTCGAACGGCCGCGTCCACGCCGCGATGCTGGGAGTTCTGGCGGGCCGGCGGGAGGCTACGGGAACTTCCCGCCGGAGGCGCCGATGATCCCGAAGAACCCGATGTAGCCGCACCAGAGGAGCGTATTCAGGTAGCCGATGACCAGCGCGACGAGGGCGAGCGACTCGCCGGTCTGGGTCCCGGCGCTGGCGCGGATCTGGCCGCGGGCGACGTGGCCGCAGATGACGGCGGGAATGCCCGCGAGCGGGCCCAGGCAGGCCCACGAGGCGATTGCGAGGACGAGCGAAGCGGTCGCGAGCCCGTTGGTCGCGGGCGGAGCCGCATAGGGCGCCGGCGCGAACGACGGCGCGAAGGCGGGGGCGCCCGCACCGGGATCCGGCGGAGCGGCGGGCGCCTTGCCGCAGGAGGGGCAGAAGCCGGCGACGGCGGGGAGGGACTGGCCGCAGTGCGGGCAGAACCGGGCTCCCCCCTGGGGCGGCGCAGGAGAGGGCGCGAAGGCGGCCCCCTGGTCGGGCGGCGCCGGAACCGCCACCGCAGCCGGCGCCACCTTCGCCACGAAGACCTGGTAGCATTTCGGACACCGCACCTGCTTCCCCTCGTGCTCCTCGATCACCTGCAGGGCCTGGCCGCAGTGATCGCAGTGGACGTTGACGGGCATCGGTTATCTCCGTTCCGAAGGCTGGCTCTCGGGCGCGTTGCGTTCCTTGCGAGGGCGGTCGTCCTTGTACTCGACCTTGATCGGGTCCCTGAAGACGTTCACCAGCGACCAGGGTGTCCAGCCGTCCGTCAGCGTCAGCAGGATGCCGATCGCGCCCATGATCATCCCCGCCAGCGCCAGATTGTCACCGGCGAGCTGCCCCCCCGACGCGCGGACGCGATGCCGCGCCTTGTAGCCCACCAGGATCGCCGGGACCCCCGTCAGCAGGTGGAAGCACGCCAGCGACAGGATCCCCAGCACGAACGCCCCCTTCGCCCCCTTCGCCATCGGCGCCCCCGGCGGAGCAGGGATAGGGGCACAGAAGATCTCGTCGAACGAACCCGTGGGGGCCGCGACGGCGGCCTGGCCGGGAGTCGCCGGCGGGACAGGAGGAGAGGCCGGAGAGGCCACCGCCGACAGGGCCGGCGGGGGAGAGGGCGCACCGGCCCACCCTCCGGGAGGGGTCCAGGTCTGGGCGTACGGCGAGGAAGGGCCCCCGGCCGGGACCGGCGTCGCCGCACCGGGAGACCGCGCGACGAAGATCGCCTCGCATTTCGGGCAGCGCACGCGCCAGCCCAGGTGCTCGACGTCCACTTCGAGCGCAACGTTGCAGGCGGAGCAGGTGACCGCGACAGGCATGGGCTTCGATTCTAGCAGTTCGGGGTCCACGCCCCAGAGAGGTCCGCCCGGGGCCTCTCCTTTCGGGAAATCCGGCTAGACCTTGAGCTTCACGAAGCGGTTCTTTTTCCCCGCCCGCAGGATCTGTCCCGCCCGGGGGGAGAACGGGCCGGGGTCGGCGACCCTCTCCCCGTCGACGGTGAGCCCGCCCTGCTCGATCAGCCGGCGGCCGTCGCTGTTGGAGGAGGCGAACCCGACGAGCACGAGCAGGCGCGCCAGGCCGATTTTCCCGTCCTTGAGCTCCGCCGCGGGACCGGCGAACTCGGCGATGTCGTCCGGGGTCTCC